>NZ_JACVUB010000007.1:0-145316 GCF_016517475.1 Lactococcus sp. S47
CCTGTTTTATCGGTCGCACTGCCTTTGAAGTCACTAACTGTTGGCGTTGGGTCTCCTACATACATGCTAAAGTCTGAACCTGTGATGTGTTGTTCATTTTTAGTATAAGTCAATGTGATATCTGTTGGCTGACCGCCCTCCCCATAGTTCCCAGTTAAAATATCTGGGGTTGCTGATACATAATCGTAAGAGAACCCTCCTACATTAACCGCTGAATTATCTACTTTATAGGTATCTCCGATATCCCCAGAAAGGATTACATCATCTTTTATTTTGCTTCCATCACTATCTTGGTAATGTACTGTAATATCTGAGTAAATCGTTATAACAGCGGTTGCAGTTACAACATTTCCATCACTATCAGAAACTTTATATGTAACCGTTACTGGACCATTTTTATGATTAGTTAAATTTTGAGCAAACCCTCCATCATCTTTAATGGTTACTTTATCACTAATAGCTCCATCTTCAATATCAGTAGCTGTCACATTTTCTAATAACCATTCATTAATATCATTTAGAGACGTTCCTTGTTTTATCGTCTTATCTGAAGCATTAAGAGTTGGTATAAATCCAACTGTATTAGTAGTTTGGTAATTTCCCCAGAGAGTAATTGAATTACCTTGAGGAACAACTCCACCATTACTGTTTCCTGAAGCAGAAGATGTTACAAAAACATCGGCTTGCTTATTTATGTTCGGTTGTTCAGCTTTCAATACTATAGTATATCCAGAATATTGTTTACCATCAGGGACATCTACTGAGATTGTTCCATCTGAAGCAACTGTATAGTTCCACCCTGAATCATTTAAAGACACATATTGTGGATTGCTTGAATATGGTCCTTGAGAAACCCAAAAATTGTTAGGATTTATACTTACTCCAGAACTAACGGTTCTCTTATCAGGAGTGAAAACTATTTTTCTACCCGTTAATTCAGATTGATTGCCAGATGGATCCACATTTACATAATAAATCATACTAGTTTGATTAGGTAGGTAGGTATGAGATCCTAAATAATTATTGTTAAATATTTCGTTATCATTTATAGTGCCAGAGTCCCCACCTATAATCCAAGATGAGCGATCTTCATAATTGTAGTCGTGGATAGTAAAAGCATTATCGCTTGTAAGTATTGGTGTTTCAATACCATCTATATTAATTTTTCCCGAAATAGCACCATCTCCTAACTTAGATGGAAGCATATTCACAATAAATTCTAGCTCTGGAATTCCTGATAAATCTTTTGAAAATGTAACCGTCAAGGTTCTAGTTAAATTATCAATTGCAAATGTTCCATATTCTCCAAGCCCGTTAATTTTAACCGAAGAAATATTTATAATATCAGGAATAGTTAAAGTAATTTGATCTCCCTTTTTTAGGACATTACCAGAAGTGATATCGAATTTGATATTGATGTTGCTATTAGGATAGAAATAAGTGGAAAAATTTGTAGTGATAGCAATCCCTTGAAGAGGATCCACAGTTTTTGTGTCTTTTAACAGTGTGTTGACATCTTGAACAGAACTTGATTGACTTTGTTCACTACCCGATTTTTCAATTCCCCCTGCTTTAGAAGCGGTATCTTCTTGAGATGCACTAGATTTTTGAGAAATTTTTTGTGAATCATCTAAATTGGAATTTTCTGATATGGCAGGTAAAGATTGTTCATTTTTTGAATTAATACTGTTTTCTGAAACTGATTCTTGTACTTGAGTATCCGCATAAGCCATTGCTAAAGGTTCTATCGCTCCGCCAATAGCCAATACAAAAACACTAGAAGCGTATAACCATTTTTTACCAGATTTCCATGACCTGAAATTTTTTATTACTGAATGTTGTTTCATTTATAGCTCCTTATTTTTATTCGAAAAAGCAAGTCAAATTATTTGCTTACTAATAATTGTACATGATAGAATACATAAAATATATATTTATTTTTATATTTTTATTTCTTTTTTTAGATTTATTAAAAATAATTACTTTATTAATTTTAATATAAAATTTATATGAAAGCTATTTTACACATGAACGATACACTTGACCTTCTAATCCCTTTTATCGGGACACCTTTTGCAATATTTGAAAACAATATTTGTATACTATCATCAGAAATAGAAAACAACTATTTCTTAAAATACCTCAAAGATAATCTTTATAACGAAACTGAAAAAGAACAGCTTACCATATTAAAAAGTAATGATTATACTTCTGTAACGATACATTTTGATATTAATCACATAAACTATTTTTTAATAAGTATAGTTTCTTCCAAGCTATCAGAGGATTGGACGTCAAAAGAATGGAACATTCATTATAAAAAAGTAGAGATTTTGGTATCAACTCTTAAAGATTCAACAACTTATAAAATAAAAAAAATAGATAATATTGAAGGTTACAAAAAACAAATTACTTTTGACAAACCCCTTCATCCAATAGCTACAACTCTACATTTACAGCATGACTATTTGGATAACTACAATCTTGAACAGCATATTGTTAATCTTTTAAAAGAAAATAAGCCGACAGCCATTCGTCCTTTATTTAAAACGATTATCAGAATAAATGACTACCCCTTATCCGAAAATAACTTAAGCGACAAAAAATATAAGTTAATTTCACTTATATCATTACTAACAAGAGAAGCTATAAAAAATAATTCTCCTATTAATTTAGCCTATCGTCTCTCTAATCATCTAATACTAAAACTTGACAAAGTAGACAATATTAAAATGTTTTCTGGATTTCTAAATTATATGTTTATAGAGTTCTCTCATTTATTTAACTTTGAAAGCAAGAGATATCCCTCTAACACTGTTAACTTAGCAATAAAATATATACAAAATCACTTATATGATTCATTATCAAATAGTGATATTGCAGACTACTTATTTATAAATTCTTCATATCTTTCTTCTTTATTTAAAAAAACAACCGGCACCTCCTTACGCTCATATATCATTACCTTAAAAATAAAGGAAGCAAAACATCTCCTCCTTAGTACAGATTTTTCGTTGTCATATATCTCGGAAATACTAAATTTCAGTTCTCAAAGTCGCTTCACTAAAGTATTTAGAGTGGAGACTGGGTATACTCCAAAATCTTTTAGGGCACTTTTTTAATGATATAATAGATAAATATTGAACTGAGATTAGCTTTCAAAGTTCTTGTCTTTATTATAATTATTAACTAAGAAATAACTTATGTTATAATAAAAAAATGAATAAATTATTTATTTTAATATATTTAGTAACTTTATCTACTGCTCTATCTGCTTGTAATAATTCATCAACTGACACAGAAGTTTATCATGAAAAACTTGCAAATCCTAGCTCAAGCTCCTCAGAATCCAATACTATTCCTCCTACCCACTCAGAGGAAATACAGGATAATACCGTAATTGATCTTAAAAAAGTTGAAAAAGTTATTCAAAAAGATTTTCCAGAGAGTCAGTTGCTATCAATTAAATCAGATAACTATTATGGAAAGTCAGCAATTCGTGTCACTTCCAGAATTGGAGCTACAAGAAAAGAAATTATCTATAATAGTACTCTTGATAAAAAATTAGATGATTATAATCATTATGATAAACATTATGATGAAAATAAAAAAATTAATTTAATTAATATTATTTCTTTGAGTGAAGCAATAGATATCGGGGCTAAGGCAATTAATCATGAGTTTAACATCGACGAATGGAAATTAACTTTTGAAGATGATGAACAGGCAATAGTTTGGGAGATAGAAGATAAAGATTTTGAAGTTCAGTTGAACGCTCAAACAGGGGAAGTTTACGATATAGACTCATAAAATCAAGAACTCATACTACAAATAAAGAAGTTTTATAAAATTTTTAAAACTCTCTCATACTGGGGGAGTGTTTCTTAAGTATCATAATGTTACATTTTTCGTAAAGCTTTTGGGGTCACAACATATCAAAGTAGAACGATCATTTTTTTGCTTTTATTTATGACAATAATCATTAATATTGCAAAAGCAATAATTAAACTCAATTTATGAAAAAACAGTCAAAAAATTTTCGCCTTCCATGTTTTGTGAGATATTCTCCTGAAAAAATCATAATCCCCCACACTCAGACTACCGTTTAAAAACTCTACAAAAAATGTTATATCATACTTAAACTAAAAAATTTATAAAGTGTCCAATTTATAGCGCCTTATAGCTTTAAAAAAATGTAACATATGATAAACTGCTTATTTTATGCAATTATTACTCTTACTCTTCCTAAATAAAAACATTCCATAATTCTCGAAATGTATTGAAGTAACAGCAGCTTGCAAAATAAAAAGTCACATAGACATTCGTGCTTATAATTAAAAAACCACTAGTTGTTATAACCAGTGGTTTTTCATATTTTTATATATAATTTCCCCATAATGCCACTAAATAATTCGTGACAAGATGATATAATCTCAACTATCCCAAATAGGTAGCAACGCAGTTGATAATGCAACACCTTTTGTTAAACCACTTGTCGCGCTATTACTTTGATAAAGCTTAGAATAAAATTCTGAAACTGGTTTACTTAAACTTCTTTGCACTGCACCTAGTCTAAAACTATTCATCAAATCATTGATTGATTTAGGAACATTCCCCGTTTTCTCCAATTCTTTTTTTGCAGAAAGCAAAATATTTCGTTCATCTGATTTAATTTCTGCAGACATTGATAGATTATATATTGAATCTAAGAAGGCTAACTCTCCGTCAGAAAATTTAATCTCTTTTTTATAAAACATTTTAACTCCTTACTTTTTAAAACCTTAGAAATTATCTTAACCAAAGCTTCCTATATATTAATTACTGTTTGCATCATTTAGGAGCTTACTAATTGCATTTGTATCCGTATATATTTTTTGTGATACATTTCGGAAATATTATTTCACTTGCTAAATACATCACTTTCAAAAATTAATTTTTTGGCTTCACTTAAACTGTTTACACTAAGAAAACCTGTATCACTTAAGAAAAAGATTTCAGAACAATTGACCTCAACTTCTTCTAAAATATGAGAAGTTAATAAAATAATTTTTGTTTTTGCAAGTTCATTAAGAATCTTAAAAGCTTCTTTTCTCATTGTATTGTCAAGTCCATTCATTAATTCATCTACAATAATAAAATCAGATTGGAGACTTACACTATATATAAAAGCAAGAATTTCTTTCATACCCAAGGAATATTTTTTTATTTTTTTTCCAAAAAAATTAGATGCTTGAAAAATACTCATATATTTTTGGGCTCTATCGTATTCTTCTCCCTTCAACTCTTTGATATAATCATTAGCAGTTAAATTATTATCAAAAATATCTAAGTTAGGAACATAAGAGATTCTACCAAAAAATTTAGCATCCTCAAACCTTATGGTACCTTTATACAACATTTCCCCACTTATAGCAGTAAATAGTGTTGACTTCCCTGCTCCATTTCTACCAATTACACCATATAGACCTGGAGTATTAATTTTTAAATTAAGATTCTTAAAAGCATTTGTTTCTAAATTCTCAATTATAAATTTCATATGATATTATTCCTTTCTATAGGTATACTTTGAGAACATAAAGTAAGTAGTACTATAAAATATTATAGTACACCCTAAAAGCATTAGTGCCCCTATCCAAAACGAATTATGACCAAATAAATAATTTCCTGTATCAGGCCAATTTTTATCTCCATTTGAAAGATAAATTACCTTAGTTATATTTAAATAAGTCAAAGGAATCCATTTTATAAAATCCTGCATTACTTTTTGAGTTTCCAAAATAGAATAGCCAACTAAAACAAGGACTATTATTGCAGAAGAAATGTAAGCTTTCTTTATAAATTGGGAGATAAGTTGTCCTAAACTAGTAATGAATAATAGAGCTAGGACGAAATATATAACTTTCCATATTAGAATCTCTCCTGCATACTGCGTATATGTTGCATTAACAACAAACTCTGGAAATTTATAATCTCCAATCCCGAATTGAATAATAGCTATTATTAAAGGAATAATTAATCCTCCAACTATAATTATTAGAGTGGTAATGATAGGAACAAATAGATAATCAAACTGTAGTTTAGATCTTCTCTTCTTTAATAGATGATAGAAGCGTAAGCCATTTGGAAACTCATTCCCAAGGGCATCACCACATAACACGGTAATCAGAATCAGACCAAAAAGCCCTCCAAGTGCCGATAACAAATAATTAAGCCACCCAAATCCTGATGCATTAGCCCCTATGATTTCTGCAAATTTTTGATGAGTAAGTTTAGCCTGATTATACCAAGTGATATACGAAGAGAAATAATCCTTATTTGCTCCCATCATAGGAGATTTTTCTCCTTCTTCATCAATACTTTTTAAAAACAATAAAGCGTTTTTCTCTTCCAATCTATAGAATTCTTTATAGTCTTTTTTTGTAGCTGCTTCTAACTTTTCTTTATCCACAGCCAATTGTTGTTTCATTCTATCCAATAGTTTTTCATCATTAGCTTTTTCATCTTCTTTAATATCACCCTTTAGATACTCCGATAGTTCAGAAATTCCCTTCTCTCCAGATTTTACATTTACCTTTGTAGATGATACTAACCCATATTTGGTTGACATCTTTAAACCAACGGTTTGATATGAAATAAAAAAGAAAAATATTGATAAAAATAAAATTAAAGCCACTATCTTATTCTTAGGGTCTGAAATAAACTTTTTGAATATAAACATGTTACTCCTCTCAGAAATAATAATGAAAAAAGGTCTTAGACAAAGACCTCTTAAAGTTTTACTGCTTACCATGTAGTATAGATATAATCTCTATAATAGTAATTACCACTTCTAGCTAGAGGATTAACATATACACTATAACTATTTGTTACTCTCAATTGTCTGTATGAGGTACTAATAACCCTAAAATTTAAATTAAGTTTTTCTTGACTAATTACAGTCCCAACCCAAGCAGCTGAAGCTTTCTGTGGTTTAGTAAGACTTGCTCCAAATACGGTTAAAATAATGGCTCCCAACAAGATTATTTTTTTCATAAGTTTATTCCTTTCTAGAAAATAATATTATCTTTATTTTCGAATTTATTATATCATATTACAAAATATTATACAATATATATTCAGAAAAAAACAATCAAAAAACAATTTTCAGAAAATTATACATAAAAAATCAATAATACTGTAAAATAATCTAGAAAGTCATAAAACAAAAATTACTATGTGATATGTAATGGTCTTTATTTTATTATTTTCACACACTACATATTGCTTGGTTAGTTTTCAAATAAAAATGCAATTATCATTCTTTTTAAGTATCAAAATTTTAGATTTAAACAAACAGTATTATATCCTACTGTTTCAAATTGCCCCCATTGTGCCCCATTTTATTTTTTAATTTAAGACCCTTACTATAGAGAACGCTTTGAGACCCTTATAAAGCCTGTATTTAACTTTGAGAACGACCTAAATAATCCCCTCTTCTTCTTTCATCATTCCTGCACCATATAATAATGAAGTATTCTATACCCCTTTAAAAATTGGAAGGTTAATCTTTAAATCAGGAATGGCAATTCCACCAATGACTGGCAAATCCTGGTTTACTATGGTTTTGAAAAATAATAAAGAAAGCTGATGTTTTATTCATCAGCTTTCTTTATTATTAGTGGGAGCGATTTCTGCCCCTATAAGTGGATTAGTATTAGATAAGGTTCGAAGCGTATCACCAATCGTATTCGGAGTTGTTTTTCAGACTGTTGCTACACTACTTTTTTTTATCACAATCCAACACTTGACAACACCAATAATAATTGGGGGATATATGCTATATATGTTAGGCAACGGTTTAACGTTTAGTAACATATTAACTTTAGGTCTAAACGGATTAGAAGAAAGTCTTCAGAATAGTGGAATTACTGTTTATAATTCAATATAGCAATTTGCAGGAGCTATGGGAACCTCAATCGTATCCTCTATCATTGCTGTGGCTCAATATGGACGTGGCGATGATAAATTAACTGGTACAACTATTGGAACTTACAACTCTTTGATATTAATAATATTTTCACTGGTTGTAACTTTATATTTCTGCGGTAAAGTTTATAAAATAAAAAATAAAGACTGATAAATAATCTTACATGTGTTCAATTAGATAATATCAACTGAACATTTTTTCCAAGCACTAAAGCACTTTTTATCAATGATTAAATACTAAGTAATAATTTATGTAGGTTACTTATTATTTTAGTCGCTCTTAACTAGGTATTTTTTGCTATTCATTTGACGAGTAATTTGAGATTAGTTATAATGACAGTGGACACTCGGTTGAACGTCCACATTAGATTTGAGCTGCTCTTTGGAGCGGCTTTTTTATAAAGTAGTTTTTGGTGATCACATCACTTGCCCAGACTTTTGATCGGCTAAATTTGACTTATTAGATAAATTGCTTCTTTGCCTTTTTTACTACTATCAATATTAAAGTAACTCAGCCATAAGATTTATGAACGCTATAATTGTAAGAAAAAAATTTTTATGAATGATATATTTTTACGATATTAATAAGAATAATCTTTCAGAGCTATTTTGGTCCATTATAAAACTACCAGGCTTATCTTTTTTGGTAGTTTTCTTGTTCTTTTATTCGTACAGATAGCTTATCAGTTTGGCCTTGACTTTATACCAAAATAATTTTATAATAGTAAAAAATATTTATTATTATATAAAAAGGAATACATATGCTAGAAATAAAAATAGGAAATCAATTAAAACTCTATAGAGAATTACAAAAGTATTCTTTAGAAGAAGTATCAGAATTAACAGGAGTAAGCATCCCTTCCCTTAGTAATATAGAACGAGGCAATACGTCCCCCTCTATTAACACTCTCTGGAAAATATCTAAGGGACTTTCTTTGCCTATCTCATATTTTTTTGCCGAAAATGAGGTTGGGTATGAAATCCAAAAAATTAATAATTTAAAAAGTATTGATTCGGAAAATGATTTAGTAAAAATATTTACTGCCTTTACTTGGAATCCCGCAGATAATTTTGAAGTATTATTTTTGGAATTAGAATCAGAAGCTAGGAGATTTTCTAAAGCTCATTCCTATGGAACTGTTGAGATTATTATTCCACTTGAAGGAAATTTTAGTATAATGCTACAGAGTGAGGAAATCGAATTATCAAAAGAAACAATTTTACGATTTGATGCGGCTATAGATCATGAATATATCAATTCTAGCAAACAAAGCTGTAAATTTTTATGTATTATGATATATACTACTTCTGGAGGGAAATAATGATAGCTATCTTTATCGGAGTTTTGTCTGCCTTTTTTTTCTCTCTCACTTTTTTATTAAATCAATTGATGTCTTTCACTGGCGGGAATTGGCTTTGGACTGCGAGTCTCAGATTTTTATTTATGTTACCATTGTTCATAATAGCTGTTGCCATACAAAAAAATTGTAGTTTTTCAAGAATATATTATGCAATAAAAGAAAGATGGCAATCTTGGATTATTTGGAGTAATGTTGCATTTGTATTGTTCTATATCCCACTTTCTTTTGCCTCAACGCTATCACCAGCGTGGTTAATTGCAAGTACGTGGCAGTTAACTATTATCTCTGGAAGTCTTTTAGCGCCATACATTGAAGAAACGCCTCAGAAAAGAAAAGATAGCAGAATAACAAAGCATGATCTCTTCTGCTTTGGAATAATACTGACTGGAATAGCAGTAATTGAATTCCAGCAAATTTCTTTTAAAAATAACACTTCTTTTCTATTTATGGCGTTAATATTAATGGTCGTAGCTGCAATTAGCTACCCTTTAGGAAACCGAAAGATAATGAAAATAAATAAAGGAGAATATTATTTAAGTACAGGAGAGCGTATTCTAGCTATGTTAATTTGTAGTGCACCAGTCTGGGTTTTATGTTCTATTATCGGCTATTCTCAAAGTGGACTACCTTCTCAGGATCAGTTGATAATGAGTTTATCAGTTGCCTTCTTTTCCGGTTTTATAGCCACCTACTTGTTCTTTTTTGCAACACACCTTGCTCACAAAAATATTAGACAACTAGCATCAGTAGAAGCCACTCAGTCACTTGAAGTAATATTTACTATAGTTTTAGGCATTGTTTTTTTAGGAGATACTTTACCTAATATTGGTAAAATCATAGGCATATCTTTAGTGCTTCTGGGAATGGTTTTGAAAGTTTTAAAAATTAATTACCAACGATAATCTAAAAATTATATAGTAATTTAAACTTTTTTGGGGAAAGGTAGGCAAACCCCTATAAAAAAACTAAGTTTATTACAGTTGTGCTCGCTTCAGCAATTATTGCAGTAGGTTATTATGCTTCTGGATTGGGAGTAGTTCTGAATGGTTGGGACAGTTCTTTGAAGCCTCAATTTAATAGGAATATTAAATGGTAAAAATATCAAAGAAAGCACAACTCATAGAGTAAATTTCTAATTTAACAAATAATTAAAGTGTTTCTACTCAAGTATTTAGAATATTATCTAGTGAAAAAAATAAATGGAAATATAAAAATATCCACCAAAATTGATTTCTGGTTTTATTGACCATGGGCAAAGAAGAAGATAGATTATTCCGACTAGATAAAATATAAAAGAACCATACTCCTGTATAAGCATATGGTTCTTTTATATTTTTCTTAAAAATTGGAGTTTTTCCGAAACATATAACTTTACTTCTTTTTCAGTTGAAAATATTACTGCCATTTTTTACTGAATAAAAAATTTTTTTATATTTGAAAAACATAGTACTGTCTGTTAGAATGAAAATTATACTCTACTTACCTGATAAGGATAATCAAATGAATAATTTCGATATACTAGATACCTTTTTCCCTAGACTTGCAGAATTTAATGAGGATAGCTTCCCAGATAAAAAGTTTCCATTAATTGTTGAAAAAGATAATAGTTTAACAATTAAGGAAGATAAGATTGGCAAAGAATATGTTGTGCAAAAAATAGAAAAAAATTATGAAATAAAATACCTCATAAAAGATGTAAAGATCGTAAAAGATATGGGAATTTTCTACTCTAACTATGCTGAATTTATTCTAAACCCTGACTTAGAAATTAGTGAAAAACACTTTACTATTGGTGACCTTGAAGTTGATATAAACAATCAACCTACTCTATTATTCAATGCGGCACATTATGATTTGACCTATGACAAAGATTATCGTGAAGCTATCAGTAATCATTTCATATTTACTCTCTCTTTGAAAGGGGAATCGTTAAACCAAGAAAATCTAGAAGAAAACTTATCCAAAGCACTTTTCATATTGGGATATTATGGTAATGAATTTTATAAGTTTTATCCTAGCTTTTTTGAATACAAAGATTTCTACTATGAAGACTCAATACTAAAAGATACAACACCGATAGATAGTCGTCAACAGAGGAATTTAGAATACAATTTAGGCCATTTTGGTGATATCAATCATCCTACGGCAATAAGATTTTATAATGAGGGGATGCAAATTAAAGATAAAGAAATTTCTTTTCAATATTTTTATAAAGTGTTAGAGCATTTCTGGGTTATCGCACGTAAAGAAAAATTTAAAGTTCTAATTTCCAATGATCCAGATAACAAAAATATTGACGATTTATTCAATAATGTACAAAATGTTTTTAGTAATGATGAAGGTACTCAACTTAGAATTCTTTTGGAATCAATTGAAACTGATATTACTCAACTTGTTAAATCTGCTTCTGAAAATAAATTATCAAAAAAAAATAGCGTAAAGGAATTTTCTAGATCACTTTATAGCTATAGGAATAGCGTTGTACATGCTAAGGATGAAACAAACCTAACTCTAAAATTACCAAATATCTGGGAAAATGAAAAGGAAAAATTTTGGATAGAGGCCACCCGTCAAATTAGTGAGATATTGATTGAAAAATATTGTTTAAACATACAATAGAATGTATGATAAAATATAGCTTGGCGCACCTAACCATTGCAGAAATGCCTTAGGGAGGGGGTGAGAAATATGCTTCTGCAACTCTTCGTATCAGTTGTCGCTCCTTTAGTGGTTGGAGTAATCCTTGAGCTAGTCAAGGATTGGTTAAAAAATCGACATAAGCGCCATTAATCCACATAACACTCCTTTGGTAGAGGGGTGTTTTTTTCTAATAAAAAACCGAGGGTTTATTGGTAGTCCCTCGGTTATTTTGTGAGATATACTCCCACAACTCTTCGTTAATATTATTATAACATATTCATTAACCTTGTCAATGGTTTATAGATTTAGTTTAGCTTATGAACCAATATTGCAAGGGGACATTTCAAACTAAATCTTCTCCCCTTTTCTTATTTGTTCTAAAGCTTCATAAAATTCTTTAGCATATTCATGGATTATTGAAATACTTTTTCCATCATTTGGAAGTATTAAAGGAACAGCTAATAATAATGGATAATCTAAAGGTTCGAATAAACTTTCATTCAGAGTTAATTTTTCTATCATCTCATCCAATGATAGATTTATGGCTTCTTTATGGTAATCCAACATATGATTAATTGAATTTAATGCGTAAGCTTTCGGTTCCGTTTGTTCACTTTCCTGTATACATTTATAATAAATACAACTTGCAAAATATTCCTCAACTTCAGCTATATCAAGTTTATCAATTTCACTAATTCCTGAAAGAAATAGAGGTTCAATGTAAGCTGTTTTACCTCTAAAAATTTTTGAACGTTCTTCTGGTGCTTTTTTGATAAGATCAGGATAAAAACATGAGTTTAAAACAAAGAGTGTACCTAACATATTTATAGCAGTTTCAAGGTCTGCTTCTTTCAAATTATTTACTTTATCATGTTTAATAGAGTTATAAATTTTATATCAAATCCCTTTTAATTGCCCCAGATTTGTCCTATTTTATTTTTCGCTTTAAGAGATTTACTATAGAGAACACTTTGAGAGTCTTATAAATCCTGTATTTAACTTCGAGAGCAACCTAAACAATCCTGCACTCGGCATAACATTGGTTTAATATGAAAAATTCACACAAATCTTTTCGTGTGAATTTTATTTTTATAATCATATTGAATATTTTATAAATTTTTACCCAAGATAGTGAAGTATATACCATAAATTCTAAACAAAAAATTGTTCAAAACATAATCTTATTCTTTTTAAAGAAATATAAATTGAGGCATTACTTAAAAATCTATCACCAAAACAATATGTATCACTTTTTTATAAATTGTTCCAATCCCTCAATTCCTTTTTTTAAAAAAGGCAAAGAAACTTCATTATTTGCTATATTAATACTAAAATCGCTAAACGAACTTCTATTTTCTGAACAAATTAATCTATTTAATCTATATTGATAAGTACACAGTTCTTTTATAATTTCTCCCGATTTTGAATCTTCAGAACCAATATAATAGTAAGCTTGAATTACCCCCCATATTATAGAATTAGTTATTTTTTGTACATCTGACAATTCAGACAGACTCCAATCTAAATTATAAATGGAACTGTCAAATTGTAGTTCTTTTACAGATGCGTTTATTTTTACTTGGCTACTATATAAATCGTCTAATATATACTGCAAACTTTTATTATTTAATTTAGAAAAGTCTTTATCAATAAATATCTTTGCAAAATTCTCTATATTTTTATTGAAATCTTCATCATGATATGTAGGTATTATAAATATAATAACTATTGTAATAAGTGCTGCTAATATAACATCAATAATTCTTGTATATCCAGCATTATAACCTCCTAAAATAAACGATAACCATATAGTGACACTAAACATTAGGAAAGCTTGACTCATTCCTCTTATAATGCCATACAAAAAAACGAATAAACAGCCTAACATTATATAGCCTGCCAAGTGAAAAATTCCCGAAGAAGGTAACAAAAGGAAAAAACTTCCTCCACATACACAACCAATTAAAGAACCAATTGTCCTAGAGGTTACTTTCCCAAATGTACCATAATACCCTGGCATTACCATCAAACAACCTGATAACGGAATCCAAAAACCATGGCTACTCAAAGGAAAATTTACAACATGGGTTAATAGCAGTGATAATAAATGACATGCCAAACCTGTAAATAATAATCTTCTTATAAAAGTTTTTTGACTATTTTTAGATGATGAAAATATCTTTTTTATTTCATTATTAATTTTTTTATTGAAAAATAACCTTCTAAATTTTATGGCTTTTCTCTCATTCTTAGAAGCTATGATTTCAATTACATTCCTAATATTCTTATTGACCAGCTCTAAGTCTGCGACTTTCTCGTTCGAGTCTTTCTTTAATTTTAAAACAATATATTTAAGGGCTTCTACGTCTGCTTTTGATTTTTCAAAAGATAACTCAGATGCTATAATATCTGAGTATTGGACCAATTCTAAAAGCCAAAGCCTTTTTCTAAAATGTATTTTTGGCGCTAACTCTAAAATAGACCATACCTTAATTCTTGAATTAAGGTAATCTGACGTTTCCTCTTTAGCCATTAAGTATAATTCTTGATATAAATCTATTACTAAAGATAATATTTTATCTTGCCCTCTATATAAAACACAAAAAACTAGAGAAACAATCATCATCCCTAATAGGACTGCTAATAAACCAAGCCAAACCTTTTCAATTTGAAAATTCCCTCGCAATTCTGCACTTGCAACAACTGAAAATGAAAAAAAGAGAAATCTGACATATTCACCAACACTAAACTGCCATAGGATTCCAGCTAAAAATAAACCAATACAGAAAAATAGTATTGTAATAACTACATGCGATGAAAAAATTATTCCTAAAGCCCCGCCTAATGCTATCAATACTATTCCCTTTGTACATTTTAAAAGAGGACTAAAATTACTAGGGAGCATACATAGAACTGCACCTAAAAAACTTCCTACATTCACTAATGTAAAAGCATGAACACTTACCCCTAAAAGAGAAACACCAATCAAATTTGATAATAAAATTGATACAATAAGAATCTTCCTCTCTCGTTTCTCTTCGAAAGAATGTTTATGAGTTTTTACTGGTTTGGTATAAAAGACAGTTGATCGAGCTAATGCCTTGAAAAAAATATTTAATTTATTCATTACCAAAAATTGAACCTCCTATATGTCCTATCAATGAAAATTTATATAGCTAAAAAATAGCTCCAAAGGTTTAGAATAATGTTATAAAAATTTAGTGATAATATATTGCCTTGACCTGTCACTAATTAAAGAAGACTTTAACGAGCAATATTCAGACGGTTTATTAACTTCGTAATTTAATTTTATCACTACAAAATAACATTTTTGTTTCTTTTAGCATCATCTAAGGTTAAAATAGCTAATGCTAAATCAATACATGTAATTTACATAAATATTCAGATTTAAATAACTTGATTCTTTGGAACATCATTTTTTTGATTTAGCTCAATAATTTTATATCAATTCTCTCGTAATTGCCCCAGATTTGTCCCATTTTATTTTTCACTTTAAGAGTTTTACTATAGGAAATATTTTGAGATCCTTATAAACCCCGTATTTAACTTTGAGAGCAACCTAAAAAATCCCCTCTTCTTCTTTCATCATTCCTGCACCATATAATAATGAAGTATTCTATACCCCTTTAAAAATTGGAAGGTTAATCTTTAAATCAGGAATGGCAATTCCACCAATGACTGGCAAATCCTGGTTTACTATGGTTTTGAAAAATTTGAATTTTTCCGAAACTTATCATTTCTAGAGTGAAAATTATTAAATTCCCTTTTAAAAAATTTTTCATTTTTATAATGAGAAAACTCTTTCAGTCAGAAGGATGTTTTACTATAGAGATTTAAAAATTAATGACTGTTTTTTTGATGGAAATATTTATTTAAAGCTGAACTCAAAAATTATTTTCGAAAAAAGTTGTTCATTTTGTGTTTAAATATTTGATTGTAGTCCAGCATCCAAATAAGCAAAATTATGGACGGAATTATTTTAAAAAAACCAGTGAGATAAAAACTCAAAAATAGTAGTCCCAAAAAGCATAAACCTAAAATCCATGAATATATAAAAAAAGCTTTAGATATATGCTTTCCTTGTTTTTTTTCTTTTAGACACCAAAGGTTTAACTACAAACTCATTAGCAGTAAAATAATATGCTAATAGACAAAAAATGATTATTAATATAAATAAAAAGAAAGCCATAACATCACCATAATTCTATCCAACCATTATTCCTATTTATCTTAACTTTTAATATATTTGGCTACAACAGTTACAGAATCAAATTTACTAACTACTTTTCCAATTGCTGTTCCTTTTTTACTCAGATAAATAATAAAAAATATTATATAATTATCTGAAAAAATAAGTCAACTTATTTCTATTCACTTTCTTTTTATCTCGTTTTACACTAAAATAGACTTATTAGCCAATATCGTAAATTAAAGTCAATGGAATTAGATCTAATTCATAAATAATGGAGGTGCGTTTTCAAAATAAAAAAGACCTATGAACAGAAGAAAACAATCAAATCAATTTTTGATACTTTAGTAGATTCTATCACTACAATATTTTTATTTTTACGATAGGGATTTTAATTTAAATACTATAAATTTTTAAGAGAGGATGATAACAATGAAATATAAAATGAGCAAAGGGATGAAAATCATGATAACAGCTTTTATTTCTGTTTATCTTGGTAATTTGATTTTAGATATACTAAGTGCCGATTCTCACATTAATATTTGGTTAGCTCGTATCATTGGACTTTTTGTTGTTCTTATTATTTATCTTCCTTTGAATTTTTTCTGGATAAAAAATTCAAAAAATTAGAATGATTAATAAATTACTTGGAGAAATTAAATGATTTATAGAATTGGTTATTACATTGCTGTTATAGGATTAGTCATTATGATGTTCGGTTTTAAAAGTTTTTATTCACAACTGAATAAATGGAGTCGTTTTGGCTTTATCTTTTTAACTCTAGGCCTTGCATTTCCAATAGTTTATGATTTTATTATTGGATTTATAAATGGTTTATTAAAAAATATTTAAATCATAATTTTTTAAAGAAAGGGCACTTTTAACAAGTGTAAGTATAATATTATGGGAATTGTGACACCAACACCTACTCCACCTCCTTCAAATGATAACTTTTTTAAGCAAATAGAGAAATTACAAGCCAATTTTTCAAAGGAAGATAATAAAATTTGGACTGATGTCAATAAAGAATATAAAAAACTAAAGAATAAAAAGTCCAAAACAGAGCAGCATGAAAAATAAAACAATAATAAAAGCAGTTTTTTAGTATGATTACTGCTTTTATTATTTCCTCCAAAACTGTTGTTTTACCTCTGTGTCGGTAGATTGTCGTTCTTTTGTCGTCTATCTGTCGTGTACATATTTTAAAAAATAGTTTATTATATATTCATGAATAAATATAGAGTTGCTGAGTTAAGAAAAAAAAGAGGTTGGACGCAAGAAGTGCTGGCTGAGAAAGCAAATATAACTGTTAGAACGATTCAGAGAATAGAAAATGGAACGGATGTTAGTTTAGATACTTTAGCATCAATATCTAATGCTCTTTTAGTTCCCGTAAGTGAACTATTTGAAAGAATTGAGGAAGAAGCAAAAGAGGTAAAAATCATGGATATGTCTAAAGAACAGCTTATTCAACTGAAATATAGACAAACTATAACCGTCTCAATTACTTTATTGGTTATAGCAGCTATACTTTTGGTTATGTCAATTTTAGGTGTTGAAATCAATGAATTAGCATCTGGCTATAACATTACACTTTCTTGGCTGGCATGGGTAAGTTTATTATTATTGTTAATAGGTCTAGCAAATTATTATTTAGGAGTTAAATTAAATGAAACGTTAGACCAAAAGTACCCTCTTACTAAGGGCATAAAATTAAAAGAAAAAAAAGAACGCTTTGAAAACTTTTGGCAATTTTTTTCAATTTATTGGTGGATGATTTTCCCAATTTTTGGTTTTATAACTTGGTTCATTTCTTTCTTTAATAATCTATAAATTTTTTATCGAGCGAACAGACAATATAATTATTATAAAAAGTTACTGGCAAGCAACGGGTTTGTTTACACAAACCTCAAAAAGTACGTAACGTACATTTTTGTTTAGGAGTACCTAATCCCCCTTATATCAACAATCAAATAATACTTTTGATTTGATAAATGTCGTTACGCTCGATAAAAAAATAATAGCAATGACACTCTAAATAGAGTGTTTTGAATAAAACTCGCTTTCGCTCGTGGTAACGTTGAATAGATAAATCTTTTATCTCACATTTTTAAAAATAAAATGATAAAGTAAGAGAAAACAAAACAAAAAGAGAGGGTATAAGAAGTTATATATATAATTGTCTAAAACAACACTTCCTAAATGGGAATTGGCATGCTATTTAACAGATGTCAAAAGGAATGTTGACTCAAACATAGTATACTAGAGGAAAGAAAAGATAAAAAGGAGACTACTATGAAACTACGTCCTATAGAAACGGCTGATTTTCCATTAATTGTAAAAAAATATGTCGACGTATTTGCTGCCGAGCCTTGGAATGAAACCCATGATCCTACTCAAATCAATGAATACGTTCAAAATCTTTACGCAATGAATACCTTTATCGGATTTATTGCACACGATGACCACTCTAATGGTTTTATTGGCGTTGCTCTCGGCTTTATTAAACCATGGTATCAAGGCACCGAGTATATTCTAGATACATTTTTTATTGACAATACCAAGCAGCATTCCGGATTAGGTACGATATTTTTAAAACATGTAAAACAAGAGTTACACATACGTTCAATCTCTGCAATCATGCTCGATACAGACCGTAGCACACCAGCTGAAAATTTCTATACTAAAAATGGCTTTGAAGCGTTAGAAGAATCAGTTCTAATGGTAAGCAGTACGACGGAGGTCTAACTACTATTGCGTCAATTTATCTTATTGCTTAGCTTTGAAATCATGCAAAGGATCCGCCTGCGCAAGTTCTTTCGGCAATGAAGTCACTATTTTTTCAATATTTGAGTGTTCAGAAAATGTTATTTTCTGAACACTCTTCTTTTCCTATTAAATTTCTCAAAAACATTTACATTTAATGTTCATTAACCCGTAATTTATTCTATGTTCATTTATATAAGTGCTTTCAAGTTATGGTACAATAGTATCAGCGGAGGAATAAAAATGAATATTGGATATGCCCGAGTTTCAACTGGACTTCAAAATTTAGATTTACAAAAAGATAGCCTTGAAAAATATAATTGTGAAAAAATATTTACTGACCATATGTCAGGAAGTAAAAAAGAAAGACCTGGATTAAAATCCGCAGTTGAATTTTCTCGTCCTGGGGATACGATTGTTGTTTGGCGATTGGATCGATTGGGTAGAAATATGGAAGATCTCATTAATATTGTTAATTCTCTTAATAATAAAGGGGTAAGTTTTCATAGTCTACAAGAAAATATTACAATGGATAAATCAAGTTCGACTGGACAATTGATGTTTCATTTGTTTGCGGCTTTTGCGGAATTTGAGCGAAATCTTATTTTAGAACGTTCTGCCGCTGGTAGAGAAGCCGTACGTGCAAGAGGACGGCTGGGAGGAAGACCTGAAAAATTTTCAGAGCAGGACATAAAGCTTCTTAAAACATTAGTTGAAAGTGGTACTCCAATTAAGTCGATTGCGGATTCTTGGGGAGTTTCAAGAACCACAATTTATAGATATATTAATAAGTTTTAGAATAAAATAAATGACCAGCTCACAACGCTTAAGTTATGAACTGATTAGATTTTATTAAATTTTATTTGGTTTAAAAGATCAATTATCTATTTTTTAACAAACACTAAAATATTAAAAAAATGAAACTAGCTTAACCATGTTTATTTCTTTACCTACTGTGTAACTTTGGTATAGTGAGGAACATAAAAAAGACTAAACGATTGATATGCTAGCCTTTTTGTGTCTTCTGCTCAATTTTTTAAAGGTGTTTTTTTTAACTTAAAAGAAGCACAATTGGATAAAAAGTTGAAGGGCTCCAATTGAAAAAATGACTTTCAGAATGTTAAATAAAAAATAGTCATATTTTTTAACTTCTCCATTTTGTCTTTTTTCAAAAAGGATTTCAAGCCAGGTAAAGGATTGGATTCCTAGTATTAGGAAACATCCTAGAATAAATAAATACCCTCCCCCCTTTCCTTGAGTTAATTCTCCTAAGTAGAGAAATGCTGTTCCTAAAATTCCTAATAAAGAAATTACTAAAAGTAAAGTTGCAGTTATAATTTTCATAATGAGTTAAAACATGAAGAAGCTCCATTTTGATAATTTATAAAATTAATTATATAAGATACCAGTAAGATTATATCTTCTGCTCCTATTCCTCCTCCCCAAAGTGTGGTTAAAGTTAAAGAAATTGCATCTACTGCTACATTGAATACCGGAATTGCCTGAGCAATTGCAAATAATGTAAATACCCTTTCATTTTGTTTCTAAATATCTTGCATTAATCGAATTCAATTTGACAATATTATATAGGACACACTTAATGTTTATAAATTAAAAACAACCAATTAGTATAAGATTTATTGGGCATTTTATATAATTCATTCTATTAATTTTTATTGTAACCAAATTCTTATGCTTTATAAAATGCAATTATCTGACGTTCTAGACTGTTTAAAATGTCGAATTTACTATCATTTAATCGAACTGCCCAGACTCCGAAAAATTGACCCCGTCTACATCTTCGAAATATATAAATCAAGGCCAAATATAAGGTTCTTTAGAAATTTCTAAATAATAATAACTATGTTGTTTGTATCCTTCTTTAATAATGCACGATGTCCATTTGGCTTTATCAGATTCCGTACGACTAATCGAAGTAAGCCAGTAAAACGGAAACTCTAGTTTTCCGTCTTTTATTTTTTTTCTACTTTTTCTTCAAATTTTTTAAGTGAATCTTTGATCACTATCTAACAAAAAATGTTATTTACTCATTTACTATTTGAAGTGCTCGCTGCTGTATTTGTTTCAATATATTTTCCCTCAAGGGAATAGATATCAGAATATGTGGTGTGTCCTCTGATATCTTCAGCACTCAGTGTCCAATACCATCTTCCACCACTCTCAGATAATATAAGAATTGAAATTCCCCTATAATAAACCGGAAGTTTATTAACTCTTTGTTTTGATTCACTCAACATTTTAGGAATTAAATCCCAAGGAATTTTATTATAACTAATTGTTTCATCTACTGGTAATGTAATATTATTTGACGATTTAGACCACTTTAGAAAAGGATTAGTAGGATAATACCAATACTCATCCTGTAATTCTGTGACAGGATTTATAATACGACTAACCGCATATACCCCTGTTTGCAAAACTGGGTTACGAAAATGTAGGCTATAACTAATCAGTTGGATATCTTTTTGTCTTAAATCTTTCTTTTTTAAAAGACTAGTCATAGCAGAGTAAGAAGACATTTTTTTCCTAAAAATATTTTGATCAATTGTTGAAATAGATGTGCTTACACCAATTAAGTACCATATCCCAGTTGAGATTATTATAATTAATATACCTATAAACCATCTCTTTTTAAAATTTTTTACTGAAATGGCAAATCCAAAAACAATTATTATAAAAAGTATAAACCACCAACCAAGACTTAAGAAGTAAATTAATTTATCTCTAAATTCAACTGCTTGGTACTCAGACCACCCTAATAAAGCATTTGATAAATTAATATTGGTAACTATGAAAATGGTCAATAGAAAAAAAATACTTATAATAATTATCAATAAAATTAAAAACTTGCTCATTTTTTTCATTCCAGATCACCTTATTATTGAATTTACAAAATCAGTATAACATAAATAGCAAAATATATTTCTTGTATAACCCCTTACAAATTCATATAATTCATTTTTAAAATGAATTATACCCGTTTTTAGTCTCTAAATACTTTTTACAAATATTAAACGATCTCAAACTTTTTATACCCAACAATAAAACTCCCGATTTGTTCCACTTTATATTTTAAAAAAACATTACATTGGATAAATGGCTATAATTCTTTATTTATAAGAATGCAAAAATTATTTGCAAATAACTATCAAGCTTGCAAAAAATAATTTCTAGGAAAATATCGAATGATAATATATACTTATAGCTATAAGGAGGTTATAAATGAAACTATCTGAAGTTTTAGTTAGTGAAAGGCATAAAGTGGGAAAAACTCAACAAAATGTAGCAGGTGATTTATTTCTTACTAGACAATCATTTTCAAATTGGGAAAACGGAAAAAACTTTCCCAACATTCCAACCCTAATTAAACTAAGTAACTATTATGTTTTTTCACTAGATACTATAAAAGGAGACGAATATCTTATGAAGCACGTAAAAAAGGATTATGAACTGATCAATTTAAAGAAAGCAAACAAAAAATATTCATTAACACTCACCGTTCTATTGGTTATAATTATCCTTATGGCAATTTCAATATCTATCTTTAGATTCAGCATACCTGTTACTAAATTTCTAACAATTATTTTATTAATTCTGAGTTCTGTTCTAATCTTACTTTCTTATAAATTCTTGAAATTTGTTTATAAAGATTATAAAGGGGATAAGAATGCTCCCCTGTGGGTTCCAAAAGGCTTTGGTATGGTATGAGCATAAATCCTTACCATAAAAGTGGAAAGTATATTTTGATTGTACTTATAATTATAATCTTCACTCTTTTTGGATGGACCATTTATTCTATGTGAATATGATATTAGTTTCTCAATTAAAAATCCGGCTAAATTTGGCCGGATTTTTTACATAAAGTATTCTTTAATTTATCAGTAAATTAAGAGGTGTTTCATACATCCTATAACCATGTAAAAAGTTCTGTTAATTAAACAGTAGAAATACTGTTACTTGTTTTCAAAAGGATAAATGAAGCCCCACTTCTCCCTTATTTTTGTCATCAATTTCACCACTTCTAAGGTAAAACTGTTGGCAGAAGAAAATTCCTTCTGTTCTATTAATTTTTCCATGTCCGAAACTTCATAAGCTAGCGCTTTTAGTGAATCACCAATTTCTATTATTCTCTCGTCACCAGTTTCAGTCTCTACAAATTTTGCTTTTGTCCCACGAGGATAGTCGTATACTTCGATGTATCCTTTATCTCCCGTGATTAAAACTCTTTTAGGTTGTTTAGCCTGCATTGATAAAGTAATAGAGGCCATTTGTTCTTCTTTATTTTTTAATACGATTACTGATTGTTCATCAACCCCTGTTTCAAAATATTTTACAGTAGTTAAAATTTCAGTGGGTTGAGAATACATAAATAAACGAGCTACGCTTATAGCATATCCCCCTATATCAAGTAGAGCGCCTCCAGCTAAGCCTGGGTTAAAAAATCTATTATTGATATCATATTCTTTGTGACTCCCAAAATTAACTTGAATCATTTTAACTGTTCCAACAAGTCCCTTGTCAACTTCATCTTTTATTGTTTTCCATAATGGCATATGTAAAACAGTCATTGCTTCCATTAGCACTAATTCATTATCCTTAGCCAATTGGATTAGTTCTTCTAACTCTTCATTGTTAACTGTAATAGCTTTTTCCGAAATAACATTTTTCCCTGCCTCAAGTGACTTTTGAATTATTTCTGAATGTACATGATGAGGTGTAGCTATATAAATAATATCTACTTCTTTATCATTTAATAATTCATCTAAAGAGTAATATATTTTTTTAACTGGGTATTTTTTCATAAATTCTTTTAACTCTTTTGAATTTGTACTCGTTATCGAATAAATTTCTCCATGTTTATCACTTAGAGTTTGTGCCATCTCTCCAGCAATCCATCCTGTACCTACAATTCCCCAATTATATTTTCCCATTCTTCTTCTTCTCTCTCTCTATTTTTATGTATGTGCTTTACGTTATCATCATTGTATAGAACTTCTGTAATTTCATTCAAAAAAAAACTATGAGAAACAATCCCAGCTAATGAGTCTAAGACTGTACTTATATATTCTGGAATATCACTATTTTTCCATTGAACATCAATTAAATAATTTCCATGTCTTGTTTTTATTGGCATATTATTTGAAATCCTTAAATTAAAATCAGCATTATAATTTAATAATTTTTTTCTAATTACTTTTATTGAATTTGGCAAGATTTCACAACAAATCGGTAATTCTGTTTTTTTAGGATCATATAGTTTATCTTTTGTTACAAGTAAAACATAATGTTTAGAAACTTGAGCCAACATTTTCTCTTCAGTTTGTATCCCTCCTCTTGTTTTCAACGCTTGAAACTTTCTATTAATCCAATCACAGCCATCAAAAGTCCAATCGACTTGATCTACTTCTTCAAATTCAACTAAATTAAGACCCATTTGTTCACACAGAGTCTTTGTTTCGTTAGACACTGTCACAATTCTAATATGCTTAAGAGAACTTTTTTCTAAACTCTTCACAATTAATGATACGTTTCTTCCTCCACCCAAACCTATAGTTTGCCCATCTTTTATAAGATTTATTGCAAAGTTCGCGATATTTTCTTTCGTTATGATGCACCTCCGTGAAATTTATTTACACATCAACTATATCATGAAATTTTATTTTACGCAATTTTTTAAAAAGAAATTAAATTTTGCGTTTTATCTTATATGTGCTATAATAATATATATAAAGGTTGATATTTATATTAAAAAAATAAAAAAGGATAGATAATGAATATACTCGATCAAATACAAGTTAATTTTCAAAATTTCTTTGAAAGTGAAAAAAAAATAGCTGAATTTATTCTGAAAAATCCTAAAAAGGTTATTGACATGCCTATTGCATTACTAGCCAGAAACTCTAATGTAAGTGAAGCAAGTATTTCAAGGTTTTGTAAAAAATTAAATTTGACTGGTTTTCATCAATTAAAAATTGAGCTAGCTAGAATACAAGACAACGAAAATATAAAAGTAAATAAAAACACGTCACTAAATGAATTAATTAAGAATATTAGCAAAATAAAAACTACTGAACTCATTGCTGCAACTGACAATTTGGATATAGATAATCTACAAAGCATCATTAAAATTATAACTAATGTTAAACTCACTCATTTTGTTGCATCTGGGAATACTATTCCTGTAGCTAAAGATGCAAGTTATCGATTTAATCAACTAGGTATTACATCTGTCGTATTTGATGATTGGCAAGTACAAACAGCTTTTACTTTAAATATGCGAAAAGAAGATTTATTAATAGTCATTTCAAACTCTGGCGAATCAAAGTCTTTGATTAAACTAATTAATATTGCAAAAGAAAAAAAAATTCCTATCATTTCAATAACTAATCATCCTGATTCTCCTATTGCACGACTTTCTAATTTCCATCTAACAAGTTTCAGTAGAGATTATTTCTTCCATAATGACTACTATTTCTCTAGACTCTCAGCAATGTATCTGATTGAATTAATTTTTCTGATACTTTCCCAAGATAAGAGTAGATTAGAAAATATAAAATTGCATGAACAAATTATTTCTGAAGCTAAGCTGTGATTTTTATCTAAATGAAAAAATATAATTAGATATGGAAGGTAGAAAAGGTGGTTGATAATAATATAGATAATACAGTGGATAAAAGAACTGCTTTAGGAATAATATCCATTGGATTTATAAGTTTTTCGGGTATAATTTCAGAGACAAGTATGAATGTCGCTTTCCCCAGTTTAATGAAGTTTTTTAATGTCAGTTTAAATACTGTACAGGGACTCACTAGCTTTTATTTGTTAGATGTGGCAATTGTTATGACTTTAAGTGCTTTTCTAAAACAGAAATTTTTAGAAAGACAACTTTTTTTTATGGCTTTAGGAAGTTTCTTACTAGGTAGCATTATATGTATTTTTAGTATCAACTTTCCAATGCTACTTTTAGGTAGACTTTTTCAAGGTATTTCTACTGGTATAGGAACTCCTCTTTTGTTTAATGTAATTTTGGAGCGTATTCCTCACAAAGTTATTGGATTATGGATGGGTATTGGAAGTTTAATTATTTCAATAGCTCCATCAATTGGACCATCTTACGGAGGCTTATTAGTAAGTACTGCAGGTTGGCGATGGATTTTTATCGGATTACTCACTCTACCAATTATTGCTTTATTCATAGGTAATCGAAATCTTAGTAATTCTATACGTATTAAGAACATAGTAAAATTAGATCTAGTAGCATTTATCCTGTTATCAACAACTTTGACTAGCTTTATTCTAGGAATAAATAGTATAGCTAAAGGTAATATTAATATAGTTCTATTGATTGTTTTCTTACTCGCTTTAGGTATGTATATATGGCGAAGCCTTACTTCCTCAAAAACTTTTCTAAATATTAGAATATTTTCAAATTCTTTTTTCAGTTTTTCTTTGTTATTTTTTGGGATTTATCAATTTTCAAATCTAGCTGTTAATTTTATTATTCCAATATTTTTAGAGAATTCAAAAGGAACTGGTAGTTTATTAGCTGGTTTTTCAATGTTACCGGGTACATTAATTGGAGCTCTTTTTAATCCTAAAGTAGGAAAATTATATGATGCTAAAGGACCTGAGCTTGGGATAATCTTTGGTAATGTATTACTAGTCATCTCTTTATCATTTTTATCTATAAATACAGGTCAGTTATCTTTTCTAACTATCATGTTCCTCTATATAGGATTTACAGTTGGTAGAAACTTTCCTATGAATACAATAATTACAAATACACTTGATAAAATATCTTTGTCAGATAAAACTAATGCTAACGCTTTCTTTCAGACAACAAACCAATTTTTAGGATCTTTAGGAACTTCAGTTGCTAGTCTCGTTGTTTCAAATTCAATAAGTCTAGAAAAAGGTACCCATAATTTATTTATTTTATTGCTTTGTTTAGCACTATTTAATTTTATAGGTGTCTTCAAAATATTAAATAAAAAGTCTTTAGATTAGAGTTCTGTCATTTTTACTGACTTTCAGCTATTATTTATATTGTAGTTACTCAATTTATTTAATATAAAAAATATAAAGTCACTAAGAATTTTTAGTGACTTTTTATTTTATAAGTTTTTCATTTTTTAGATAATGCTTCATGATTTTTGTATTTTAAATTTTGCCCACTATTTTCCCACTAAATTTTATTTTAATTTCAATAATTCAATGCTACATAGGCATTCAGTAATATTCCCATATTTGAAATATTTTTGGGCATTTCAACTTTTCTTATTCTAAATAAGATAATACATAATTTGTGAAATGCTGCCTTCCAATAAAAGAACTTTCGATTATGTTGCAAAAAGTTAAAAGATAACAAAAAACTGAAACTTTTTTATAGTTATAATATTGACTTAATATTTACAATTACCATTATATTTTGTTGAACTGCATGCTAGAAAATATGGATTTTATATAATTATTTTTTTGTAAATAAAGAATATGCTAAATAAAAATTTCCTAATGTTGCTGAGCCATTTTCTTTGACAGTTGGTAAGCGAATATACTTTTCTACAGAACAAGGCAGATCTATATAATTATTAAGCATAGAAATGAATTGTTTTTGTATAAGTGATATCATATTTGGTTTTTCCATTACACCACCTCCCAAAATTATACACTCGGGAGCTAATGCCAATGTTGCATTAATAGCCGCTTGAGCAATATAATAGCTTAAGATATCCCAGATAGGATCATCTGAAGGAATTTTTTCCCCAAGTATTCCTGTTCTAGCTTCAAGACTCGGACCCGCCGCAACTCCTTCAAGACAATCACCATGGAAGGGACAGATTCCTTCAAAAGTAAAATCATCTCTATGACGAGTTATTCTTTGGTGACCCATTTCCGAATGCCCAATGCCACCAATAAAATATCCATTTTGAATTGCTCCCCCTCCAATACCTGTACCAATTGTTAAATAAACAAGATTTTTTATTCCTGTATTTTTCATTTCACCATAGGCTGAGGCGTTTACATCAGTAGTAAAATATATTGGAATATTAAGTGCTTCTTTTAATTGGCCAACTAAATTTATATTTTTCCAACCAACTTTTGGCGTCGAAGTAATGTAACCATACGTTTTACTTGAAAGGTTTAGATCAATAGGACCAAATGATCCTAAACCAATGGCAGAAACTCGATTTTCTTTAAAATATTTAATCGTCTTACTTATAGTTTCTTGTGGCGTAGTAGTAGCAAATTTGAATTTTTTTATAATATTAAAATGTTCATCTGCAATAGCAAGTACAAATTTTGTGCCACCAGCCTCAATTGATCCATAGTATACGGACATAGTTCTCTCCCTCTAGTTCAATAATAGAATCTTTTCTCCAACTTTGATATCAACATTTTCACTCAATGGCAAAATCTCATTGTAACTTGCTGAATTGGTAATAACAATAATCACAGTATCATCGAATCCACTCTTCTTAATTTCTTCTTTATCAAAAGATCCTAGTAAATCCCCTGCTTTTACTTTCTGTCCAACTTTAACATTTTGTATGAATCCATTACCATTCATTGAAACAGTATCTATTCCAATATGTAAAAGAACTTCACCTCCATTTTTTGTTTTTATACCGTAAGCGTGACCTGTTTCATAAGCAATAATAACTTCTCCGTCGGCTGGTGAGAAAAGTTCTCCAGATTTAGGCTTGATTGCAATACCTTTTCCCATAATTTCTTTTGAGAAAACAGGGTCACTTACATCAGACAGAGGAATCACAAATCCATTTATCGGAGCAAGGAGTTCGTCACTTTTAACTGGTTCGATAATAACTTTCTCAGGTTGGTATTGAGTTGTTGCATTCTGTTTATTTTTTTCTTTCGTAATAGATTTAGCTTCCATCCTCCGACCATAGATTGAGGTAACAACAAAAGCAATAAGAAAGCTAATAAATATCGAAATCATAAACTGTAAGTTATACCCAGCTTTAATAGAGATAAAGCCAATTAATCCTGCGGATCCCAGACTAACCGCAAGGACATGGAATAAGCCCATAAATAATGAACCAATTGCTGAAGCCCCAAGAGCAATAAAGAACGGATATTTTAGTTTTAAATTAATCCCAAATAACGCAGGTTCAGTAATACCCAGGATGGCAGATACACCAGCTGGAGCTGCAAGAGCTTTTGTCTTAATGTTTTTAGTAACAAATAAAATTGCAAAAGTTGCACCAGCTTGAGCCATATTTGCGCAGGCCGCAACTGGAAAAATAAAGTCTCCACCAATACCACTGTGTTGATAGTTTGTGATTAACATTGTTTCAATGGCCGGAAAACTCTGATGTAATCCGGTTACTACTATTGCGGAGTAGAAGCCTCCAAACACAAGCATTCCTAGTGCCCCTAATGTGTTATAAAGTCCAACCAAACCATCTGTCAAGCCATTTGATACAAAACGAAGTGCTGGTCCTACAATAGTGAATGTGAGAAATCCAGTTATGATGACTGAAAGCAACGGAGTAAATGTGAAGTCTATAGCATCGTTAAGGTATTTATGAAAGAATCTCTCAAGTTTAGCAAGGATAAAAGCCACTCCAATTACAGGAAGAACTTGTCCTTGATATCCAGCCTGGGCAACTTTAAAACCAAAAATATCCCAATAAGTCATTGTATGATTAGAGATTGCTTCAGCAACATTATATCCATTAATAAGCCCAGGCATTACCATAATCATACCTATAACAGCTCCTAAATATGGGTTTCCGCCAAACCTTTTTGTGGCAGAATAACCTATTAAAATTGGCATGAATGTAAATGGTGCGGCACTCATAGTATTAACAATATCAGCAAATCCTTTCCACATCGGAAACATTTCAACAAGCGATTTCGTCGCGAAAAGATGTTCAGCTGTTAGCGCATTATTAAGAGCCATTAACAGACCACCAGCTACAAGAGCTGGTATCAAAGGAACAAAAATATCAGAAAGCAGCTTTACAAGTGCCATTACTGGATTTTGTTTTTTTTGACTTCCTGCAATCTCTTTGAGATCTGCAGTTGATGCCTCACTTATTCCTGTAAGTTTAATAAATTCTTCGTATACAGTGTTAACATCACCTGGCCCTACAATAATTTGATATTGACCAGCTGCTTCAAAAGTACCCTTAAGATCTGGGTCATTATCTAGAGCCTCTTGATCAATAACGCCAGTATCTTTTAAGACTAAACGTAGTCGTGTCGCACAATGTGCAGCTCCTTGAATGTTATCACGCCCAACTGCATTTAAAATGCGTTCAGCTACCTGCTTATGATTCATAATTTTCTCCTCAAATAAAATGATTTCGCTTACAGAAGTTATTTTATCATTTTTCTGATATATGTCAAGCGCTTGCCATGTTTTTTTATTTTTTTATTTTTACATGCTTATTTATATTGATTTTTTTATAAAAAACGTTTATCATAAATATATATAATTTAGTAAATGAGGAAAAAAAATGAAATGGTCTACCAAACAACGATATCGTACCTACGATAGTTATTCTGAAAATGATTTACAGAGTTTACGCAAACTGGCACTAAAATCTCCTTGGAAATCAAATTTTCATATTGAACCAGAAACTGGACTTCTTAATGATCCAAATGGATTCTCTTATTTCAATGGAAAATGGCATTTGTTCTACCAACATTTCCCTTTTGGGCCAGTACATGGTTTAAAATCATGGGTACATCTGGTCTCAGATGATCTCGTCCACTTTGAGAAAACAGGGCTAGTCCTTTATCCAGATACAAAATATGATAATGCAGGAGCTTATTCTGGGTCCGCTTTACCTTTTGAAAACTCCTTATTTTTAATATATACGGGTAATCACAGAGGCAAAGATTGGGTTAGAACTCCATATCAACTCGGAGCAAAAGTTGACAAAAATAATCAGTTAGTCAAATTCACTGAACCACTAATTTTTCCTGATTTTTCTCAAACAACCGACCATTTTCGAGATCCCCAAATTTTTTCATTTCAAGGACAAATTTATTGCTTAATTGGTGCTCAAAGCTCTCAAAAAAATGGTATAATCAAACTTTATAAAGCAATAGAAAATAATTTAACTGATTGGAAAGATTTGGGAAACTTAGATTTTTCAAAAGAAAAAATGGGTTATATGATTGAATGTCCGAACCTTATATTTGTCAATGGTAGGACAGTATTAGTTTTTTGTCCACAAGGACTAGATAAATCGATTGTTAAATATGATAATATATATCCTAATGTGTATGTTATTGCGGATGACTTTACTACTGGTTCAAAAAATCAGCTAAAAAATGCAGGACAACTAATTAATTTGGATGAAGGTTTTGACTGTTATGCTACGCAGTCATTTAATGCACCTGATGGCTCTGCTTATGCCATTTCATGGCTAGGTTTACCTGAGACATCATATCCCACTGATAAATACAATGTTCAAGGTGTCTTGTCCATGGTTAAGAAGCTTTCAATAAAAGACAACAAATTGTATCAATATCCAGTTGAAAAAATGAAAGAATTAAGACAAAAGGAACAAGATCTCTTACTAGCAGATAATAACATTATTACATCTAACTCTTATGAACTTGAGGTCGATTTTCGTCAGCAAAACTCTACACTCCTATCTTTAATGACAAATGAAAAAGGGGATAGTGCACTTAAAGTTGAGATAGATAAAGAAAATAATACTATTACACTTATAAGAAATTATGAAAAACGTTTGGTACATGTTAAAATAGAAAAAATGAATGTATTTATTGATCAATCAATTTTTGAAATTTTTATTAATGAAGGTGAAAAAGTATTATCAGGTCGTGTATTTCCAAATAAGAATCAGTATTCGATTAGAAGTCAAAATCCGATAAAAATAAAATTATGGGAGCTAAAAAAGTGATTAAACTTGAAGATGTTGCAAATAAAGCTGGGGTTAGTGTAACGACAGTTTCGCGTGTTATAAATCGTAAAGGATATTTGAGTGACGCAACAATATCAAAAGTAGAAAAAGCAATGCAAGACTTGCATTATATTCCAAACGCAGCCGCACGTTCTTTGCAAGGAAAGTCCTTAAAATTAATTGGGCTAGTATTTCCAACTATAAAAAATATTTTTTATGCAGAATTGATTGAAAAAATTGAGCAAGCTCTTTTCAAACGAGGTTACAAAGCTATGTTAGCAACAACAGAACATGATGAGCAAAAAGAGCGAGACTACCTTGCCTTACTACTTTCTAACCAAGTTGATGGAATTATTTATGGGAGTCATAATTTAAAAGCACATGATTATATAGCAATTGAAGCACCTATTGTTGCTTTTGACCGTTTATTAACCCCTGAAACGACTGTTGTTAGCTCTGATAATTTTGAGGGAGGAATTCTAGCTACTAAAGCTTTGATTAACTCTGGAAGTAAAAAAATTGCCATATTTACTGGGAACGATAATACCAATTCTCCTACATATTTAAGGCGTGATGGATATTTGCTTGAGCTAGAAAGAAATCAATTAAAGTCTCATATAATAAAAATTCCTTCTCAATGGACTCTTCTTCGCAAAAAAGTTGAGATCAAAAAAATACTAGAAAACAATGATTTTGATGGTGTATTTTGTACAGACGATTTAACAGCTATATTAGTAAAAGATCTCGCCTCAAATTTAAAAAAATCACTTAATGTGGTAGGTTTTGATGGAACTGAATTTATAGAGAACTACTACCCTAACCTGACAACGATAAAGCAGCCAATAAATGATTTAGCGGAACTGTTAGTGGATTTAATCATACGAAAAATTGATGGAGATAACATTGACATTACATATCAACTTCCTGTTCAGCTGCATCATGGTATAGATTAAAATATATTTCCCTCTTTCAAAAAGACACTGATTTAATTCTACAGTGTCTTTTTCTATAACGTTTTGCGACCCCAAAATTTGAACCCACTCAGTCTATAGATAAAAAGTATTGGGATATCATTCTTGAAAGTGCCAAACTCTTTCCAAGCTAACTTCTTTATGAATCCTGGAAATTTTTAGTTATTGACAATAGTGAAATGAGAGAAGATCTAAAGCTAATTGGATGGGGAGCCGTTAATAGTTTAGAAGGGGCCAATAAGTTTGTTGTTGTTTTAGTTAGAAAAAATATCTACGAAAAAAGATAAAATATTGAAGATATTGCCAAAATTATCTAAAAATAAATCTAATAAATTTTATTAGGCTTAAGCTAATTTAACCTAAAAATAATTCAATAGTTACATTCAAATCTTCCAAGAAAATAGGTTTAGTTCTATATTTATTTAAATACTTATAGGCTCAGACACTTAATAATTACAATATTTACTCATATTTTAGTTAAAACACCGATTTATACAATAATATTCAGATTTTACTTATTTTATTCAAAATTTTTCATAAATATTGCTTTAAATGCTATCTATACAATACTTTCCTAATACATTATCATAAATTTGATTTAATATTTTCTACTACAAAAACCTACTGTAAAATTTACAGTAGGTTTTTTGATAAAGTAGATGCTGTATAGTTTTGCTTTGGTTAGTTCTTTGGTTCATTTTATTTTTATCAATGATACATCTTTTAATTCTAGGTTAAAATGCACTTTATATGTGTATCAAAAATTTCCATTATCTTATTTGAAATTCCTTCTCCGTAATTTTTTAAGCAAAAAATTTTCCAATTTATTACTAGAGTTTTTTCTCTTTTTTATTAATCTGTCATTGATTAATTAATTTTACTTTTATTTAATCAACCCTAAAACATATTTTCATTTTTTTCCAAGACAAAAAAGTCAATAAGCATTTATATTATAACATATCTGTATATCTCTTTCATCTCTTCCTAGACCCCTATATTATTTTTTAATACTTTCTATAGATATCATTCTGATAAAGCAGCTTGACAAATGTCATATAAAAAAATACAATCGTAAACAGGAGGAAGAAAATGGATAATTCAAAATTATTTGGCGAAGCTGCGAATGAAGAACAACTATTGAAAAATGATTATCGTAAGTATCGTGGTGAAAACATGGATATTTATTACAATGTAGCAATTTGTGAACATGCAGGTGAATGTGTTAGAGGAAATCCTTTAGTATTTGAAGTTGGCCGTAAGCCTTGGATTATCCCCGATAATGGCGATGTCGCTTCCAATCAATCAGTAATCAATAGATGCCCTTCTGGAGCACTAAAATATTTGGCGAAGGAGAAAAACTAATGAACATTATTGAAAGAGAAAATCTATTTGAACTTCTGTCAGATAAAGGAGAAGTCATTGGCGAAATGGCCTATATGCCTATGAATAATTCAATAATAATCACTCATACTGGCGTTTCACTTGACTATCGCGGTCAAGGCCTAGCCGAAAAATTAGTTCTTGCCGGAATCCAAAAAGCAAGACGCGAACAATTAAAATTAGGAGCCACTTGCCCCTATGCCGTCAAATATTTCAGAGAACACAAAGAAGAATTAACTGATGTTTTAAAATAAGCTAATCCTTAAATATAAAAGACCTTTTAGCGGGGCCTTTTTTATGTATTCTAAATTAAGCAATAGAAAAAATTTTCTTCAAACTTTACTTTAACACTGAATTTACTTGGTAATTTAAAAGGCTTAATAAAATCAATCGTCATGTTTTCTATAAAATTGTGTTGTAAATTCACAATTTTTTTGCTATAATAATTCATTATTTTATCTAACAAACAAATCAATTATAAGGAGTATTTATGGAGGAAAAATTAGCTGGTAAAGATTACCTCTTTATAGGGTCAATGTTATTTGGACTTTTCTTTGGTGCTGGAAATTTAATTTTTCCAATACATATGGGTCAAGAGGCCGGAGCTGCTATTTCACAAGCAAATTTTGGTTTTTTAATTACAGCAGTCGGCTTTCCCTTTTTAGGAATTATCGCCCTGGGAATTTCTCAAAGTAACGGGGTTTTTGAGTTAGCTTCCCGAGTCAATCGTATTTATGCTTATATTTTTACAATTTTACTTTATCTCGTTATTGGCCCCTTTTTCGCTCTTCCTCGCTTAGCAACTACTTCTTTTGAAATTGGAATTTCACCTTTTTTAAGTCATGAACTCCAAGCTCCACTATTGGCTCTTTTTAGTATCCTTTTCTTTGGGACCGCCTGGTTTCTGTCTAGAAAGCCAACAAAACTCTTAGATTATATCGGAAAATTTTTAAATCCCCTCTTTTTGGTTTTGTTAGGTATTATTTTGGTCATTGCTTTCACTCATCCATTAGGAAAAGTTAGCCAAGCAGAAATTGGTAAAGCCTATCAAGCATCTCCTATTTTGACAGGTTTCACACAAGGTTACAATACTCTTGATGCCTTGGCCGCCTTAGCTTTTGGAATCATTATCATCACAACTATTCGCCAACGTGGCGTAAAAAATCCTAAAATTATTGCAAAAGAAACCATAAAAGCTGGCCTTATCAGTGTAGGACTAATGGCTATCATTTACACCTGCCTTTCTTACCTAGGTACTATGAGTCTTGGGCAATTTGCTATTAGTGAAAATGGTGGAATTGCTCTCGCTCAAATTTCCAACCACTACTTAGGAAATTTCGGCATGATTATCTTAGCACTCATTGTCATCATCGCTTGCTTAAAAACAGCCGTTGGCTTAATGTCTGCCTTTTCTGAAACCTTTGCCGAATTATTTCCTAAAAAAGAATACCGTTTTTATCTCCTCATCGTAAGTATTCTTCCTTGCATCTTTGCAAATATTGGTTTGACAAAAATTATAGAACTTTCAGTTCCAGTCCTCATGTTTTTATATCCCTTAGCCATTATCCTTATTTTATTAGCTTTATTAAGCCCGCTTTTTAAACATTCTAGACTCGTTTATCAGATAACAACTGCTTTTACACTTTTAGCGGCTATTATCGACGGACTCAATGCTCTTCCAGCCAGTCTTCACACAATTACTTTCATATCAGTAATAATTAATTTTGCTAAAGACTTTCTACCCTTTTTCTCCCTAGGAATGGGTTGGATTCTTCCGGCGGTTTTAGGCTTTATCATCGGATGTTTATGTCAAATCGCGATTACTGTATATAAAAATAAAAAGTCTTCAACACTTTCATAAAAGTTGAGAGCCTACAATATATAAAAAGGAGTTTCAAATAATTGATAACTCCTTTTCTTTTACATCAACTCAGATAATTAAATTTTTGATTTTCTCTTAATATAGATCATTCCAAGCACCCCAGAAATCAATAGAAGTATTCCCAACACTTTGAAAAAATCCCTTGGGCTATCCCCCGTTTTAGGCAACTCTTCAGATGTTTCTGATTCCATTGAAGAAGACGAAGTCGACATTACTTGTGAGGATGAACTAGGAGTAGTAATTGATTGGTCGGGTTTTTCAGGAGCTTCTTCTTTAACAGGGATGATTGTATTTATAAAATTATACCCCTCCTGTTGATTCGTGTAATTACTAACAGACACCTCTTTTACATCATAATCGTAAAGTTTCCCACTTTCATCATACTTATCCAAATTGGTAAACGAATATTTCCAATTTTCTTTAGCCGTCACATCTCGTGAATCAACTTTCTCTCCATTCCGATATAACTCAATACTAATAAAACTTGGTCTTAAACCACGTGCATTATTGTCATCAATCCAAGTTTTCTCTCCAGAAATAGAAAGTTTCATACTTGCATTTCCATTTCCACCATTGTTAGGAGTATGAACTTCTACTACCTGTTTTTCAATATTTTCTCCCGTCAATTCTCCTCTATTTTCATACTGTTGAGAAAGCTCTCCATCCGTTGCCCTCGTTGAATAATCGATAATAATCGTATTTGAAATATCACCTAAATTCACGGTAAATCTGTTCACGCCATTTTCTAAAATACTAGCCTGAGGATAATAGCTATCAACATTATAATTCTCTCCATCACTACTATAAGTCACATTAGCTACCGAAATCGAACCAGAAACTAAATTCTGATTCCCACCAATAATATCAGTATAAATAGCTTTCTGGATATTTTCTTTAGCATAATTGATCCGAACCTGCCAATGAATTAAGGTTGAATCATTCTCGTCAACCCATCCCCATTTATAAAGTACCTCATCTTTATCCGGTCCTGTTGCCGGACCAATGTTAACCTCTGTTGTTCCTCCATCTTTCCAATCAACTACTACCCTTGTATTTTCCTCTACTTTTTGTTCATCCCAATTAACCCAAACGGAAAATGAATCTTTAATGTCTGAAGTTGCATTTTCAACAAGTTTTGAAAAAGTAACAGTTACCACCCCCGTAAGATGATTAGCAACCGCCGTTCCGATAATATTTCCAGCTTCATCTTTTATTTCAAAAGTAATATCTTTTGATAAGTTAATAAATCAGGAACATTGACACTCATTGTATCCCCCTGAGAAACGCTTCCCACTGGAATATCAAAATCCCAATGAGCCTGAACATCATCATAAATACCAAAATCTGTTTTCGGATTTCCCAAATCATCAGTCAGTTCATGTCCCGTTATAAATTTATTTCCATAGTCAGCAGCAAATACATTTGAAGGTTTAAATAAATTAATTCCAACCAAGCACATCAATAAACTCAGAACCATTAATAATTTAAATGACTTATTATTCGCCTTCATGAATATCTCCTTCTTATTTTCTCTTATTATTGTGTCCCTTCACTTAAGAGCCAATGTTTGATAGTTTTCCAATTATCCTTCGTAACAATCAACCTAGGAATATTACTATATAGTGTTTCATTAGTCACTACACCTGGAGATAGTGTGAATATTCCTTGAATTCCATCTTGTAGCATATAATCTTCTAAGTCTTTATTTTGTGCTCCATAGGGATAAGCAAAAACTTTTCCTTTTTGATCTAACTTCTCACCAAATGCTTTCTGACTTTTTTGGTAATCTTCTTGCACTACTTTTTTTGAAATATTAGTAGATAAAATCGCTTCAAAGTTTTCTTGATAATGTAAGTCATTCGTATGTAGTCCTGAAGTAACCAAAGGATTTTCATTCATTTTCTTTATTTCTTTCCAAGTCGACATTTGTGAACCATCAATGGTTTGTCCAACTTTTCCCGTGATAATGAATTGTGTAAAGGGTAAGTCTAATTTTTTCATTATTGGATAAGCGTTCTCTGGCAAAGACTTATCAATGTCATCAAAAGTAATCACTACTGCTTTGCCAATCACCTCTTTTTTATTAAGCTTCTCTATCAGTTCTGAACTAGTCAAAACTTTAATATGATTTTTCTTTAAAAATGTCATTTGCTGTTCAAAATCTTGCAAGAATACATTATATTCATGGAGTTGAGAATTATGCGAAATTGAATAAGCGAAATTTGTAACCACCGTATCTTTTAACACACGGTGATAACAAAGAACAATAATTCCATCATTGTCTTTAAGCAAACTCTCATAAGCAAAATCTGGCTGCTCCTTTTTTCCATCTTGTACATATTTTTTTGTTTCACGTGTGGACATAAACACCAAGATAGCAATAAGACCAAACATCAATATCAAAAAAATATTCTTTTTACTAAATTTCATATTATAAATCTAAGCCTCCTTCGTTAAAATATAAAGACTAGGAATCGTTAATATTGAAAGAAGACAAAACAAATCATAAATTATATCTTCCCAATTTGTTATTGGAAACCCAATGATTACAAAAACAGAGATAATTCCATCACTATATATCCCCAGCAAAGAGATTAATAAAAGAACGAAAACAATTAATATAAACAGCCAACATAGTGAAACAGCCAAGAATTCCAAAAAATGTTGTTTTTTCATTTTTTTACGTATTACTAATTCCATTATTACACCCCTCTATCAGGACTTTCCCATTTTCCTTTATTTGTCCGATTAGTTAAAACAACAAGTTCAGCAGAAAGAGCACTAATCAAATTTAGAAACCAATAAGCAACAAGATAAGCTGGAAATATTAATTTATCAGTCAAGGATAAGCGACTCTCCCCTTTATCATTATTAAGTCCTAAAAAGAATACAAAAAATGAAATAAGAACAAAAATCACGATAATTTGACCCGATACTTTGAATTCTTGATTTAACAGCATTTGGAGAAAATACTGATAAGATTCTATTAAGAAAAACCAACTCCAAATATGACTACAAATCATTTCAATCAAAAGAAACCGATGTTTAAATTCTCCTCTTTTAAAAACCCATGATAAATTTGTAATTAATACTTCTACTCCACCAACTGCCCATCTTCTCCGTTGCTTTAAAAGAGATTTTAAATTTTCAGGAACGAGAATATAGCTTAAAGCTTTAGGGACATATTTGACTTTCCATTGATTACGATGAAGTCGCCAAGTGACATCAATGTCTTCCGTCATCACTTCGGTATTAAAGCCCCCAATTTCTTTCAAAGCCTCTACACGATACATAACAATCACACCTGATACGGTCATTATTGCACCTAGAAAAAGACTTTGTGCTCTCTTAATCGCATCAATCACACTTAAATACTCTAAGGTTTGTAATTTCCCCAATAGAGTTGTTCTGTTTCTAACAATAGGTCGTCCAGTCACAGCCCCAATATCTGAACTAGAAGTTAATTCGGCCAATAAATAAGATAGAGCATCTTTAGAAAGATATGAATCCGCATCAATAACAAGCATATACTTGCTGTTAACTTGTTGCAAAGCAACATTTAAAGCCGTGGCTTTTCCCTTATTTTCCTTTTGCTCAAGAATAGTTAATGTTTCCCAATCGTCGAAAGATTTTTTTACTTCATAAAGTTTCTCCAAAGTGCGGTCACTACTCTTATCATCAACAATAAAGATCTCTAGGAAAGGGTAATTTAGATTATGTAGTGATAATAAAACTTCCTCAATCGTTTCTTCTTCATTGTACGCAGAAATAACAATACTAATTTTTTCAAATTCTTTTGTTTCATCAATTGCTTTCTTATCTCTTTCTTTCCGCCGAGATAAAAAAGCACCACTTGCCCAAATGAAGGACAAGATAATCGGATAATAAACAACATAAACATCTACCATTGTTGAGATTATCATAGTTTTAATTTTCCTTTCTTTCTTTTTTTCTCTTAAAAGGGAAATTTAAAACTTTTCCCACAAAAATTCCTAGTAATGCCGCACTAGTAAAGGCTACTGGAATAATAATCGGTCCTGCTATCACTCGTTGACTTAAGTTTGGAATTTCATGCTTAAAAAATCCATAGACAAACTGATCCGTTAAATCGGATATAAGATAGATAGTCAAAGTAGCGGTAGATAGAGCCTTTAGCAACCTAACGCTCCATTTTGGAATGGGAGTTCTCCACAAGATTGCTATAACTAATACTGTCATTATGGCTGTTTGATAACCAAAATAATCATTGTGGTCTAGCCACTGAAATTCTTGATTCCAACTTGCAAAAGTGTCCGTCAAAGTAAAAATCGTAAGTGCACTTAAGAATGCTGTAACAAGTTTTCCTATTGAAATTTTCTTTATTTCATTTTGATAAGTATAAAGGTAAGCTCCAATAAAATAATAACTAACGGGATAACAAATTTGCCAATAGTCTGGAATAACTTTTCCAAAACTATTTAATAAAGAGGGTAAGAATGTTAGCAAACTTGCGATAAAGACAATATATAAATGATAATTTTTTATTTCTTTTTTATAATTCCAGATAATATTTAATAAAGGGATAAAAAGATAAAGTCCTAAATACATTTCAACATACCAAGAGTAAGAATCGGTTGAATAATCAAAAATTCCATTTATGGCTGTGGAGAAGTCGCTTCCTTTTCCGACAAAAGATAGAACTCCCCATACTAATAAAGATATGCCTATATATGAAATGATGACAGGAACTATTCCCAGAACATATTGAGCACTTAATTCTTTTCGATTCATTAAAAATCCAGTTGCCACTAAAAACAAGGGCACACAAGTAATTAAAATCGTTCTTATCCCAATCCAAAAAATTCCTAAAGTGGAATGAATTGTCATATCATAAAAGCCCGAATTTAATAAAAAATGGACCGAAATGACAAAGAATATTGCACAACTTTTCATTAAATCTATTGATGAATTACGTTTCATTTTTTTATATTTATAGCAGAAAAATTTTGCTCCTATAAATCCTTTCTCTAATTTGGGTTATAAACCGCTCAATTCAAACTTTATAATTATTTTTCCTTTACATCACTAAGTTGTCTCGAAATCATGTTATTCTCCTAACTTTAATTTAGTATGGATTTATAACTACCGAAAATCATTAATTTTTGATTGCAATCCACCAATTTATCACAGTATAACATAACAAAAAGAAATATTGTAATATAAAGCTTACAAAAATTACTTAATATCATCATATTATTCATTTTTAATTATTATTAAACCCTATAAAGTAAAATATCAATCAATAAAAAAAAGCGGTATAGCCTTTATAAAATGGCACTTACGATGATTTTAAGCATATTAGGTAATACTCTAAATTGAAAATTTAGAAATCAAAAACAAACATCAGTTTGTAATTAGTAACATACAAAAAAAGTACTTACTCAAGTAAGTACTTTTTTGCATTGATTTACCATATTTTTATTTTAAAAACTTCTTTTATTCCTGACAATATTAATGTAGGTAGAGCAGGAATAAAAATCACAAGTAGATATACAGGTAATGTTAACTGAGCAGTTCCCATCACACTATTGAAAAACGGAATGATTGTTACTAAAAATGAAGAAACTCCTGCAAATAACACTGCTCCAACAAGTCTAATATTCCCAAAAGGATTACGTCTAAACAATGTTCTTGAACTTCTTGCATCAAATACATGCCATAATTGTCCATAAACTAAAGTCAGAAAAGCAACTGTTTGTGCTTCACTAGCGTTCAATCCATTTTGAGCAGCCAGGAGAAATCCAAGATAAACCATCGCTCCCATAACTGTTCCCCTAATCAAAACCCTAGACCACGTGTGGTTAGCAAGAATAGATTCATTAGGGTTCCGTGGTTTTTCTTTCATCAAATCTGTTTCGGCAACATCATAACCCAAAGAAAAAGATGGAATCGCATCACTCACCATATTAACCCAAAGAACCATTAAAGCAGTCAATGTCGGAGTCATTGCTGCTACATTTCCAACACTACTTCTAAATAAAACTAAACCTAATACAAGGGCCAAAACTTCAGCAACATTTGTTGTCAGTTCGTGTCTCATAAAGTTTTTTATATTAGCATAGATAGTACGACCGCTATAAACTGATTTTTCTATCGTTGTAAATTTATCATCTAGTAAAATGAGATCTGCAGAATCTTTAGTTACTTCTGTACCAGTAATTCCCATCGCCACTCCAATATCAGCAGCTCTTAAAGCTGGAGCATCATTTACTCCGTCTCCGGTCATAGCAACAACTTGTTGATGATTTTGGAGCTGTTTAACAATACGTTGCTTATGCTCTGGTGTCACTCTTGCATAAACATTAACATTTTTTACTTCTGCATAAAGCTCCTGATCTGACATTTCTTCAAGGTCAATTCCCTTTAAAACTGTTGCATTTTTTTCTTTTACAATCCCCAAATCATAGGCAATCGCACGAGCTGTTTTTTCATGATCCCCTGTAATCATAACCACATTAATATTTGCATCATGAAGTTGTCTGATAGATTCTTTCACTTCTTCTCGTGGAGGATCAATTATTCCTGCAACTCCCGTTAATATAAAATCTTTTTCTACGTCTTCCGTGGCTCCGTATAATGCCTCTTCTTCATCAACTTTTTTGTAGGCCACAGCCAAGGTTCTTAGTGCTTCATCCGCATAATCATCTACCACTTTAATAAAGTTATCTTTTGACTGCTCAGATTGGTCAACTATATCTCCAATCAAAATCCCCGAAGCTTTTTCCATTAAAACATCTGGTGCTCCTTTGGTATAAACGTAAAATCCTTCATCATTTTGAACAATGACACTCATCATTTTTCTACTGCTACTAAAAGGAAGAGTTCTTATAATTTTATTGTTTATTAATAACTTATTCTTGCTATAGCCGGCTTTACTACCAAGAACGGTAAGAGCAACTTCTGTAGGATTACCAAAAGTTTTTACTTGCCCCTCAACTTCTTTGACACTTGAATCATTACACAAAACGATATTTTTCATAAATTGAGCAAAATTTACATTTTTTTCACCTTTTGATACCAAGTGAATTTCACCAATGGAACGATATCCCAGACCATCCACATTATACAGTTGACCATTAGCGTAAAATTTTGTAACGGTCATCTCATTTTGGGTCAATGTACCTGTTTTATCAGAACAGATGTAAGAAGTACTCCCTAAAGTTTCCACACTACTTAGTGTTTTAATCAAACCTTTATTTTTTGACATTTTGACTGCACCGATTGTCAATACTATTGAGAGAACAACTGGTAAAGCATCTGGAATAGAGGCAACTGCGAGAGCGATTGAGGTTGAAAATACTGAAGTAATTGAGTTAATTGAAAATTCTCCAGAACTTATTAATCCAAATACAAAAGTTAATAAAACAATCCCAGCGGATATTTTCATCAGTGTTTTAGTAAGTTTTTTTACGGTTTCTTGTAATGGAGATGATTTCATTCCCTCATCTTTCATCAACTGAGAAATTTTCCCAAGTTCTGTGTTTTCTCCCGTGGCTACAACTATTCCAATTCCCTGTCCATTTGAAACGATAGAGCCAGAAAATCCCATATTCGTTTGATCACCAATTTCGACGTTTTCATTAATGACCTCTATATTTTTTATTATAGCATCAGCTTCACCCGTTAAATGAGACTCAATTAATTGAAGTTCATCAAGCTCTAACCATCTTATATCGGCCTCCACAAAATCACCTACTGTAACTTTTACGATATCACCAACAACTAGCTCATTTGATGAAATTTTTTCTAAGGCTCCATTTCTTAGTACAGATGCAAAACGATTGTTCATTTCTTTTAGTGAATTTAAATTTTTACGAGCACTAATTTCTTGCCAAAAACCTAAAAATGCATTTATAATAATCAAAATAGCTATAGCAATCGCTTCATATAAGGATTCTAAACCATGTTTTTTATCTCCAACTATTTGGAATGAATAAAATGAACTAAAAAATGATAGAGCGACTGCCCCTAATAAAACAATGATTATTGGTTCTTTAAAACTTTTAAAAAATACTTTTAAATAGCTTTCTTCCTTTTCTTCTGGAAGTTTATTTTCACCATATCTTTCTCGATTATCAGTAACCTGAGTACTCGAAAGTCCTCTATCTATCTTAACATCATAACTATGTAATAATTCTTCTTTGGATTTTTGATAAAATTTCATATCATCCCTTTCTAGTAAAAAACGACAAAAAAGAACGCAAACCTCAAAACAATCTCCTCACCCTTGGAGATATGTCTTGAAGCTTGCGCCCAACCTAGTCGTTTATTTAATTAATTATATTTTAACATTATCCATATCGTAAGTCAATCCATTTTATATTGTTTTGACTACAACACAATATATAATTATATTAAAACTCAAATTATCCCTCCGTTCCCAAAACAAATAAGTTCCAGTAGCCCCTTTAGTAAGTTAAATGGTAAAATATTATTAGAATGTATGAATTTATAATATGTACTATATAAATGAATTTTCAATTATTTTAAAGCTAGAAAGAATATCATGACTAAAAATTACTTAGAAATCCCTGAAGAACTTTATAATAAATTAAGTGATTATGCAGAAAATGACCAACTATCAATCCGTTTAGAAAATCAACAGATATTATTAGAAAATCCGAAAATTAATCATACCAATAAACAAAATTTAGCTTTACACTATTTTATAGTACCTAGTTTAGCATCTGGAATAATTGCATTGCTTATCTTTTTAAGTACCAATCATCCACAAATCGCATTTACGGGGAGCCGCCACCTCTCTGTTGCAAGTTTGAGCATAATTCTATCAACCCTTTTTGGTTTTTTTGGTTTCATATGGACTTATCTTCGCAAAAGTTGTGACTTATCCAAATCTAAATTTAAAATTTTTAGAGAAACTTTAACGCTATCGGTAGCCTATACAAGTATTTCTTTTGCTGTTCAAATCATTTTTTGGTACATAATTGGCAAAACATTTAGCGGAGTAACTTTTGACCCCTTTACTGCAGGGTTTCTTGTCTTAGTATTTGTTGGAATCATCTTTTATTTTCTTATTTCAGCAGCTCTTTCCATCACTTTACCTAATCTTATTTTGCTCCTCTTTACCACTTTCATAGGGGGGATTCTTGTTTCAATGGCAACAAACAATCAAAAAGATTGGTGGCAACATAACTTCAGCTTCTTAGGAACTGGTGAAGCCACACAGCACTGGCAGTTCAATATCACCTTAATATTTTCTGCTCTTATTCTTCTTACCATAACTGATTTTCTCTTTGCTGAGTTTTCTAAGAGCAGCCTTTACAATTATAAATTTAAAATAATTCGTGTTTTTTATATTCTCATAGCACTTTTGATCGCTTTCGTCGGAATTTTTCCAGCCCAATCATGGACAATGCCTATACATAATAATTCTGCATTTGGTCTGGTTGCGGTTGTTCTTATTATGATTATCTTTCTTAAATGGTTAGTTCCCACCATTTCTAAAGAATTTTTAGCATTATCTTGGACTGCTTTGATAGCATTAACTTTATCTGCCGTTGCCTTTATGGGAATTCACTATCTCTCATTAACGGTCTTTGAAATTATTGCTTTTGCTATAGCTTTTACCTGGCTCGTTATGTTTATCAATTCACTCAGGGGAATTATTCAAGAAGGAAACGAATGGCAAGTAAAGCTCCTTCAAAAATAATTACCTCAAGCATCAGATAAGAAAAACAAAAAGGTTGAATTTTCAGAAAATTGTGTTATAATATCTTCACAAATACATTTTGGTTGGAGGTTCATCATGGAATTTAAAAGTTTACTGCTCCTTTCACTTGCTGCAGTTTCTGCAGTTGATCCATACTTACCCACAATTTTTATTTCAGCCACAACACTTGATGATATTGAATTTGAAGGATAACAATAACCATAAAAAATTTTTTAATTCATTTTCTTTTATTATCCAATAACAATTACTATGCACTCAACAAAAAACCATTGTTCCTTTCTGGCAGTGGTTTTTTTCAATAAAAAAAAGACGCAAATGCGTCTATAAAAATTCCAATAAATGAATATTTTAATTATGAATTAAATTGCTGAACGCAAACGAGCGCCACCATTTTCTAAAACACGAACTGTACGAGGTAAAAAAGCACGGATTTCTTCTTCATTATATCCAACATGAAGACGTTTTTCATCCATAATAATTGGACGACGCATGATTTGTGGATTTTCAGAAATAATTTTAATTGCTTGTGAAAGTGAAATATCTTCAAAATCAACACCCAAAGTCTTCACAAAGCGATTTCTACTTGAAATTAATCCTTCAACACCATCGTCACATTTTTGTAGAATTTGACTAATCTCTGTTGTTGATAAAGGATCCGCGATGAGATTTCTTTCGTTAAATGGGATGTGGTGATATGAAAGCCAAGTTTTAGCTTTTTTACAGCTCGTACAAGAGGGTGCTGTATAGATTGTGATCATCGTCTCTCCTTCGTGTATATTTATTTATCTAATAGTATTAAACATCAATGATTGTACAATTATACCATATTTATAGACTTAAAAAAAGACCTTTTCAAAATTTTTTCACAAATTTTTTCAATAAAAAAACCACTGAAATCAGTAGTTTTTTTCACTGCATTAGATATTATAATGTTGTTTTTTCAACATCGATGGATAAACATTTTTAGCCTTTTGTAACTCTCGTTTTTTTGCCTCAATATCATCAGTAATTTCGACAGAAAAATTCTCGAAAATTGTACGAGATTCTTTGAAAATGTATCCCCCATTTTTCAAGTCCTGCTCGTCATCAAATACAGCTAAATGGTGAGAGAGCTTTTTGAAAAATGTATTCAAAAAATAAGTTGGAATGTATAAATTATACATTGAAGTATAGTTTTTCAAAAAATTATAATCGTAAAAAGGAACTTTCACATCACTTTGAGGATTAATTAATTCTTTATCACTCCCAGTAATTGGGCGATTAAGAATTTCAATCACTTTTTGATTAAGTGTGTTACGAACTTCAATTTCACGAAGTAATTTTTCAATTGTTAATCGTTTCTTATAACGATTTTCATCATAAATTTTGTAAATGTAGATGCCTGCAACCATTAGCCACGCGCCAATAATCAGACCAAAAATCATTGCAATAATAAGTTCTGTATTCATGTCATAATTATAACAAATTTGAAAGCGTTAAGAAAGTTTAAACTCTTTTTTTATCAAGTTTTAGGAAAAGTCATAAAAAAAGACAATATTCTTTGACCTTTTTTGACCAATGAGTTATAATATAGAAAAATAAACAAATGAATTCAATTTTATCTAAAATTAAATTCATATCTTATTTATAAAGGAGATTCAATCTATGGGTTATTTAGTACCTACCGTTATTGAACAATCAAGCCGTGGCGAACGTGCTTATGATATTTATTCACGACTTTTAAAAGACCGCATTATCATGCTGACAGGACCTGTTGAAGATGGAATGGCAAATTCTATCATTGCTCAACTTCTTTTCTTGGATGCACAAGATAACACTAAAGATATTTATCTCTACGTAAATACACCTGGTGGTTCTGTATCTGCTGGTCTTGCCATTGTTGATACAATGAATTTTATCAAATCAGATGTTCAAACTATCGTTATGGGAATGGCTGCCTCTATGGGAACAATCATTGCTTCAAGCGGAACAAAAGGCAAACGATTCATGTTGCCAAATGCTGAATATCTTATTCACCAACCAATGGGTGGTACAGGTCAAGGCACTCAACAAACTGATATGGCTATTGTTGCTGAGCAACTTTTGAAAACTCGTAAACGTTTGGAACAAATTCTTGCTGATAATTCCAACCGTTCACTTGAACAAATTCACAAAGATGCCGAACGTGACCATTGGATGGATGCCAAAGAAACTTTGGAATATGGTTTCATCGATGAAATTATGGAAAATAATTCCTTAAAATAATGATGTAAATTTTAAAAGCCCTGATTTCAGGGCTTTTTATTTTTCTGATTATCAATCTATTTTTTAATATGTTTTTATAAAATCAATCAAAACGTCGGAAAATTTTGAAGTTGAAAGTTTTCCACCTAAATCAGCTGTCAAATTTCCATTCCTGAATGAAAATGAAAGAGCAATTTTGATTAATTCAGCCACCTCTTGCCAGCCTAAATACTCAAACATCATCACTCCAGATAAAATTAGACTAGAAGGATTTGCTATATTTTTTCCAGCGATATCTGGAGCTGTTCCATGAGTTGCTTCAAAAATAGCATGACCGCTTTTATAATTAATATTCGCACCTGGTGCAATTCCAATTCCTCCAACCTGTGCGGCAAGTGCATCTGAAATATAATCACCATTTAAATTAAGAGTGGCAATTACTTCAAAATTTTCAGGATTTAAAATAATCTGTTGGAGGAAGTTGTCAGCAATTACATCATCTACATAAATTTTTCCTGATTTTAATGCTGCTTTTTTCTCATTTTCAGCTTGTAAACTTCCTCTTTCATTTTTGATTTCATCGTATTCTAGTTTTGTAAAAGTTGGATATTCCCTAGCAACCTCATAGGCCCAATTTCTAAATCCTCCTTCAGTAAATTTCATAATATTTCCCTTATGAACAAAGGTCACTCTTTTTTTGTTCATTTTCAGAGCGTACTCAAAAGCCGCATTAACCAGTCGTTTACTTCCTTCAGGACTAACAGGTTTTATTCCTAGTGCTGAAGTTTTTGGAAAGCGAATAGAATGGACATTCAATTCTTTTTCTAAAAATTTTAATAAGTTGTGAGACTCATTTGTTTCACTAGCAAATTCAATACCTGCATAAATATCTTCTGTATTTTCTCGAAAAATTGTCATGTCAACTTTTTCTGGCGCCTTAACTGGGGATTTTATCCCTTTAAAATATTCAACTGGTCTTACGCAAGCATATAAATCCATTTTTTGTCTTAAAGTAACATTAATTGAACGAAAGCTTTCACCGACCGGGGTCATTAGTGGTCCCTTTATCGCAATTAAATTTTCATTAATATGAGCGAGAGTTTCTTTGGGCAGATATTCTCCACAAGTCTCAAATGCTTCTCCTCCAGCCAATAATTTTTGCCATTCTATTTTCTTTTTTTGACCATAAATTTTTAGAACCGCAGCATCAAAAACTTTTTGCGCCTGAGGAAAAATATCTTCGCCAACACCATCTCCTCTAATATAACCAATTGCTGGATAATCTGGCACAACTAATTTTCCATTTTTCATCTCAATTTTCATAATAATTTTCACCTATTTTTTTATTTTTTCCGAATCACATAAGGCATTATACCGTCATTAGCATAGTAATCTAAATCCGCCTGAGAATCAAAGCGTAAAAGAACCTCAAAGTTTTTTTCGGCAGTACTTACAGTAATTTTTTCATGAATTTTGGGATTTTCTGGTAGCTCTATAGAAAAACTTTCATAACCACTTAATCCTAAAGTTTCGGCATTTTCATTATCTAGAAACTGTAGGGGAAGAACACCCATCATGACGAGATTACTTCGATGAATACGTTCAAAACTCTCAGCAATTACAGCCTTGACTCCAAGTAATTTTGTTCCCTTGGCCGCCCAGTCTCGACTGGAACCCATTCCATAATCCTTACCAGCAAGAACAATTAATCCTTGTCCTTGTTCTTTATATTTTTTAGCTACCTCATAAATAGGTAATGTTTCATTATTGAATAGAGAATAACCTCCCTCAAGAGGAGCAACAAGCTGATTTTTGATACGGATATTAGCAAATGTTCCCCTTGTCATTACTTTATCATTTCCGCGTCTTGAACCAAAACTATTAAAATCCTTATAAGCAAGTCCTCGAGAACTTAGATAATCCCCAGCTGGGGATTTTAAAGGAATATTCCCTGCTGGACTAATATGGTCAGTTGTGATAGAATCACCAAATTTTGCTAAAACATGTAAATTTGACAGTGAAGCTATCGGTTTATTTATCATAGTTAAGTTTTCAAAATATGGTGGATTAGAAATATAGGTAGATTCAGATTTCCAGTCATAAACTTCACTTTTCTTTGTTTTGATATTATTCCAGACTGTATTTTCATCAAAAACCTTAGCATAACTTTCAGCATATAAATCACTTGTTACGTATTTTTGCACTAAATCATTCACTTCATCAGAAGTTGGCAGAATATCTTTCAAATATACCTTTTCACCTTCTAGATTAGTCCCCAGAGCAACAGTTGTTAAATTTTTACGAACAGAACCCGCTAAAGCATACGCAACTACTAATGGAGGACTTGCTAGATAGTTCGCCTTCACTAATGGATGAATTCGACCTTCAAAATTTCGATTGCCACTCAAAACACTCGTTGCAATCAGTTCTTTATTTCTAATCTCTGTTTCCATTTCACTTAAAAGTGGCCCTGAGTTACCTATACAGGTTGTACAGCCATATCCTACTACATAAAATCCCAACGTTTCAAGATAAGGAAGGAGACCCGCTTTCTCTAAATAAGAGGTAACAACTTTTGAACCAGGAGCTAATGAAGTTTTAACCCAGCTAGGAACCGTAAGGCCTTGTTCTACTGCATTTTTTGCAAGTAATCCCGCCATCATCATAACATGTGGATTACTCGTATTGGTACAACTTGTAATAGCGGCAATTGCAATTTTTCCATCCTCTTCTTTCAGAGGTTTTTGTTTTTTAGCAAAGTCTTCAAAGTTATTTGCTAGCTCAGACAATTCAAGCATATCTTGGGGACGAGAGGGACCTGATAATCGTGTTGCTACTTCACTTAAATCAACATTAATCGTCTTATTATAGTATGGTTCACGTTTTTCGTCATAAAATAACTTATTTGCCTTTGCATAGGTTTCTACTCGCGCAACCACTTCCTCAGAACGATTTGTCGCCCGAAGATATTTCAAAGTTTCATTATCAATCGGAAAATATCCACAGGTGGCACCATACTCAGGAGCCATATTTGAAATTGTTGCTCTATCTGCTAAACTTAAATTTTTTAGTCCTTCTCCAAAAAATTCAACGAATTTTCCTACCACTTTTTCATCTCGTAAAATTTTTGTCATTGTCAAAGCTAAATCTGTTGCAGTAGCAAATGCTCCTAAATTACCTATTAATCTAACTCCTACTACTTCTGGAACAGGCAATGAGCTAGGCTCTCCTAGCATCACTGCTTCTGCTTCAATTCCTCCTACTCCCCAACCAAGAACACCAAGGGCATTAATCATTGTTGTATGACTATCTGTACCAAAAACACTATCTGGATATAAAACGCCATTTTTTTCGGTAATTACTTCACTTAAATATTCAATATTAACTTGATGAATAATACCTGTTGCTGGAGGGACTACTCTAAAATTATCAAAAGATTGCTCTGCCCATTTTAAAAATTCGTAACGTTCACGATTACGTTCAAATTCTTTTTTTGAATTTAACAGAAAAGCCTCTTCATTTCCTTGAAAATCTACTTGAACAGAATGATCAATTACTAAATCCACTGGAGTTTCTGGGTTAATTAGTTCAGGATTCTTTCCTAATTCAACCATTGCGTCTCTCATTGCCGCAAGGTCAACAATAGCTGGAACTCCTGTGAAATCTTGAAGAACAACACGGCTTGGTAAGAAAACTGTTTCTTGACCAACTTCCCCTTTTAAATAGTCTTTAACGGATTGAATATGAGCCTGATTAATATTCTCATCATTTTTCTGTCTAAGCAAACTTTCTAAAAGAACTCGTAAACTATATGGAAAGTCTTCAATTCTTTCAGTTTCTGAGATATCATAATAATGGTATATTTTATTAGAAATACTTATTTTTTTCATCTTTCCCCCAACTTTATATAATTTTTTGATTCTAAGACACTTTCATAGGCTGGACGGATAATCTTATTCATATTAATTAGTTCTTCTATACGATGTGCTAACCAACCTACAATTCTAGCAATCGCAAATAATGGAGTAAATAATTCTTGTGGAATTTCTAATATTCTATAGACAAAGCCAGAGTAGAAATCAACATTTGGACAAATCGTTTTATATATTTTCCGATTTTCCGATATTACTTTAGGAGCTAGCCTTGCAACTTTTTCATATAACTTGAATTCCTCTTCCAATCCTTTTTCTTTTACTAAAGTCTCGACATAGGATTTAAAAACCTCAAACCGTGGGTCGCTTACACTATAAATGGCATGACCAATACCATAAATTAATCCTTGCTTATCAAAAACTTCTTTATTTAAGATTTTATGGAGATACTTTTCTATTTCAGCATCATCTTCATAATTAGAAATATTTTCTTTTATATTTTCTAACATTTTTGCTGCCTTAATATTAGCCCCACCGTGTTTAGGCCCTTTTAAACTGGAAAGGGCAGCAGCAATTGTAGCATAAGTATCTGTTCCACTTGAGGTGACCACATGAGTCGTAAAAGTCGAATTGTTACCTCCACCATGTTCCATATGGAGAATCAAGGCAATATCTAATACTTTAGCCTCTACCTCTGTGTAATGGCAGTCTGGGCGAAGCATTCGTAAAATATTCTCAGCGGTCGTCATTTTTGGATCAGGATAATGAATATAAAGACTTTCTTTTTTAAAATAATGAACATAAGATTGGTAACTGTAAATCGCAAGAAGTGGAAAATCAGCAATAAGTCCCAAAGATTGTTCTAAAACATTTTCAATCGAGATATCTGAAACTTTCTCATCGTAACTAGCAAGAGCTAGTATACAACGGCTCATCGAATTCATCACGTCACTTGAAGGGTTGGTTAAAATAGTTTCACGGACAAAAAATTCTGGTAGAGTTCTCCTACTGGCTAAAAGGTTTTGAAATTCCTGAAGTTCATTTGCCGTGGGAAGTTCTCCAAATAACAATAGATAAGTCATCTCTTCAAAACCAAAACGATTTTCTTTTCTTAAATCATTAATAATATCTTTAATATTATAAGCTCTATACTCTAAAATACCGGGAATTTGGTTTCCTTCTTTATCAAAAGAATGTATCGCCGAAATATTGGTTAAACCCGCTAAAACTCCTTTCCCATTAATGTCTCTTAAACCTTTTTTAACATTGTACTTTTTGTAAAATTCACTAGGAATTTGTGAATTTTTAATCATTTTTTCTTCTTTACTTAATAAATTCATAAACGCCTCCATCTATTTCATTATTATACACTTTTTATTCCGAAAATTATATATTTTCTGAAAATTTAAATATTTTTTTGAAGAAAAATAAAAAACCTACCCAAAAGGTAGGTTTAATTTATATTAATTAATTTCGATTAACAAGTCTTGAGTTTGAATTGCCTCACCTTTAACCACATGAAGGTCAACAATCTCGCCATCAAATGGTGCTTCAATAGTTGTTTCCATTTTCATGGCTTCAGTAACCATCAAGGCTTGACCTTTTTGAACTTTGTCACCAGCTTTAACTAAAATTTCAAGAACAGAACCTGGCATAGTAGCTCCAATTTGGTTTGGATTTCCTGTTTCGGCTTTGCGTTTAGCCACAACTTGAGTTTGTACAGATTGGTCATTAATTACGACTTCTCGACGTTGACCATTTAGGTTAAAGAAGAGAACACGATTTCCAGCTAGGTCAGGTTCTCCTATTTCATCTAAACGAATGCTGAGTGTTTTACCTTTTTCAATTTGTACTTCAATTTTTTCATTGAGACGCATTCCATGTAAGAAAGTAGGAGTGTCAAGTAGCGTAACTGCTCCAAATTCTCTTTGCATTTTTTGATAATCAAGGAAAACTTGTGGATACATGATATATGAGATAACTTCGTGATCTCCTGGTTCATAGCCAATTTTTTGTTCTAGGTCTGCTTTAACAGTTTCAAAATCAACTTTTTCTGCGTGTAAGCCTGGACGGTCAGTAATTACGGCTTTATCTTTCACGATAATTTTTTGTAATTCTTCTGGGAAGCCACCCACTGGTTGTCCTAAATCTCCACGGAAGAATGATACTACAGATTCTGGGAAATTAAGTTCGTTACCACGCGCATAAACATCTTCTTCTGTTAAATCATTTTGAATCATAAAGAGAGCCATATCTCCAACTACTTTTGAAGAAGGAGTTACTTTAATAATATCTCCAAACATCATGTTAACTTTACGATACATTTGTTTGATTTCATCAAAACGATGTCCAAGACCAACTACTGCTGCCTGAGATTTTAGGTTAGTGTATTGACCACCAGGCATTTCATGCATGTAAACTTCTGTCTGAGGACTTGTAATACCCGCTTCAAATGGTGCATAATATTTACGAACATCTTCCCAATAATGGTCAATTTGTTCAGCATTTTTTACATTAATTGAGGCATGGCGAGGACCATGTTCAAGTGCATAGTAAATAGATTGCATTGATGGTTGAGATGTTCCGCCAGCAAGACTCGCTGTTGCTACGTCAATAATGTCTACACCTGCTTGAGTTGCACCAGAATATGTAATGATTCCATTTCCTGAAGTATCGTGTGTATGCAAATGAATTGGCAAATCAACGGTATCTTTTAATTCTGAAATCAAACGATAAGCAGCTTGAGGTTTCAATAAACCTGCCATATCTTTAACTGCCAAGATATGAGCACCTGTTGCTTCTAATTCTTTTGCTAAGTCTTTATAGTATTGAATATTATATTTTGGTCGGCTTGGGTCTAGGATGTCTCCCGTATAACAAATTGTTGCTTCTGCAATTTTCCCATTATCTCGAACGGCTTGAATGGATTTTTCCATTTGGGGTAACCAGTTAAGACTATCAAAGATACGGAAAACATCGATACCTTCATGCGCCGCTACTCGGATAAATTCTTCAATCACATTATCTGGATAGTTTTGGTAACCAACTGCATTTGAACCACGGAAGAGCATTTGGAACATGGTATTTGGCATGAGTTTACGTAGTTTACGTAGACGATACCACGGTGATTCATTCAAGAAACGGTAAGCCACATCAAAGGTTGCACCACCCCACATCTCAGCTGAGAAAAGTTCTGGTAGCCCTTGGTCAATCGCTTGGGCAATTCCTTTCATATCTTGTAAACGTAAGCGAGTAGCAAGCAAGGATTGGTGAGCATCACGTAAAGTTGTATCTGTTAATAATACTTCTTTTGTATTTTTAACATAATCAACAACAGCATCAGCACCTTGTTCATCTAAGATATTTTTGGCTGTCTTTTTCTTTTCAAGATTAAGAAGGGGTTGACGTGGTTCTTCAAAATGACGTTTTTCAGTATTTTCAATCCCTGGGAAGCCATTGACTGTAATCATTGATAAATAATGCAGCGTCTTTGTTCCACGGTCACGTAAGTGTGGGAAGTTGAACAGACTTGGTGTATTATCAATAAAGGTTGTTGTTGCTTGACCACTTGTGAAGTTTTCATTAGCAATAACATTAATCAAGAAAGGAATATTTGTTTTGACACCACGAATACGGAATTCATGGAGAACGCGGTCCATTTTTCTTACGCTGTCACTAAATTCATTGGCAAAAGTACAAACTTTTACTAAAAGTGAATCAAAATATGGAGTTACTTCATATCCAGCATAGGCATTTCCGACATCTAAACGTACACCAAAACCACCTGGTGAACGGTAAGTATCAATTTTACCTGTGTCTGGCAAGAATCCATTTTGTGGATCTTCTGTTGTGATTCGACATTGAATTGCTGAACCCAAAAGTGGAATTTCAGACTGTGCTGGAAGTCCAATTTCTCTATGTAAGTCTTTACCTTGAGCAATCAAAATTTGAGCTTGGACAATATCTACACCTGTGATAAGTTCCGTAATTGTATGTTCAACTTGAACACGTGGATTTACTTCAATGAAATAAAATTTATCATCTTTAACAAGAAACTCAACTGTACCAGCATTAACATAGCCAACATTTTTACAAAGTTTGACTGCTGCTTCACATATTTCGTTACGGAAGTCCAGTGAAAGTCCCACGGCTGGCGCAATTTCAATGACTTTTTGATTACGTCGTTGTACTGAACAGTCACGCTCATGGAGGTGAATAATATTTCCATGATTATCTCCAAGAATTTGGACTTCAATATGTTTTGGATTTTCAATATATTTTTCAACATAGATTTCGCCAGAACCAAAAGCTCCAATTGCTTCTGATTTTGCTCTAGCATAACCATCATGCATTTCAGCATCATTACGCGCAACTCGCATTCCGCGACCACCACCGCCTAAAGCGGCCTTAATCATAACTGGATAACCGTAAGTTTTAGCAAATTCTAAAGCGCCGTCGATATCTACTGCTCCATTTGTTCCGGGAATTCCTGGAACTTTTGCTTCGTCGGCAGCTGCTTTAGCTTTAATTTTATCACCGAAAATATCCAAATGATGAAGTTCAGGACCCACAAAAACTAAACCTGCTGCGCGAACTTTGGTAGCAAATTCGAGATTTTCAGATAAGAGGCCATAACCTGGGTGAATAGCATCCGCTCCTGATTCAAGGGCAACACGAATGATATCATCAATATCCAAATAGGCATCAATTGGTTTTTTTCCTTGACCGATTAGATAAGATTCATCTGCTTTAAAGCGATGAACAGAATATTCATCTTCTCTTGCATAGACGGCTACAGTAGAAAGTCCGAGTTCATTACAGGCACGAAAGACACGAACGGCGATTTCTCCACGATTGGCGACGAGTAGTTTTTTCATTTTGACTCCTTAATGAGGCTTGCTTGGAAAGGTAATTGGTCATTACCTTTCACTCTTTCATATATTATAAAAATCTTTTATACACTTTTAAACGACTGACAATTGTCAATCGTTTTCATAAGTTGGGACACTGCTACTATAATGATTTGAGAGCTCAGAAACTTCTCTTCGTTTCTCATCAGCTGAAATATTTAATGCAAATGCAATTCCCAACGATAAGACAAGGAAGGACGACCCTCCTTGTGATAGGAAGGGGAAGGTTACTCCTGTTTCTGGAATAATTCCGATTGCTCCACCCACATTGACAAAGACTTGAACTAACAATAAACCAGATACCCCAATCATAATGAGTGAGTTAAAGGCACTTTTAGCACGAATTCCAACAATTAACATTCTGCTTATCAAGAAAAAGAGAATAGCTAGAATAATAATTCCGCCAATGATTCCTAATTCTTCCACGACAATTGGAAAGATAAAGTCAGTTTGAGCTTCTGGTAAGAAACCATTTTTTTGAATCGAATTTCCTAAGCCACGTCCTGTCCAACCGCCATTAACTATAGCATAATATGAATTAGCTAATTGGTGTCCAGAATTGGCTAAGTCTGTAAAAGGATTAACAAAAGCTTCAAATCGTTTATTGATATAAGCGATGGGTAAGAAACTTGGAATGATATTTCCACCTACAATGAAAAGAAATCCTAAGAAAATGGCCATCAAAGATAGAATTAATTTTGAATAGCCGGAATACCAACGCCAAGATATACCGCTGGCTCCAATCATTATCAAAGCAACTGCAGCAATAATCAAAGTATTACCTAGGTCAGGCATGATAAGGTCAACCAATAAAATGGCAACTACGGGTAATCGCCAACCACCAAACAGTTTCTGAAAGAGCGTCTTTCCTTTAAAAATCTCATTTATATCACGTTTTTCAATTTCTTCTTGTTTTGTTGAAAAAACTGAGGCTAAATACCAGATAATAAAAACTTTGGCAAATTCTGCTGGCTGCACCGTTCCGATTCCTGGAATATGAATCCAACCTCTGGCTCCATTTACGGGTGCTGTCAGAGCAAAACTGGAAGGCATTATTCTACAAAATATTAATGACAGAATCAAAATAACCATTATTGTTCCTATCATTTTTCTATTCTTAAGGGCTCTAAGTTTCAGACGGTAAATCACTGCAATCATAATGAGACTCAATAATACGAATGCTGTTTGGTTAATTACTAATTTATAAGGATTTAATCCTTTTTGTAACTGATCAGGAACCGTGGTTGAAAAAACCATCACAATACCAATTCCTGCAAGAATTAGGTATGGAATCAATATAGAGTAGTTTAAAAAATTATTCTTATTTAAATTCATTATCTTTTTTTCCTCATTCATATTATTATAGCATGAGTTGAATAATTTATAAAGATTTTCAAAGTGCTTATAAGTTTCTACGACCCAAAGATAAGGTATTTCCGAATATATTTTTTAAACTGAATTTTTTCTTTTATAAATAGTCCACAAAATTATGATTAAAATTTTTATCTGTCTCCATCAACTGCTATTATAATGAAAAAATAATGTCTTTTTTTGCATAAAACACCTCTAATGAAATATTGTTTACTTTATTATATAATATTATCACAATTCTTAATAAGTGTACATAGTAAAAACTTATTATAAATAAAAAAAACAGCAAGATAATTCTTGCTGTCTAACCTTCACGATGAAGTGTAACAATTCGTTCTTTGGGACAAAACTTCATTGTTTCAACTTTTTCCGGATGGGTTGCTTTATTTTTGCTACTAATATAATTTTTGTTCCCACAAGAACTACAAATTAGTGTGATTTTTACTCTCATTCCATAATACTCCGTTTCCGCAGATATTTTCGGAAATTAATAAAGGACCAAATAATATTAACAATGACAAAAAGACTTGTCCCTACAATTGCTGCTCGATAACTGATATAACCTGCAATTGCTGATCCGACCAATGGACCGGTTACCATTCCTAAATTAGAACACATTTGTGCGTAAGCAAAAATTCTGCTGACACCTTCTTTGGGAGTAATTTTTGAAAGTAACGAATTTACTGACGGCATCAAAGCACCAGTTCCAAAACCAAGAAGGAAGCGTAATATCCCAAGTTGGAGTGGGCTTTGCACAAAGGCCATTGGTAAATAAATAATAAATGTAAAAACTAGTCCAATCAAAATCAAACGATGTGAACCGTATTTATCTCCTAAACGTCCTAGAAAACTTGATGATAACATTGCCGACAATCCAACTGCTGACACAATTAAACCTGAAATGAACATCAAATTGTTCGTGCTTGTCGTCAGGGTTTTGATATACAAGGTCACAAATGGTTCAATAGATTGCGAGGTGATTTGAATAATAAATGTTGTCACTAATAATCCAAAAAGAATTTGTTTGTTACTGACTTTATTAATAATTTCTTTACTAGATAACATTTCACCCTTAGCAATTGGTTCAAAGTTTTCATGAACAAAGAAAATGGTCAGTAAAGTTGCTAGGGCTAATAGAGCGCCGACAATCAAAAAGACATTTGCCATGCCAAACCACTCAGCTAATAACCCACCAAGTGAAGGACCAATCAGTGTTCCAGAAACCATTGCTGTTGCTAATGTTCCAAGGGCATAGCCTGATTTATCTTTTGGAGCTTGTGAAGCAATCATTGCTGTTGAGTTAGGGATATAGCCTGAGAAAAATCCCATTAGCAAACGTAATCCAAGTAACCACCAAACATTAGGGACAAAAGCTATTCCTCCCATTGTTAGGGTCATGACGATACTGGCACGTACCATCATCACTTTACGCCCATGTTCATCAGCTAAACGTCCCCAAATGGGGGCAACTAACCCTGAAGCTAAGGCTGGCAAAGAAAAAGCTAACCCTGAGTAAAGTTCAACATTTCCACCGCTTACGCCCAGTCCTTGAATATACAAGGGGAGAAAGGGCATGACGAGTGAAAATGATGAACCTACAAAAAAGCAGCCAATCCATGTTATAAATAAATTCCTTTTCCAATTAACTGTTTTCGTGCGATTCACCTCTATTTCTGTTCTTCTATCCTAGCTAGTTCTCGCTGGATTTGTTTTTTTAGTGCTTCAATCGTTCCAGAATTATCCAGAATGACATCAGCGACTTTTTGTTTTTCTGACAATGGCATTTGTGAGGAAATTCGTTTTTTAGCTTCTTTTTCCGTAAACTTATTTCTTGCCATCAGTCTTTCTAATTGTATTTTTTCAGGTAAGCTGACCAACCATATTTCATCAAATCCGGTATAATTGTATTCAATTAATAACGGAATATCCATAAATATTGGCTTATTTACTGACAGATTTTTTCCTTGACTCTTTGAATCAAAATTTTTACTGACAGACTTGTCAGTCATTTTTTTTAATAAGTCATCACGTCTATCATATAATTCTGTACGAATAATTTCATCTTGTAAGTTTGATAATTTCTCGCGCTCTTTTGGATCAGAAAAAACTAAAGCTCCTAATTTTTCACGATTTAACTGTCCATTGTCAGCAATAAAATCTAAACCGTAAGTTTCTACTATTGACTTGTAAAGTTTTCCGCCAGGTTCTTGTAATTGACGGACAACTTTGTCAGCATCAATCACTTGATAACCCTCAGAAATCAAAAAATCAACCACCGTTGATTTCCCACTCGCAATTCCGCCTGTCAATCCAATTACCATTTTCATTCATCTATTTTAGCATAAAATTTAACTTTCTTAAACTAAAAACAATAGTTTTTAACTATTATGATTAATTTTTTCGTAAAAAAAGTCTGTCAGTAAAACTGACAGACCGAATATTCATTAAATTTTAAGAATTAAATGTTTGAAGTATGCATTACTTCTTCATCATCGTTTGAAAGAACTTCATGGAAGACACGTTCAGTTAATTCTTGTTTTTGTTCTGGTGTGAGGTATTTAGTATTGACACAGTAACCAGAGATACGAACGATAACATCTTCACCACGCATGATTTTGTCGTAAACATCTTTAAGGTCCATTACGTTCAAGTTAACGTGTTGACCTGCAAATTCAGTACCATTAATCAAAGCACCTGGTGTGAAGTATCCATCAAGAATTTGAACCAAGTTATCCACTTGTTCATCACGAGTTTTACCAAGTGCACGAGGTGAAACTTGAGTAGTCAATGAAATACCATCATTTGCATCTTTGAATTCCAATTTAGCCAATGAGCGAAGGTTTTGCAACCAACCACCCTTAGCTTTATTAGATGGGTTTGCACCTGGTGAGAAGAATTCAAGTTTAGATTTGTTTACTGTACCATCTTCATTGAGGAATACTCCTTTATGCACTGGAGAATTACCAGTTTGTTTAGAGTAAGCAACGTTAGATGTAATTGTCAAAAGTGAAACAGTAGCTTCAGCATTTTTGTAAAGTTTGTGTGAAGCTAATTTTTCATGGTACATTTTCATGACAAGTTTAGCAATATCATCAGCACGATCATCATCTTCACCATAACGAGGGAAATCACCTTCTACTTCGTAATCGTAGATATAGCCATTTTCATCACGCAATGTTTTAACTTTAGCATATTTAATTGCTGAAAGTGAATCAACTGTATTTGCGAATCCACAGATACCAAATCCCATGTTAGCACGAACTTTAGTAGGCAAGAAGGCCATTTGAACTGCTTCATAGTTATATTTATCAGTCATGTAATGAATGATATTCATTGCATCAACATAAGTATCAGTCAACCAGTCGAGAGATTTGTCAAAGTTTTCCATAACTGTATCATAGTCAAGAATTTCGTCACGAACAGGTTCGATGTCGAATACTTTATAATCTTTATGAACGTCATCATAACCACCGTTCAAACCAGTCAACATTGCTTTCAAGACGTTTACACGCGCACCAAAGTATTGGAGGTTATGACGTCCTTCTTCATTTTCTGGATCAAGTGGTGAGACACAACAAGAGATACATGACATTTCGCCATATCCATCTTTAGCCATTGTTTCAACACCTTCATATTGAATAGAAGAATGCTTGTGGCTCATAGACATTGAATAACGTTTGAATGAGTAAGGAAGTTTAGAATCCCAAAGGACTGTCAAGTTTGGTTCTGGAGCATTTCCGATTGTATCAAGTGTGTTCAAGAAACGGTAGTCCATTTTAGTGACACGGTGACGTCCGTCATTACCCATACCAGCCATAGATGTTGTGATGAATGTTGGGTCACCAGAATAAAGTTCATCATAAGCAGCTGCACGAGCAAATTTCATTGTACGAAGTTTCAAAACGAAATCATCAACAAATTCTTGGATTTCTTGTTCAGTAAATGTTCCACGAGCAAGGTCGCGTTCTGCAAAGATATCAAGAACGATTGGAACACGTCCAAGTGAAGTCGCAGCTCCATTAATGACACGACATACTGCCATATAAGCGATGTTAACCCATTGAATTGCTTCTTTTACGTTCATAGCTGGACGTGAAACATCAAGACCATATAAAGCACCAAAGTTTACAACTTCTTGCAAAGCTTGGTATTGCATATTAATTTCTTCTTTAAGACGAATGTTTTCTTCGTTAATTTCAGTGATTGCATCCCATTCTTTTGCTTTTTCCTTCATAAGGTAATCAGCACCGTAAAGGGCAAGACGTGCATAGACACCAATGATACGTCCACGAGAGTAAGCATCTGGCAAACCTGTTACAGTATGAGCATGACGTGCTTTACGAATTGCTGAAGTATAAGCACGGAAGATTCCATCATTTACAGAAGTCATTGTTTGTGACAAAACATCATGCAAACCTGGGTCAACTGAAAGACCGTGTTCTGTCAAAATCTTTTCAGCAACACGAAGTCCACCTTTTGGCATGAAGTTTAAGCGGAAAAGTTCGCTATTTTGCATCCCATAGATAAGTTCAAGTTCTTTATCATTAGCATCGATATATCCGGCAGGGATTTTATCAATAGAGGTTACGCGGTCAGTATCGAAGGGAAAACCAACTTCTTCATAGTGAGCTTTTGTATCTTCAATAATTTTCTTTACTTTAAGTGTACGTTCTGTTGGCCCAGCAAGAAAGCTTTCATCACCATCATATGGTTTGTAGTTTTCTTGTACAAAGCGAGTAACGCTTGCTTTATCACGCCAGTTGGTTCCTTTAAAACCATCCCAAGCTTGTTCAAAGATATTTTCCGTAACTTCGGTTTTCATTTTGAAATCTCCTTTGTTCTTTCTGTTTCAAATTACAACTTCATTATATCATACAGTTTGAGAATAGCAAACAGAATTCAAGAGAAATTACAGATTCTTTACTAATACAGTTCCAATTATTTTAATATCTGTTATACTTTTTTAAAACGTTTTCATAAATAATTCACAAAATAGTTTTAACAAACATTGCTAACTTCATAATCTGCAATCACTAATTAATTTTTTCACAAAGAGGAAAAAAAATGGAGATTTTTCTCCATTTCATAACATATCTTTTTTATGTAACCACCAAGTGACCCAAACACATAATAAAATTCCTAGAACTAAAATAAGCCAAACCATCCAATTAAAATTTTGACCAGGAATTGGAACATTCATTCCGTAAAAACCAACAATTACTGCTGGAATCCCTAGAACGAAAGTAGCTGATGTCATGATTTTCATGACAATGTTCAAGTTATTAGAGACAATGTTTGAGAACAAATCTCGGAGATTTTCTAGTAACTTGAGCTGAATCTTGGTTTCTGTATAAGCTTGGTCTGTTTCGACAAAAATATCATAAATCTTTTCAGCAAAACCGTCTTCATCATCTTCTCTCAAGTAATCAATAAAATCCTGAAGTACTTGCATATTATTGTGCAAGGCATCTTCAAAATAAATTAAACTTGCTTGAATGGCAATCAAATCAACAATTTGGTCGTTCTTTGTTGAATTTTTGATTCCCTGTTCAAGTCTGCGACGCCTTGTTCGGAAATCTCTCAAATAATCATGGAAAGTGTGTGTCATTTGATACATCACTTGAAAAATAACTTGATGTTTGTAGCGTTTATAATCATATTCACGCTCGAAAATTAAGCCATTATCAATCTCATGATTAAGTGCTAAAATAACCGATTCATTTTTAGTCCAAACCAAAGAATATGGAAAAGTCGCCACTTCTCCATAATTAGAAAGTGCAGGATATTGTAAGAGAATCAGATTATTATCATTATCATCTGTTTCAAAACGGGCATTTTCATAGTCATCCAAAATTCCTGATAAATAGTCAAAAGGGAAGTCATAGTATTCAGAAATATTCCCAATTTCTTCACGTGTTGGATTGAGAACATAGGTGAAATTCTTCATTTCAGAGGTTGAAATTAATTTTTTTTCGTTGGATAGTTCATAATTTTTAATCATTTTCCTATCTATCCCTTCTTTTCCTGATAAAAGAGGATTGGAATCCTCTTAGTGTCCCTTTAATTGTAGCAGATTTTAGACTTTTTTTCCGAGTATTTTATTCTCTACGACTTAAGAAAACATTTACATTAACTATTGGTCTAAAGAATACTTTGTGATATAATAAACTTATTAACTTGAGGAGATTTTTTTTGAAATTCAAACACGAACCCCTAAATTTGTATCTAAACTTTAAAAAATCAGCTGAACAGTTTCCTGATAGCCCAATTATCTTTGATGAGGCTGTTGGAGCTTTCCCTGAACTAGCTCTTGAAACGACTTACCAAAAGACTCATCAAGCAATTGTTGATAAGGCAAGTCTCTTATCTGAGTTGGGAATCAAAAAATCGGATAAAGTCATTATTTTTAAATCAAGTGCTTTTGATACCTATCTTTTAGCTGTTGCTGTTTCTTATCTAGGCGCTGTTCCAGCAATGATTTCTTATCATCTTCCTGCCGAAACAATGGATATTTTAGCTGGACGTTTAGGTAATCCTTGGCTCATTTATGACCAAGTTACTGACAAAACTGTAAATGAAATGAAGAATCTTGAAGATTCTAAAAAACTTTCTGTCAGTAAATTTGCTTTGGAAAAACCTATTCAAATTGCTGACAGTCAGCAATTGGCCAGTGATGAGATTGCTTATCTCACTCATACTTCTGGAACAACTGGTGTACCAAAATTAATCGCTCACTCTGCTAATTCAATGGGTTGGCGTTGGGTACTTCAAAGAACTGTAATGGATTGGATGCCTGATAAGGAAGAAATTTTAGCTTTCCATATTTCTCCTGTTCATTCTCGTTTCAATATAGGGGTTTCATCAGCAATGACCTTTGGGTTTGGACTTATGCCCCTCAATGATTTATCAAAAGATAATCTTGTCAATCTTTTTGCTAAACATCAGCCTTATGCTTTTGAAACACATCCAAACGATTTTGTTCGTCTAGCGAATCTTGCAAAGCAAGAACCTGAGATTTTTGCTTCAATTCGTTACCTTCACTCAACTTTTGATGCAATTAATAAAGAAACAATGCACACTTTTCTTTCTGCCTCTAAGCAAAAAGATCCAGTCTTCCTACAAATTTATGGACAATCAGAATGTGGCCCAATGATTTGGAAAAAGCACCGTTTATCAACTTTAGCAGACACTAATGCCCGTGAAATGGGGATTGGTATGCCTGGATTATCTAAAGCACGTATTGCCGATGAAGATGGAAATGAATGTCCTGCAGGTACGCCTGGAAGAATCCACTTCCTCTCAAAAGGAAGAGCTTTGACTTACTATAAAGAAGAAGAACGTTTTAATAAAGAAGTCTATGGTGACTGGTGGGATACTGGCGATTGGGGTCTCATGAATGAAGACGGAATTCTCTTTTTACATGACAGACAAGTTGATTTAATTGATAAAATTGAATCTAATTTGGCAATTGAAGATCTTCTGTTAGACCAACACGACTTCTTAGATGAAGTTGTGATTATTCGTGATAAATCTGGTAAACCACAACCTATTTTGGCTCTAGCTGAAAATGCGGAAATGGATTGGTCAGCTTGGTGGGCTTCAATTGTTGATTTGCCATTTTTAAATGAACCTATTCTTATGGCTTACGATGAAATTCCTCGTACAGCAACAATGAAAGTTCAACGATTAGCTCTTGAAAGAGAATTGGCTAAATAAGTGTTCCTAATTTTACTGACAAAACTGTCAGCCACTTATACATCAGCAAATTTATTATCAAAACTACTGACAAAACTGTCAGTAGTTTTTTTGCTTAAAAAAATTAATTAATTGATGTTAATCAATTAATTTGTTAGAATTTAATAAATGACACAGTGTCATAAATTGAATGAATTGGAGAAAAAATGCCTAAATCAACCTATTTTAGTCTATCTGACGAAAAACGTAATCGCGTATATGATGCCTGTTTAAATGAATTTCAGACTCATTCTTTTCACGAGGCCAAAATTATGCACATCGTAAAAGCTCTTGATATTCCGAGAGGAAGTTTTTATCAGTATTTTGAAGATTTAAAAGATGCTTATTTCTATGTCCTCTCGCAAGAAACCCTTGAAATCCATGATTTATTTTTTAATTTATTAAAAGATAATTCCATTGAAGAGGCTCTAGATAAATACAAATATCTCCTTCTTGAAAATTTAATTGATTCTCCCCAATACCAACTTTATAAATATCGCTTTTTAGATTGGACTTATGAACTTGAAAGAGATTGGAAACCCCAAAGTTCAGCAACCGTCCCAGCTAGTGAAAATGATAATCCAATTTCACAAGTATTAAAATCAGTTGTTCATAATCTCGTTTATAGATTATTCAGTGAAAATTGGACTGAGAAAACTTTTATTGAAAATTATGATAAAGAAATCAAATTAGTCACCGAAGGTTTACTTAATTATATTACTGACAGAAAAAACTAAAAGGAGATTTTATGTTTTTAGCACTAAGAGAAATACGTTATAATAAAGCTCGTTACACCTTAATCGGAGCTATTATTTTTTTAATCGCTTATGTAGTCTTTATACTGTCCGGACTATCTGTAGGACTTGCCAGTCAATTTAAACAAGCTGTCCTTGATTGGAAGGCCGAAAAAGTCGTTTTATCAACAAGTTCAAATAATATTATTTCTGCTTCACAAATTACTTCTGATGATTTAAGTAATATTCATATAGAAAATGGTTCAGAATTATCATTGTTTTCTACTTCTATGCGCAAATCAAAGAGCGAGCGAGACAATATTGCTATTATTGCCCTGCCTGATAAGTCTAAAATCATGCCAGAAGTTCTTGAGGGAAAAAAATTTACTGACAATCATTTAGAAATGATTATCTCAAAAAAGCTGGCAAATCAAGGATATAAAATCGGTCAAGAAGTTTCCGTGGGAAATAATAATATTAAAATAAAAATTGTCGGAATTTCAAAATCCTCTTCTTATTCTGCATCGCCTGTTATCTATACCTCATTTTCCGCTTTGAATCAGATAAAGTTTGGTGAAAAAAGCACTTCAACTTCTTCTGTTAATGCTGTCGTTGTAAAATCTGGGAAAGTTAAGATTGATTCTTCTATTTCAAATCAATATAAAGTCCTCTCTATTTCTGATTTAATTAACGATATTCCAGGTTATTCTGCTCAAAATATGACACTCAGCGCAATGATTTACTTCTTATTTCTGATTGTACTGTTGATTATTGGAGTCTTTATGTATGTTATAACTCTTCAAAAAGTTCCGATTTTTGGCATAATGAAAGCCCAAGGAATTTCAAATCGCATAATAATGAACTCTTTACTTGGTCAAAGCTTTATCATTAGTTTAGTTGGCGTCTTCGTTGCTTTTATAGCAAGTTATGGAACTAGCTTTATCTTACCCGATGCAATGCCTTTTGAAATTAGTCTTACAAACTGGTTGCTCTATGCTTTAATTCTCATCATCGTATCAATTATTGGGTCACTTTTTTCAATCATTACTATCCGTAAAATTGACCCAACGAAAGCAATTGGAGGTTAAAAATGAAAACAATTCTTAAAATGGAAAATGTAAAAAAATCTTTTGGTAGTGGTCATAATGAGATTCAGGCACTCAAAGGAATTGATTTAGCAGTCAATCAAGGAGAATTTGTTTCAATTATTGGTCCCTCCGGTTCAGGCAAAAGTACATTTCTCACAATTGCAGGTGGTTTACAAAGTCCAACTTCTGGGAACATTTCAATCAATGGCTTAGATTTTACACCATTGTCAGAAAAAAAACGTTCTAAACTTAGATTTAAAGAAATAGGTTTCATCCTCCAAAGTTCTAATTTGATTCCTTATTTGACTATTGAAGAACAATTTCTCCTTATTGATAAAATCAATCACGAAAAACTAACTTCTAAAAAAGGGATTGAACTTCTTAAATCACTTGATATTTTAGACTTAAAAGATAAACATCCTAGTGATCTTTCTGGTGGTGAAAGACAAAGGGCAGCTATTGCTCGTGCTCTCTTTAATGAACCAAATTTAATTTTGGCCGATGAACCAACAGCAAGTTTAGACACTGAGCATGCTTATCAGGTTGTTGAATTATTAAGACAAGAAGCTCATTTGAAGAATAAAGCAACAATCATGGTCACTCATGACCAAAGAATGATTAAAAATAGTGACAGTGTTTATAAGATTGAAGATGGACTCTTATCAAAAATCTAAATAAAATAAAAACTACTAGCTTACTAGTAGTTTTTTCATAGAATATTTTTTATAAAAAATAATCCTTCTCTAAATAAAGAGAAGGATTATATCTAAATCATTCGTTGGTAAACCTTATTTTTTAAGGTTGTAGAATGCTTTAAGACCTTTGTATTGAGCCACTTCAGCCAATTGGTCTTCGATACGAAGCAATTGGTTGTATTTAGCCATACGGTCTGTACGTGAAAGTGAACCAGTTTTGATTTGACCAGCGTTAGTTGCAACAGCGATATCTGAGATTGTTGAATCTTCAGTTTCACCAGAACGGTGAGAAACGATTGCTGTGAAACCAGCTTCTTTAGCCATTTCAATAGCTTCGAAAGTTTCTGTCAAAGTACCGATTTGGTTAACTTTGATCAAGATAGCGTTTGAAGCATTTTCACGGATACCACGTTCAAGGTATTTAGTGTTTGTAACGAAGAAGTCGTCACCAACGAGTTGAACTTTTTTACCAAGACGTTCAGTAAGGATTTTCCATCCATCCCAGTCGTTTTCGTCCATACCATCTTCAATAGTGATGATTGGGTATTTAGAAACGAGTTCTTCAAGGTAGTCAACTTGTTCAGAAGCTGAAAGTTTTTTACCGCCTTCACCTTCGAATTTAGTGTAGTCGTAAACACCGTTTTCGTAGAATTCTGATGATGCACAGTCGAAACCGATCATAACGCCATCTTCACCAGCTTTGTAACCAGCTGCTTCGATTGCTTTAAGGATAGTTTCTACACCGTCTTCAGTTCCGTCGAATTTAGGAGCGAATCCACCTTCGTCACCGACAGCTGTTTCAAGTCCACGAGCTTTAAGAATTTTCTTAAGAGCGTGGAAGATTTCAGCACCCCAACGAAGCGCTTCTTTGAATGTAGGTGCACCAACTGGTACGATCATGAATTCTTGGAAAGCGATTGGAGCGTCTGAGTGAGAACCACCATTGATGATGTTCATCATTGGAGTTGGCAATACTTTAGCGTTGAATCCGCCAAGGTAGTTGTAAAGTGGAACACCAAGTTCATCAGCAGCAGCACGAGCAGCAGCGATAGAAACACCAAGGATAGCGTTAGCTCCCAATTTACCTTTGTTTTCAGTACCGTCAAGAGCGATCATTGCACGGTCAATAGCTTGTTGGTCAGTAACTTCATAACCGATGATAGCTTCAGCGATGATGTTGTTTACGTTGTCAACAGCTTTTTGAGTACCAAGTCCGTTGTAGCGAGATTTGTCGCCATCACGAAGTTCAACCGCTTCATGTTCACCAGTAGAAGCACCTGAAGGTACCATACCGCGACCGAATGCACCGTCTTCAGTGTAAACTTCAACTTCAAGTGTTGGGTTACCGCGTGAGTCAAGGACTTCGCGAGCATAAATATCAGTAATAATTGACATTTTAGTCTCCTTATTATTTTTAAGTGCGTCTGCACTCTTAATACATCTTTGATTTTACTATTTTTTGAAAGATTTTTCAAGTGAAAATCTTCGCAAAGCTAAACTTCAAAAGGTTTTGCGCTTACATTTTGATTTTTTATCTGAACATTAATAAAAAAGGATAGAAAAATCTATCCTTATTTTTTTATTCTGTTTCAATTAAACCATAACGACCATCTGTACGACGGTAAACGACATGGGTTCCGTTACTATCAGCATCTGTAAAGACGTAGAAATCATGTCCCAACATATCCATCTGAAGCACTGCTTCTTCGGCATCCATTGGTTTTAAAGCAACATGTTTAGTACGTACAATATCTACGTGATCCTCAGCAACTTCATCGGCTTTTTCTAATGGTGCAAACTCATCGCCAAAAGCTTGTCCTGTTGGGACAGCATTGCGTGGTTTACGGTTCATACGTGTCTTATATTTACGAATTTGACGTTCGAGTTTTTCTTCAACAAAATCAATTGAAGAATACATATCTTGTGAAGTATCTTCTGCACGTAAAGTGACATTTTTAGCTGGAAGAGTTACTTCAACTTTAGCTCGTTTTTCGCTGTAAACTTTAAGATTAACATAGGCTGTTACTTCATGACCATCGTTGAAATATTTATCAAGTTTTCCGATTTTATCTTCAACATAAGCGCGGATTGCATCAGTCACTTCGACGTTTTCGCCACGGATATTAAATTTGATCATAAGAGTACCTCTTCAACAGTTCTTTTTGTTTCAATGAAGCCCTTAAACTTTTGGAATTTTCAGGACTTCTGAATCTTTTCGAACTGTCCTTTCCTTTATTTCTAATTTAATTATAACATGAAACAGCTTTCATCTCAAACAATTTGAGCGATTTTAATTTTTTTATTAGATGCCCCAATTGAAACATGATTACCTGCTTTGATTTCACCAGAGAGCAATTGTTCACTTAAAAGGTCTTCAACTTCTTTTTGAAGAGCCTTGCGGAGCGGACGTGCACCATATTCTGGGTCAAAACCTACCTCAGCAATTAGTTTCACCGCTGACGGTGTGAGTTTCACATGAATATCTTGTTCTGCCAGACGTTTAATCAAAGATTTACTCATAATTTTAACAATTTGTTCAATCTCTTGACTTTCCAATGAGTGGAAAACAATATTTTCATCAATTCGATTAAGAAACTCAGGACGATAATGACGTTTAAGCTCTTCTAATATTCTTGATTTCATGGCTGAATAATCAGCTGTGATATTTTTAGCGCCAAAACCAACTGTCTTATCATCACGAAGAGCAGTCGCTCCCAAGTTTGAAGTCATGATAATAATTGTATTTCTGAAATCAACTTTACGACCTTTAGTATCAGTCACAAAGCCATCATCTAGAATTTGCAACATGATGTTGAAAACGTCAGGATGAGCTTTTTCGACTTCATCTAAAAGAACAACAGAATAAGGTTTATTACGAACGCGTTCTGTCAATTGACCACCCTCATCATAACCTACATACCCTGGAGGAGCTCCAATCAAGCGTGAAGTCGAATGTTTTTCCATGAATTCACTCATGTCAACACGAATCATATTATCTTCACTACCAAACACACTGTCAGCCAGTGCTTTAGCAAGTTCGGTTTTACCAACCCCTGTTGGTCCAAGGAACATGAAAGAACCCATTGGACGACGGCTGTCAGCAACACCGGAACGTGCCCGACGAATGGCTCTTGAAACGGCAGAAATAGCTTCTTCTTGTCCAACAACTCGTTTATGTAATTCTTTTTCAAGATTGATTAAACGATCACTTTCAGACTTAGTCATTTGTGTGATTGGAACACCTGTCAGTGTTGAGGCAACAGCAACAACAGCTTGGTCAGTAACTTCTTGACGTTTATCTTCTTTTACTGAGAATTTATAAATCTTGTCAGCAATTTTTTCAACTGCTTTTTCTTTTGTACGAGACGCTTTAATATCAAGTTTAATGACAGCTTCTGATAATTCTTCTTGAGCTTCCGCTAATTCTTTTTCTAAATCAAGACGTTTTGTTTGTTGATTTTTGACAGAAATTTTCACTGCTGCTGCAGCTTCATCAAGTAAATCAATGGCTTTGTCAGGCAATTTTCGGCTAGTCATATAACGAACACTGAGCATTACAGCACTTTTAATGGCTTGGTCAGTAAATTTCACTTGATGATAGTCTTCAAATTTTTCACGTAAGCCTTGTAAAATAGCAATCGCTTCATCTGGACTTGGCTCATCAACATTTATTCTCGCCAAACGGCGTTCTAAAGCTTCATCTTTTTCAATATATTTTTGATATTCATGATAGGTTGTTGCTCCGACCATTTGAAAATCACCACGAGCAAGCGCTGGTTTCAAAATATTTGCGGCATCATTGACAGAATCCATACCGCCACCAGCACCGATGATTGTGTGTAATTCATCAATGAAAATAATGACATCTGGATCACTGCTAACTTCTTCAACAATAGCTGTCAAACGATCCTCAAATTCACCTCTAAATTTTGTCCCAGCAACAACAGTCGCCATATTCAAGGCCATAATTCGACTATTCATCAAACCAATTGGAACTTGACCATTGACAATTCTTTGGGCCAAACCTTCAATAATTGCTGATTTCCCAACACCGGGCTCTCCAACTAAGACAGGATTATTTTTTGTTCTGCGGCTGAGAATATGAATCAAACGGTCAATTTCAGCTTCTCGTCCAATCATTGGGTCAAGTTTACCCAAGCGAGCTTCTTCGGTTAAATCTGAGGATACAGAGTCTAACGTTGGCGTCGTTGAATTTTCTGCAACTCCCTTTGCCATCTTACGTTTTGACATTGGAGTCACAGCTTTTTTACTTTCTGGAACTTTGAGTCCAGTTCTTTTCTCAAGCTCTTTTCGCAAAGATACAATATTGATTTTTTGTAATTTTAGAAGTTGAAGACCAAATCCATCTTCTACTTGAAGTAGGGCATAAAGCAGGTGTTCTGTTCCAACGGCTTCTGAGTTATTATGAATTGCTAAAAAACTTGCCGCAGTCATCACTTCTTCTGCACGAGGTGAAAAACGTAAAGTTGAACGTTTGACCTTAACATGACTTGATAAATCCTCTAAATCAATCAGTAAGTCAGAAGAATCAACATTCATTCCTGCAAGAAGGCTGTAAGCAATTGAGCCTGAGGTCGTTGCCATTGCAGCTAGTAAATGAGCACTTTCAATGGTGCCATATTGATATTGGTGAGCATACTCTTCCGCTTTTTCTAAAATTCGGTCAAGCGTTGGTGTATATTTTATATTTTCAAATTTCATCGTCACGGTCCAATCTGTTTATTATACTTTTCATCATTATACCACGAGTAAAGGGACTAATGGCTCCGTCAGTAATGACTAACAAAAGTAGATTTCCCTCACGTTCTGTCAGTACTTTCTCATCAAAGAGAAGTTGAACGATATCATGGGCAGCTTTACTTGAGAGATTAGCTGGAACCTTCTGGTAAAGAGCCGTTAAGAATTCATGACGAGCAGAATATTGATACTTAACAATTTTGATGTAGCCACCGCCACCACGTTTTGATTCCACATCAAAGCCTTTTGAGGCCGTAAATCGTGTTTTTATCACATAATTAATCTGACTCGGCACGACATCAAATTGATTGGCTAAGTCCGCTCGTTTAATTTCAATGACTTGTGCTTCTTCTAAAAGCTTTCTCAGATAAGCTTCGATAATATCTGATGTATTTTTTTGACCTGCCATCGCTCCATCCTTTCTTTCATCCATTTTCTAAATAATCTTTGACTATTACTGACTATTATACCTGAAAAATATTATTTTTACCAAAAATAGCAATTTTAACTTACTGACAGACTTAAGCGTTGAAAAATAAAAAAACCGTTACTGACGGCTTTTTTACTTATTATATTCTAAAATAATTAGTCAACTTTTACAATTTTAACTGTCATTTCGCCAACTGGAAGTGGTACATTTACGATGTCTCCAATTTTTTTACCAATCAAAACTCGAGCAATTGGTGATTCATTAGAAATTTTTCCTGAAAATGGGTCAGCTTCAGCAGTACCAACAATTTGATAAGATTCTTCGTCAGTTTCGCCAACTTCAACAAAAGTTACGTTTTTACCAAGTGCTACTTCGTCTTTAGCAATTTTTGCGTTATCAACAATTTCAGCATAACGAATCATTGTTTCAACAGTTGAAATACGTCCTTCGATAAAGGCTTGTTCATCTTTAGCTGCTTCGTACTCTGAGTTTTCTGAAAGGTCACCATAGCTACGAGCAACTTTGATACGGTCAATGACTTCTGGACGTTTCACAAGTTTTAAATTTTCAAGTTCTAATTTTAATTTATCAAGCCCTTCTTGGGTCATTGGGAATGTTTTTTCCATTATATTTCTTTCCTTTTTTATAAACTTTTTTCTCTTTTAATCAAATCTAAATTAATGATAGCTTAGCTACTTATCTTATCATTCACATATTTTTGAACATTTGCATTTTGTTCAGCTAATGTTTTCGCAAAATAAACTTTTCCTGTTGTCACATCAGCAACAAAGTAGAAGTAGTCATTTTGAGCAGGATCAAGTACTGCTTTAATAGATGACAAACTTGGACTATCAACAGGGCCAGGGCCAAATCCAGTATTTGTGTACAAATTATATGGCGAATCTAGGTTGGTGTCAATATTAGCATCCTCTGAAAGACTTGTTTTTTCACCAAGTTTACCTTCGGCATAAAGAATTGACAGATTAGAACCCAAAGTCATTCCAGCATTCATACGATTATAGAAGGTTCCAGCAACGTTGCGTCGGTCATCATCATTGTTGGCTTCTTTTTCAACCAAAGCTGCTAAACTCAAAACTTCATTGACAGTCAAATTCTTTTGAGCGATTGTATCATAGTAAGGAGTGAGTTGAGTATTGGCTGCTTGAATCATATTTTCAATGACTGATTCAACTGTCGATGATTTTGTGTAATCATAAGTCGCTGGGAACAAGTAACCTTCTAACTGATATTTGATTCCTGAATCTTTTGTTGGCAAGCTTGCGAACAGTTTAGGATAAGCCTTAACCATTTTAGCGATAAAGGTTGGGTCTTGAACGGTTTTCATGAAGTCTGCTTCAGAAAATGGCGTTTTTGCATTCTTTTCATTGCTTCCACTATTAACTGTCACAGCTTTAGCAATTTGTGTTAGCGTATAGCCTTCAGGAACTAAAATTTTACCTAAAGTTGGAGCAACAGGTTTTTCTGTTCCGCCTTCTTCAAGTTTGCTAGCAATCGTAGATAAGCTCATGTTTGGTGCAAGATTATAATAGCCGCTTTTAAACTCTGAATAATTTTTAAATTTTGTATAATACTGAAAAACCATTCCATTTTTAATAATGGATTGTCTTTGCAAAATTTCACCAATTTGCTTACTACTTGAACCAGCAGGAATATTGATTGACTTAGCTGTTGCATTCTTAGAATCCAGAGGTTGAATGCCAGATTTTACAAAGTTATAGCCATACCAACCAGTTCCTCCAACAACTAAAACTAAAAGAACAACAATCACAGCAATGATTTTTCCTGCTGTTACTTTTTTCTTTTTCTTATTTTTGTTCTTATTCTTATTTTTGTTCTTATTCTTGTTTTTCTTGCTCAAAGAAGTTTTTTTAGAAGGACTATTGGTTCTTCTTGAAGGTTGATGTTTAACCATTTTTTCTGATTCTTTTTTTTCCAAAAATTGTTCTTGTTCAATTTTTTCATCTTGAACTTTTGGTTCACTTCTTGAAAATTGAGGAGGAATATCTTGGCTTTGAATTTCCTCAGAAACCACTCCATCTAAATTTTGACGCAATGAATCGCCTTCTTCTGGAAGGTTTTCATTTTCTACAAAAGGTTCTTCTTCGTTTTCATCCGCTGCTGGAAAATCAAAGACGGGAAGTTTGAAAGGTTCAAGATCAACTTTCCTTGGTTCGATTTTTCGCTCAGATTCTTCTGAGTCGCTCCTGCTGGGACGTTCGAAATCTTCAGGGTCTGGGAACTTAGTTTCTGCTTGTTTCGCTGCATTTTCTTCAAGTTGGCGAAGTATTTTTTCTTTAAAACTTCCTCGAGAAAATTCAGTTGTTTCTTTGTCCACCAAATTTTTTCTCCTTATGATTAGCTTTCGCTCAATAATAAAATTTTACTTTTCCTAATTGTAACCGTTCTTTTAATTTTTTACAAATAAAAAGAGAATATTCATAAAAGTGAGGCTGATGCCTCACTTTTTATGTGTTTTAGTCTTCATCAGTATCGTCTGAATCATCTTCATCGTCTTCTACATCGATGTCAACTTCTTCATCTACATTATCAAGTTCAACTTCCGCAAGTTCTGCGTCATAAGCAGCGACGTCATCTTTATCTTCGTCTTCTGCTTGAGTATCGTATGACATGTCTTCTTCAGTTGTTTCTTTTGCGCCTTCTTCATCTTCTGGATCGATTTCGTCTTCGATACCAAAAGCATTGACTTTTTTACGTTTTTTAGCTGGTTTTTCTTCTTCTTCGTCTTCAATTTCATCAAGAGCGATAACTTCTTCGTCAATCTCATCAATGGCGTACCATGAACGAAGTGCCCAGATATTATTTCCTAATGGAATGAAACTTCCGTCTGTATTGATTTCTGTATAAAAACGAGAAATACTAGCTTTAATTTCATCATCTGATTTTTCCAAATAATCTTGAATCGCTCTGATGATTTCAGAGAATTGCATTTCTTTGCCATTTTGCTCCAATAAAGCATGAGCAACTTCAATCATTGAAAGTTCTGAGATTTTTTGTCCTTCTAAGGCTGTAATTTTCAAGTTTTTACTCTCTCTTTTCCTAATATAAAATATAGGCTCATTTCCTAAAAAACGAACGCTATGTGGATTTTCTTTTTATAGTGTATATCAAAATTAGCTTGCTGTCAATATTTTACGCCAAAAAACCTCTGTTTACTTGCTTTTAGCTTAACTATACTCTCTTGTTTTTATCAAAAGAATACTAATAACATTTATTGGCTACCGACAGTAAAGAAATTAATAGTGCATTAGAACTTTATAATCGTAATCTCCGATTTTTTCGCGACCTTTAAGTTCATCAAGTTCGATAAGGAACGCACATCCGACAACAATTCCACCCATTTTTTCAACAAGTTCAATTGTAGCGGCAATTGTTCCACCAGTTGCAAGCAAATCATCAACAATCAAGACACGTTGTCCTGGTTTGATGCTATCTGAATGCATTGTGAGTGTGTCTGTTCCGTATTCTTTTTCGTAAGTTGCTTCAATGACTTCACGAGGTAATTTACCAGGCTTACGAACTGGGGCAAATCCTACACCAAGTGCAAAAGCAACTGGACATCCAATGATGAAACCACGTGCTTCTGGACCTACAACCATATCTATTTCTTTATCTCTTGCATACTGAACAATTTCGGTAGCAGCATAGTTATAGGCATTTCCGTCTGCCATCAAAGGGCTGATGTCGCGAAAAACTACGCCTTCTTTAGGATAGTTTTCAATTGTTGCAATATAGTCTTTTAATTCCATGTTTTTGTTACTGACAGAATTGTCAGTGCTCCTTTTTTCTAACATAAGTTCGTTATTTTTACTGACAGCTTTATTATTATGAGTATAGCTGATTTCGTCAGTAACTTTTTATAAAAACGAAATTATTTTTCTAATAAATTTTGATAAATTTCTTTGACGGGTGCTAAAGCAAAAAGTTCTTGCATTTTTACAATTTTTTCTAGTTCTTGATAAATTGTACTCTCAGAAATTTCGCGTTTATCGGCCGTCTTATTAACGGTCATTAAGCCATTGTCAATGCTGACAAATTCAAGTTCCTCAAAGATTTTTATCATCTTGACAAGCAAGAGATGAGGGATTTTCAAATAATCCGCAAGTGATTTTAATTTATAGCGAATATCAAATTCTGGAAATTGATAAATTGCTTTATAAAGTCTTGCAAATTCTTCTCGTGTTCCACTTCCTGTTAAATAATAGCTATCAGTGATTTTATTTTTAAAATAAATCATTTTAAAATCATCCGACGCTGCTTTACTGACAGCTTCTTTTAATACTGACAAACCTGCTAAATCTCCAGGTGTCTCTTCGATGACAAGCACATCTTCCATTATACCATGTTTTAGCTGATTTTGAGAAAAAATATTGGCCTCTTTTGGGATAGGAATTTGTTTACTTCTTATATCAAGAAGTTCGACACCAACTGAATCAGCATCTTCAATCATTAATTGAAGACTCGTATTTCCATTCCAACTATTACTTGAAAGTGTTGCGACTAATTTTGTTTGTGCCTGTTCGAATTCCAATTCTTCTGAACCATGTTGGAAATAAACGGCATCAATTTGTTGCTTTTCTTCCTGAATTTTTAATTTAAGATGAGCATTGTCTTTCCCCATACTTCGGCTTTGAATCACCTTATAATCTTCGATTAAAAATCGAGGCTTAGGATTATCCATGCCAAAGGGAGCCAATTTTGCTAAATTAGTGATTGTTGAGAGCGAAATATCGTCTAAGTGGCAACGGTCAGCAACTTCTAAGGCACTTTTTTTAGACATATCTAAATGATTGTCCACGATATAATCAATCATCGCCTTTTTAACTGCTTCTACGTTTTCCAGACTTAAAGTCATCCCTGCGGCTTGTTTATGACCACCAAAAGCAATAAAAAGTTCACGATGGGCATTTAATGCCTTGAAAATATCAAAATTTTCGATTGACCGAGCAGACCCACGCAAAATCCCATCTTCTTGGGCCAGCATGATTACTGGCTTATGTATGGCTTCTAGCAAGCGACCCGCAACAATTCCTAAGACACCTTTATGCCAGTCCTTATGATATAAAATCTGAACAGGTTCATCTGTCAGCATACTCAGAGCTTCATTGTGAATTTTTTCCACAATTTCTTTTCGCTCTGAATTTTTTTGGTCAATCATTTTGGCAATTTCATGCGCTTCATCTTCATCCCAACCTGTCAGCAATTCAATGGCTGGGTTTGGGTCATCGAGACGTCCCAAAGCGTTTAAACGGGGAGCAATTTGAAAACCAACTGTTTCCTCAGTGATTTTATCAAAATCAACCCCGGCATACTTCATTAATTCTTGTAGGCCGGCACGCTCTGTTTGGGCCAAAACTTTTAGACCATGAGCCACTAAAATTCGGTTTTCATCAGTCAAACTGACCATGTCAGCAATTGTACCAATTGCAACTAAATCAAGCATTTCACTGGGTGCATATTCTAAAAGAGCACAGGCAACTTTGAAGGCGACACCAACTCCTGCCAAATATTTGAAAGGATATTGACTGTCAGGATGTTCGGGGTGGACAATGGCATAAGCAGGGGGAAGTTGGTCAGGAATTGAGTGATGATCGGTAACAATTACATCCACTCCATTTTCCTGTGCCCAGGTAATTGCCTCCAAGCCAGCAACCCCATTATCTACAGTAATAATAAGATTGATATTTTCATTCTTAATATAGTACTGATAAACGTCAAGATTTGGCCCGTAACCGTCAGTAAAACGATTAGGTAAATATACTTGAACCTCAGCTCCCAATTCATCCAGAGCAGATTTCATGACAGAAGCCGCGGTCATTCCGTCAGCATCATAGTCCCCATAAATCAAGATATTTTCACCTTGCTCAATTGCTGATAAAATACGCCCTGTTGCTTTTTCCATATCATGAAGCAGAAAAGGGTCATGTAAATTTTCTAAACTTGGCTTTAAAAATTGCTCAATTTCAGCTTCTGCATGAATTCCTCTTTGATAAAGCACGCGACTTGTCAATTCATCTAATTTATGTTTTTTCGCTACTTTCAGAAAATCTTCGGAAACGGCTGTATCTGCCACTTTCCAATCATATTTTGCTTTTATCATTTTAATTCTCTTTATCTTTTTTATGCTCAATTCAATTATTTTAGCATAAATTACTCGAAAAAAATGGCTAAGTTTAGGATAATTTTTATTATATTTAAAAAAGTCCTAAACATTTCTATAATTTACTGACAGAAATTGTATTAAGCTTCTGTCAGTAATAAAATTCTATTTAAAATTAAAAAATTTGGCAGATATAAAATCAAAAAGTGAAGGAAAAATAGCTCGCAATTTGGCAACTGTGGATAAAGTCCAAGGTAAATTGATTTCTCTTTTCCTTTTTCCTAAGTTATTCACAACTTTGTCAGCAACTTTGGATGCTGAAATTGCATTTTCCCCCACTTTTTCCAGATAATCCCCATTATCCTTATGAAATTTTGTTCTAACTGGTCCTGTATTCACAGTAGTCACGATTAATTGTGGATTTTCCATGCGCAAAGCATCTGAAAATGTAATCAAAGCCGCTTTAGAAGCAGCATAGATGGTTGATTTTCCTGTTGGCAACTTCCCAGCAATTGAAGCAATATTAATCAATTGGACTTTCGGTTCTAACTGTCTGGTCAACTGGATAGGCATTAAAGTATTAATGACAAACTGCTCTGCAATTTCCCCATCAGTAAGTTCAGTGAACTCTTTAAAAATACCAAAACCAGCATTATTAATCAAAATATCCACATTAAAAGATTGCTCATTTGTCAAAAGTTCATCATTGGTCAGTAAAGTGGTATTTTCAAGTTGACCGTAGAGTTCAACTAGAGAATTACGACTGCGTGAAACCAAAATTAAATGATTACTATCTTTAGATAAAGATTTGACAATTTCTTTAGCAATATCACCAGTTGCACCTGTAATTACAATATTTCTAACCAATTTTTTCCTCGTAAAAATCCTTAACCACAAAAGTGTTGGAATGAACAGTTTGTGCCTCACGCACCAATTGTCCAACCAAAGGTCCAACATAGCGTGCACTAATATGAGTCAATAACAATCGATTAACTCCGGCTTCTTTGGCGACGTCTGCTGCTTGTTTAGTCGTTGAATGACCATGTGCTTTTGCCATTTTACTTTCATTTGCTTCATAAGTTGCCTCATGAACCAATAAGTCTGCTCCATAAGCTAAGCGTACTGCAACATTCGATTTTCTTGTATCGCCTAAAATCGTGACTATTTTACCAGCTTTATCCGCTCCGATATAATCTTTAGGATCGAAAGTTTTTCCTTCGTACTGAACAATCTCACCTTTTTTTATTTTACCAAAAAGGGGTCCGAAAGGAAGCCCAGCTTCTTTTAAAGCATTGGCATCGAGTTCACCTATTCGATTTTTTTCTACGACGCGATAACCCAAGCAGAAAATAGTATGGTCAAGCAAATCTGTATGGACTTCAAAACTATCATCTTCAAAGATTTTTCCAGCCGAATCAATTTCATGAAAATTGATACGATAAGCTAAGCGTGAACCCGAGATTCTAAGAGCGGTCAAAACAAAATCTTTAATTCCCACAGGGCCATAAAGCTCCAAATCAGTTTGTTCATCTGAACTTTGAAAACTTCTACTAGACAAAAAACCAGGCAGGCCAAAAATATGATCCCCATGTAAATGTGTAATAAAAATCTTAGTAATTTTTCGTGGCTTAATTGTCGTATTTAAAATTTGATGTTGCGTTGCTTCACCACAGTCAAAAAGCCAAATTTCATTACGCTCATCAAGCATTTTCAAGGCAATTGCCTGAGTGTTTCTTGATTTAGAAGGCTGACCAGCCCCAGTCCCTAAAAATTGGATTTCCATTGAACCTCCATCAGTTTCAACTCACCTTAAGGCAAATTAAAACTTTATTTTCTCAAAAATGAGAATTATTTTCCAAAACAAGAAAAGATTGTGAAACTTCCCCACAATCTTTTCTTCAATAAATTAGTGACCCGTGCTGGGCTCGAACCAGCGACCCTTTGATTAAAAGTCAAATGCTCTACCAACTGAGCTAACGAGTCATGCTTAAAGCGTCATTTTCACGACGAAATATATTATAACACAGACTTTCTGAAATTTCTAGTCTCAGCTGTAATTTTTTTATTTTTTTAAATTTATTATTTATTTATCTCTGATAATGGCCACACACATGTCCAATTAATCATTTTTTTTCATCATCAAAGGGCAGTAAAAAATGTGACCAATCCAAAAATTATACCTGGAAAGTTTGCCGTTGCCAAGGCTAAATCTCTAGGCTTTTTGCCAATTCCATAAGTGACCCAAAGTGTACAATTAATTGCAGCAACAAGGGGTTGAATAGGATTTCCTTTCATTCCACTAAGATTGTTAGCAATTTGCGGAAGATATGACACATACATCATTACCGACATCCCAGTCGCTACCCAACTTAAATACTTAATAAATTTCTCTTGATTCATAAAAGCCCTCCTGTAAAATGATAATATCAAAAAACTCTCGGTTTCATTCTAACTATTTTTTAAATTTAAAACCTAGTCATTTTACCTTCGAGTCAATATCTTATTATAACATATTTAGGATTCTATAAAACGCAGTCATTGGCACATGTTTAGCACAAAAACAATAAAAGCCGCTCAACCGAGCGGTTTATTTACTTAATTAAATGCGTCCGGAGGGAATCGAACCCCCATCTCAAGAACCGGAATCTTACGTGATATCCATTACACTACGGACGCGCTACAATCACTTTATTCTACCTAATTTCAAAAAAAATTGCAAGAAGGAGCTTGCTATAATAAAAAGCTATCCATCGATAGCTTTTTATTTTTACTTTATTTACCTGCTTTAATGGCTGATAAAATCTGAGTCCTTAAACTTTCTGCTCCTTCAGCTCCGCTTGGAAGGAAAATGGTTGAATTTCCACCTGCAGCAAATTGATTCAAGGTATCTAAATATTGGTTAGTTAACAAAATCGCCATAATTTGTTCTTCATCAAGCGCCACACCAAGCTTTTTGATTTCGGTAATTTGTTGAGCCAAACCGTCAACAATAGCCTTACGTTGTTCAGCAATCCCTACCCCATGCAGACGGTCTTTTTCAGCTTCTGCTTCAGCGGCAGTTACAACTTGAATTTTATTAGCATTTGCCAACATTTGGCTGGCATCTTGTTTACGTTGTGCCGCATTGATTTCATTCATAGATTGCTTAACTTCAGCATCAGGTTCTACTTTAGTAATCAATGTTTTTACGATAATATAACCGTAAGTTTGCATTTCTTCAGCAACTGTTTTTTGAACTTCAAGAGCGATTTCATCTTTTTTCTCAAAAACATCATCCAAAGTCAATTTTGGTACTGCTGAACGAAGGGCATCTTCAATATAAGCCTTAATTTGTTCACCTGGATTCATTAACTTATAGTATGCATCTTTGATGGATTGTTCGTTTACTCGATATTGCGTTGCAATATTCATCGTAACAAAAACATTATCCGCAGTTTTAGTTTCAACTGTCATCTCTGTTTGTAATAAGCGCAATTGAACTCGAGCAGCAATCCGATCAATTCCCCAAGGAAGTTTCAAATGAAAACCAGGGTTTGCAGTAAATTGATACTTCCCAAAACGTTCAACAATTGCAACAGTTTGTTGTTTAACAACAAATACAATTGTACTCAAACTAAAGATTAAAATGAGCAGGATAATTGCTAAAACAACGAGTGGAATAAAAATCATAAAAGTTCCTCCTTATATTTGACCAAAAGTTACTGACAAACTTTTCTGTCAGTAATTATGAAAAATTCAGTCTTATTAATTACTGACAGCATCGCCAGTAACCGTTTTCACATAGTCTATCACTTATCAAAGAGAAATGCAATTTTTTTGATAGTTTATTAACTAACGATTAAAAACCTTTTGTAATATAGATAAAGTGTTTACGTCCGTCACGCCCAAAGCATAAAGGACTTAAGAAGCCAATTTCTTCGGCTTGTTCTAATAAATCCTCAATATTATAGCCGGCTAAGCGAATATATTCCCCATTTTCTGCTTGTTCTGTTAATGCTGTTAGGTCTTTCACTTTCTCAAATTCACTTTGAAATTGAGCAGGTTTCATTGTCAATTTTCCGTCTTCTTCCACTAATAGATAATGCGGGAAAATCTGTGCAATTTCAAACATCAATTCGGCTGTCACTTTTACCGGAAATTCACTGAAAATAATTGCTTCTTCTGCGTCATTTTTATATGAAAAACCAAATGATTTTCCAGAAAGATTGAGTCGAATAAATCTGAAATTTTCATAACCATTTTTTCCTTCAAGTTGAAAATCTGGATTTTCTTCAAAAATATCAAAAGCTTTAGAAAGTTCAAAGAAATAATCTGTTGCATCTTTCGGTGAGCGTTTTTGATAAAGTTCAGCAAAATAAGCATTTAAAACTGATGCTGGTGGAGTCACCAAAAGTCTTTTATCTTTTACATCGGTTAAGGTAGCTAATCTATTTTCTAAAAAGATATGGTCTTGAGCCATGAAGCCACCATATTTCATTCCCAAATCAATCCATTTTTTATCAGTCATTTTTTCTCTCCATTTTTAATAAAATTTACTTGTAAAGTCCTTTTTTCAATCTTTTTCATTATAACATTTTTAAGAAAATGCGTCAGTTCAAAAACTGACTGACTCTATCAAAAACTGGGTCAGGATAATTTTTTGAAAAAACATCTTCAAATTCGACAGACATTCGATTTTTAAACCAAGTCAATTGTCGCTTGGCATAGCGTCTTGAATTTCTTTTGACCAACTCAACAGCTTCTTCCAAACTAATGTCCCCTGAAAAATAAGGGAAAAATTCTTTATAACCAATCCCTTTTGCCGCTTGAACTTCTGGTGCTTGCTCATACAAAGTTCTAGCTTCATCTAATAAGCCCTCACGCATCATTTGATCAACCCGTTGATTAATTCGATCATAAAGCACTTTTCTGTCAGCATTTAATCCAATAAGCAAAAAATCATAATCAGAACCCAAATTTTCATCTTGAGAGCCGAAAGTTTGCAGCTCCAAAAAACGAATCGCCCGTCTACGATTTAACTCAGGAATTTCTGGATTTATTTTAATCACTTTTGCAAACAACTTTTCATCAGATAAAAGAGATAATTCTTCACGAAGTTTCATCATCTCCTCATGATTTTCCTGTCCGCCAAGATGATAGCCTTCGATAAGAGATTGAATATATAAGCCAGTTCCTCCAACGATAATTGGCACTTTTCCTTGGTCAAGAATTTCTTTAATTAATTGATTAGCTTCAATGACAAAATCATGAACCGAAAAATTTTCTGTACATTTACGTACATCAATCAAATGATGAGGAACTTGAGCTTGTTCAGCCATAGTCACCTTAGCGGTTCCAATGTCTAATCCTTGATAAACTTGCTGAGAATCACCAGAAATAATTTCACCATTAAATTTGATTGCTAAATCAATGCCAAGTGCTGTTTTCCCCACAGCTGTAGGCCCGACAACCACTAAAACTTTATTATTTTTCATTTATTTTTTATGACTCACTCTCACCATTTTCATTCTCTATTATTTCAGAAATAGCCTGTAAATTCAAGCACTGACAAGAAAAAAATTACTGACAGCTCAATTTCTGTCAGTAATTTTTATTCTATTATTCTTAAAGTTTTTATGCAGCAAAAACTTTTTGATAAATTCTTTTTCCACGATTCATTAAAGATTTCCGATAATCTTCACGTCCCACAATCAGAGTCATTTTACTAAAGATATAGCATGAAAGTAGTGTGACCGCAAAGTTAGGAAGTGACAAGAATGTTAATAAGGAAACACTTAAAACGACCACATCGACCATAAACAAAACCTTGTCAATTTTAAAGTTCCATTGCTCCTCCAAAATTCGGCTCAATAAGATTGATCCTCCAAATGTTCCTTCAGAAATAATAACTAATCCTGCCCCGAATCCTGAAAGAAGTCCATCGAAAATTCCAGCAAAAATAACATGTGAGAATTGGAAACCAGTAACTCCTAATGCTTCATAAATCATTAACCAACCACTCATGGCAAGCGCTCCAGGAATGCTCAGTAGTAAAATTCTCCGCGGAAGCGAACGTCCTCCGAAAATGAAAAGTGGTACATTTACCAAAAAGAAAGTCAAGGCTGGGTTGATGCCAAAAACAAAATCCATAAGTACAGAAAAACCAGCGACACCATTACTTGCTAGACGATTAGGGATGACGAATAACTGAACTGAGAGTACATAAAGTCCGACACCTAAAATAAGTATGAGTAAGTCCCTCATAAACTTTTTGTCAATTTTTACACCTATAATTGTCATATTTCTTACCTTCTTTCTTTATCATTTATTTATTACAACTGCTACTAATATATCACATGCACCTAATCTTAACCTTAACCAGTTAATTATTAAAGAGTCTTTCTTTTTAAAATGTGCTTCGTTAGCGTTTTCACATTTTTTGATTTACAATGAAGATAGAGCAATTTTTAAATAAAATATAAAGGAGTCCACTAAATGAAAAATAAATTTATCCAAGGCTATCTCATTGGAAAATCTGTCGAAATTCTTGTTGCAGGTACAGCCCTGTTAATTGCCAAGAAAAAAGGTTATCTTCCTTCTGCTGACAAGACCGAATTTATCGCTCAAAAACGAAAAGAAGCCGCTAGAAAACGACTTGCTCGTTAAAAATTTTACTTGCAGAAATAAAAACTTACTGACAGAAATTTTGTCAGTAAGTTTTTTTATATTATTTAATGAGTTGCTGAAGCTTCTGCTTCATCCACCTGTTCCAATCGTTCATGAATTTCCAAATTACGTACATCTGAAAGAACCAAGGGAACTGTTTCAACAGTTACTTCCGAGAATTGAAGACCAAACCAACGAATTGGGGAAGCCGTAATTCTCTTGATTTGTGCTTTAGTTTGAAGAACAAAACGCTCGAAACCTGGCATTTGACGTGCATTCATTAGCTTTTCTTCAACAACGACAAAGCGGAAATCTCCAACTTTACGTCCTGGAGTGATACTGTAATGTTGATGCTGACGTGGCAAACGTCCTGATTCCATCAAATCCGTCACAATTGTTCTTAAATAACGCGGAACTTCTTGACGCATACGGAATCCAAGATAGAGATTCACACGAACAATAAAGTCAGTATCCATCATGTCTACTTTATACTCAGAAGTATAAGGCTCGTCAGTAACTTTTACATTTACAAACCAATAACATTCTGCACGTTTTGGTCGTTTATCCAAGATTGAATATAAGATTGAACGGTCAATCCATTCATGGTCCATTTTGCTTGTTAAATAAACCACATTTGTTTGATATAAATCATAAGATTCATCATGACGCAAAGCATTAAGTTGATTTTTATACTCATTAATATTCAATGATTTGATATATTTCATGACAATCTTGTGTGACTTATTCCAGATGAACATCACGAAGATAATTGCCAAGGCAATCAGAACCACAATATATGCTCCGTTGATAAATTGGACAAGAGAAGCCGCAAAGAATGAGCCTTCAATACAAAAGAGACCGATAGAAATAATTGCAATTGCAATTTTTGGCGTTCCTTTTTGAATTAAGAAATAAGTCAAAAGTGTTGTTGTCATCAACATAGTGATGGTAATGGCCAAGCTATAAGCGGCTTCCATATGTTCTGAAGTTTTAAAATACAAAACAAAGAATGAAGTCGTTACCCAAAGAGCAAAATTAACTGCTGGGATATAAAGTTGTCCCAAAGTTTGCCCTGGATAATAAATTTTGAACAATGGCAAAAGTTTCAAACGAATCGCTTCAGAAACCAAAGTAAATGAACCCGAAATCAGTGCTTGAGAGGCGATAATCGCCGCCAATGTTGATAAGATAACGACATAAATAACCATATTATCAGGTAAAACAGCAAAGAAAGGATTAAGTTTTTCAATGTGTTCACCACGGTGAGCTAAAAGCCAAGCTCCTTGTCCACAGTAAGATAAGATAATACAAATCTTAACAAATGGCCAGCTGACATAAATATTTCCACGCCCAACGTGTCCTAAGTCAGAATAAAGTGCCTCTGCCCCTGTCGTTACCAAGAAAATAGAACCCAAGATAAAGAAACCAGCTTTATTTTCTGGACTAAACAATAAGTGAATCGCATAATATGGATTAATTGCTTTTAAAATTGATAAGTCAAGAAAAGAATTAATCAATCCACTTACACCCAAAAAGCCAAACCAGATAAACATAATTGGTCCAAATAAACGACCAACCAAACTTGCTCCAAACCTCTGAATCAAAAAGAGAAAGGCAAGGATTATCAAAGTTGTTACCATGACTGCCGTCTGATTTGAGTAAACATGTGTTACTCCTCTTAAACCCTCGATGGCTGACGTGACCGTCACCGCAGGAGTCAATGCTCCATCCGCTAATAATGTCGCCCCACCAATCATTGCTGGAATAATCAGCCATTTTCTCATCCGTCTCACAAGGGTAAAGAGTGAAAAGATTCCCCCCTCATGATGGTTATCTGCTTTCAAAGCAATCAGAACATATTTAACAGTTGTAATCAATGTTAAAGTCCAAATTACAAGAGAAACAGCCCCCAAAATAAAGCTTTCAGAAAGATTTGCTAATCCTCCCTGTCCTCGAACAATGGCCTGCATGGCATAAAGTGGACTTGTTCCGATATCACCGTAAACAATCCCTAATGCAATCAGGAACCCTGCAGATGTCGCTTTATTAAACGACCGATTATGTAAGTGTACTTGACCCACTTTTGTAACTCCTCAACTTTCTTCAACGAAAATAGTCAAATAAAATAAAACGAAGCGTAGCTCGTTTTTTAATAGCTTTATTATAGCAGATTATCCCCTGTTTATTCAAAAAAAACTGTGGGAAATTACATTTATTTATTTCTCACAGTTTTATATATAATACATTAATCATCACAAAAGCGATGATAGCAACAGTAAGCTATCTTTTGATTGCTTTTATTTTATTATGATTCTCCTTGATTTTCTTCTGAAATTCGTTCGTGAATTTCCAAATTTTTAACATCCGAGAGAACCAAAGGAACAGTTTCAACCGTCACTTCTGAAAAGTGAAGACCAAACCAACGTGCTGGCGAAGCTGTAATTTTTTTTATTTGCTCTTTTGTTTGAAGAACAAATCGTTCAAAGCCAGGCATTTGTCTTGCATTAATTAGTTTTTCTTCTAAAATAATAAAACGGAAATCTCCAACTTTTCGTCCTGGTGTAATACTATAAGTTTGATTTTGTTGTGGTAATCGTCCTGACTCCATCAAGTTGGTCACAATCGTCCGTAAATACCGAGGAATTTCTTGACGCATATGAAAACCGAGATATAGATTAACACAGACAATAAAATTAGTTCCTAGCATATCCACTTCGTATTCAGAAGTATAAGGCTCATCTGTAACATTAACCTTCACAAACCAGTAAACTTTAGCTTTTTTAGGACGCTTATCCAAAATAGAATACAAGATTGAACGGTCAATCCATTCTTTATCCATTTTAGCCGTTAAATAAACGACATTCGTATGATAAAGGTCGTAAGTTTCATCTTTGCGGAGTTTATCCATTTGTTCTTTATAATCATTAAGATTTGAAGAATTAAGATATTTATAAAAAAGCTGATCAGATTTATGCCAGATTGCCATAACAAATAGAATCATGGCAGCAATAATCACAACGACATAACCGCCATGCATAAATTTTACAGCGGAAGCTGCAAAAAACAATCCTTCAATAAAGATAAAAACGGTGAAAAATAGGCCAACCAATACTTTTTTAACTTTTTGATAGTGACTTAAATAGACAGTTAACAATGTTGTTGTCATAAGCATGGTTACTGTGATTGCTAAACCATAAGCCGCTTCCATGTGAGCAGAACTTTGGAAATAGACAACAATAAAACTCGCTGCCAACCAGAGTCCCAAATTTACGGCTGGAATATATAATTGTCCGAAAGTTTCTCCTGGATAAAAAATTCTTAATCGAGGAAGGAGTTTAAGACGAATAGCTTCTGACACAAGAGTAAATGAACCAGAAATCAATGCCTGTGAGGCAATAATTGCCGCCAAGGTTGCTAAAATTACTGAAAAAATGATTAAATTTTGAGGAAGGACAGCAAAAAATGGATTGATATCTCCTAATGATTTTCCGCGATTTTGTAAAAGCCAAGCCCCTTGCCCACAATAGGATAGGATGATACAAACTTTAACAAAAGGCCAACTGACATGAATATTTCCCCGACCAACGTGTCCTAAATCGGAATAAAGAGCTTCTGCGCCCGTCGTTGCCAGAAAGACTGAACCTAAAACAAAAATTCCAGCTTTATTTTCTGGGCTTAAAAGTAAATGAATTGCCCAATAAGGATTAATTGCTTGAAGAACAGAAAAATCACCAAAGAGATTAATCAAACCCGTAATTCCAAGAAAACTAAACCAAATAAACATGACTGGTCCAAACACTTTACCAACGATTGAAGTTCCAAATCGTTGAATTAAAAATAAGACCGCTAAAATCGCTAAAGTAATAATAACAATCGGTAATTGCTGCTGACCAAAAGCTTCATGAAAAGCTGGAATTGACCTCAAGCCTTCTATTGCTGACGTAACCGTTACGGCAGGTGTTAAGGCTCCATCAGAAAGCAAAGCAGCACCACCAATCATTGCCGGAATAATTAACCATTTTGCATACTTGCGAACAAGAGTAAATAATGAAAAAATTCCGCCTTCATGATTATTATCCGCTTTTAAAGCAATCCACACATATTTGACTGTTGTAATTAATGTCAGCGTCCAGATAATGAGCGAAAGTGCCCCAATAATTGACGTTTCTGAGATTCGCTCAAGCCCCCCTTGGCCTTGGACAATTGATTCCATTGTGTAAAGAGGGCTCGTTCCGATGTCGCCATAAACAATTCCCATTGCGATGATGAAACCGGCACCTGTTGCTTTATTAAATGAGCGATTAGATTCATAACCCATTCTAATTTCCTCAACTTTCTCTAGTTCCATAAAATTTATCAAAGTAAATAATTCACATTTGATTACCTAAATCATATAACAATTTCTTGATTTTTTGTTAAAAAATGGTCTAAAGAATACTGCAAAATTTATAAGAAAAAAAGCTAGAAAATTCTAGCTTTTAATTAATTATTTTTCAACTTAATCTTCTGTGTACCAGTCGTAGTGGAAGATTCCAGCTTTGTCTGTACGTTCATAAGTGTGAGCACCGAAGTAATCACGTTGGGCTTGAATCAAATTAGCTGGAAGATTTTCAGAACGATAGCTATCGTAGTAGCTAATTGCTGATGTGAATGTTGGAATTGGAATTCCTGCTTGAACAGCAAGTGAAACTACATCACGAACAGCTTCTTGATAACGTTTTGTGATGTCTACAAAGTAGTCATCAAGCAAGAGGTTTTCAAGTTCGCTATCTTTGTCGAAAGCATCAGTAATATTTTGGAGGAATTCTGCACGAATGATACATCCAGCACGCCAAATTTGTGCAATTGTACCGTAAGGCAAGTCCCAATCAAATTCTTCAGAAGCTTTACGAAGTTGAGCAAATCCTTGAGCATAACTCATAATTTTTGAGAAATATAGCGCTTTGCGGATTTTTTCAATGACTTCTTTTTTATCGCCTGAGAAATTAACCGCTGGTCCAGATAAAACTTTGCTTGCTTTAACACGTTCATCTTTATAAGTTGAAATGTAACGAGCAAATACTGATTCTGTAATCAATGGAAGTGGTACACCAAGGTCAAGGGCAGACTCTGAAGTCCATTTACCAGTTCCTTTGTTTCCTGCTTTATCAAGAATTTTATCAACGATGTAGCCTTCGCCTTCATCATCTTTACGTTTCAATACTTCTTTAGTGATTTCAATGAGGTAGCTATCAAGTTCGCCTTCATTCCATTCTTCAAAAATGGCTTGAATTTCTGCATTGCTAAGACCAAGAACACGTTTCAACAAATCATAAGATTCAGCAATCAATTGCATATCGCCGTACTCAATTCCGTTGTGAACCATTTTAACGTAATGTCCAGCACCGTTTGCTCCCATGTAAGCCACACATGGTTTACCATCTTGAGGAGCTTTAGCTGCGATTTGTTCAAAAATTGGTGCAACCAAATCGTAGGCTTCTTTTTGACCACCAGGCATCATTGATGGGCCTAAAAGCGCACCTTTTTCACCACCAGAAACTCCTGTACCGATGAAGTTAATACCTGAGTCTGCAAGTTCAGCATTGCGACGCATTGTGTCTGGGAAATGAGTATTTCCACCATCAATCAAGATATCGCCTTTATCCAAGAGTGGTAAAAGTGATTTAATTGTCGCATCTGTCGCTGCTCCTGCTTGAACCATGAGCATGATACGACGTGGTTTTTCAAGACTTCCAACAAATTCTTCAAGTGTTTTAGTGAGAACAAGATTCTTATCTTGATGTTCTTTATAAACTTCTTCAGTTTTTGAAGTCGTACGGTTGTAAATTGCAACGGTATAACCACGTGACTCTACGTTGAGTGCAAGGTTTTTCCCCATTACAGCCATTCCGACAACACCAAAGTTTGCTTGTGCCATTTGAAATCCTCCAGAGTATTTCTTTATATTCTATACTATATAGTATAACGCAATTTATTTCCAATTACCATAGTTAAGTATGTAAATATTTTACATGACAAAAAAATCTGCCTTAAAGACAGATTTTAAATTTTATTCTTTTTCGTCAGGAAAATTTGTTAATTCTTTGGCTTTGTCAGCAATTTTTTTCGCTTCTTCAGCAAGAGACTCAGTATCAATATCTTCTTTCACTTCATCTTTGGCATCACTGAACTTAGCCACAACTTCTGCGGCTTCTTCTGAGATGTCTGATTCATTTTCATCGAAGAGTTCTTCTCCACTGTCTTTCATTGAATTAATTTTTTCAACGACAGCATCTTTAGTATCATTGAAGAAATCAACAACTGAATCTTTAGACAGTTCACCTGAGTCAACTTTTTCCATAATTAAATCACGTTTTGAAAGCAAAAATTCTTTGGCCTTGTCAGCTGAAATTTCACCTGAATCAAATTTTTCTTTGATCTCATTAAATTTTTCAGCTGAGAAATCAAGAGCAGTATCTCTCATTCCAGTCAATGTTTCTTGAGGGTTTTCTTTTAAATCATCATAAATTTTTCCAGCCCCTTCGCGGAGTTCGCTTCCTTTTTTAGGAGCTAAAAATAGAGCAGCTGCGGCACCAACTAAAGCACCAACTAGAAATCCTGTTTTTTTTGACATCGGTTAAGTCCTTTCTTTCGTAAGCAAGTTTAATTTACTTTTACACCCGCTTCAGTTTTATCTTTTTTAACAAAGAATTTTTTGGCTGTTTTTGCCAAAACGACGGCTGAAGCTGAAGTTGTTTTTCGTTTTGTTGAACCTCTATTAAGACGCGTCACAAGTTTACGACTTGAAGCATTGATGTCTGAAACACTTTCAGACAAGTCAGCAACCGCTGTAAACAAAGGGTCAATCGTGGCGACTTTCCCATTAACATCATCAAGCAAGGTATTGGCTTTAGTCATTATGCCATCAGCTTGATGAAGTAAGACATCTACATCGCTAGAAACTAATTTGACTGTACGGTTGGCTTCTTCAACAACCTTAGAAACTTTATGTAATACAATAACTAAGAAGACCACCAATACAGCAAATGCTATCGCGATAATCAATAATGCAATATTTCCCACGTTTCCTCCTCTTTATTCGGGTATAAAATCAGCACCCATTTTTTCAATCTTCTTTCATTTTGATGAAAGCGATTCTATTTGACTTCATTATAACAAATTGTTTCGCTATTTTCTAATATAACTTACATTTTTTTATGACAAGAAGTCTATCCTTCAGGATAGACTTCTTAATTTTTTTTCATTCTGCGATAAATAAAGAGAACAAGTCCTACAATTACTAATAAAACTGAAAGCCCTTGTGACACACGAGCAGGTCCTAACATTAGGCTATCTGTTCGCATTCCTTCAACAATAAAACGAACGGCTCCATACCAGACGAGGTAGAAACTAAAAATATCCCCACGTTTTAAGCCTTTAATTCGATGTCTAAAGACCATGACCAGAATAAAACCGCTTAGTGTACCAATACTTTCAAATAGGAAGGTAGGCATTCGATAATGACCATCAATAAACATTTGATTTCTAATGAAAGCAGGTAGCCAGTCTAAATTTGAAACAATTTTTCCATAGGCTTCTTGATTGACAAAATTCCCCCAACGTCCCATTGCCTGAGCGAGAAAAACACCCGGGATAGTAATATCAAGCAAATCAAGCGGATGAATCATTCGATAGTAGCTAAAGACAAAGAGGACAATTGCTCCAGCGATTAAACTTCCATAGATGGCTCCGCCACCATCCCACATGGCAATGATTTGTGAAGGATGTTGACTATAGTAAGACCATTGGAAAATGACATAATAGAGTCTCGCTCCAACAATTCCTAAAGGAAAGGCAAAGAGAACAAAATCAATAATATCATCAGTTTTTATATTACGCTTTGGGGCTTCTTTACATGCGAGCCAAACGGCTAATGCGGCACCGCCCACAATAAAAATAGCATACCAGTGAATGGCTAGCGGCCCTAATTGGAGTGCAATCTTATTTAAAGCTAAAAAGGGAAATAGATTATTCATATTTTTTATCAGTTTTCTAAATTTACTGACAGAATTTTCGGTCAGTAATTTCTAAGTTTTATCTTATGATTCTTTATTATGACTGATTAAATCAGTGAGACGGTCTTCAAAAGTTTTTGTTGCATCAAAGCCCATTTGCTTAGCTCTAAAATTCATAACCGCAGCTTCAACAATTACTGACACATTCCGCCCAGTTTTTACAGGAATGCGGGTTTGTGGGACTTCAACATCAGAAAATTCAACAATAGTCGGTGCATTTCCCAAACGGTCAAAAGCTTTTTCCTTATCGTAGTATTCTAAATATATAGCCATATCAATATCCGTTGAATCTTTAACAGCACCAGCACCAAAAAGACTCATCACGTCAATAATCCCAACGCCACGAATTTCAATCATATTGCGCAAAATTTCTGCGGGTTCCCCAGAAAGTGTGAATGCATCCCGTTGAAAAACATCTACACGGTCATCAGCAACTAATCGGTGGCCACGTTTGACTAACTCAAGACCAGTTTCTGATTTACCAATCCCACTAGCCCCTTGAATAAGAACGCCGACCCCAAAAATATCCATCAAAACACCATGAACAGTCGTTCTTTCAGCTAAACGTTCATCAAGAAATGAGGTCAATACTGAGTTCAATCGGCTGGTTGCTTCACGTGATTGAAGTAAAACAATGTCAGACTTTTTAGCTGCTGCCACCATTTCACTAGGAATTTCTAAATTACGTGCAACAATAACAACCGGTGTTTCTTTGGCCATGACTTTTTTCAAGAGGTCATAACGATTATCTCCAACTACAGTCATCATATATGACCATTCTTTCATCCCAAAAAGTTGAATTCGTTCGGGTGTGAAATAATCAAAATACCCAGCCATTTCTAAACCTGGGCGCATAATTTCTGAAGTTGTAATTTCTTTTTGTAATGCTGTTTCTGTTGAGTAAATCACATGAAAATGAATTTTGTCAAGTAAATCTTGAACTGAAACCGCCATTGTAAGTCTCCCCTATTATTTCATAAATAAGAACAACTGACAGAGAATATTTTTTCGTCATAAAACTTTGTCAGTACTTTTATAATAAAAATTGTGATAAAAATCACATTTTCATATCACGTATAAATTTATCCAAGCGATAAGCAAGGAAGATTCGGCGTACTAAAAGAAAGCCGAAAAACGTGGCTAAAAACCACGAAGCAGATAGGAAGGACCAGCTGAAAATCCAAGCTTCAAGTACCGTTCCAATCATAAAAGAATAAAATCGTTGTTTAGGCATGCCTCTATTATGCCATTTTTAAGCCAGAAATGTCAATGGATTGTGTTGAATAATCCTTAATAAAAAAAGCTTTTTATTTTCTAAAAAGCTTTTCAATTTGATGATTTATTTAGCAAAGAATTTGATAATTAAAAAGATAAGTCCAGCATCAACCAATAGTCCCACATACCATGAGAAATTGAAATACCATTTTCTAGTTTTATGATGACAGAGATGCCCAGCCAAAATTGCTCCAATCCCTCCACCTAAAAGTGCTTGTGCAAGTAAAACTTTTTCAGGAATTCTCCACAGATGATGTTGGGCCTTGTACTTATCCACCGCATAAAAAACAAAAACAATAAGATTCCAAACTGCTAATAAAACTAATAAATAAAGAATCATTTTTCTCCCTTCACATCTATACTAAATATCATTAGATTTTAAATTCTTTCATTTTCTCAACTCGAAGAGCCCCTTTTTGACCACTAAAAGTCCAACGTTGTTTAAACGCCCGTCTTTCCTGAGTATTTCCCGCAATAATTTGACCAGAATTAACAGAAACAAGGTAGTCAATAGCTACAAAATAGAGGTCAACTTCAAATTGATTATCTTTTACTTCTTTATAACGCGTGATTCCATCCAAAACCACACTACGCGTGTGATTAATTTGACCTTTGTCACTCATCTTTTGGAGAATTTTTTCATGTTTTTCATATAAATTATCACCATAAGATTCGGACAAAGCTCGTAAGTCATGTTTATCCCAAGCATCTTGAACTTTTAGAAAAATTGCTTCTATTTCTGCTTCCAAAGCTGAATCATTTAATGTCTTTTCTTGAAAATAACCTCTTTTTTTAAAGGGAAGTTTAACTCTATTTCTTATAAAATAAAATCCGAGACCGGCAAGCACAATCAGCCATTTCCAAATCCTTCCTCTATTATACCTGCTCCCCATTCTAGATGTCCTCGAATTAAAAGTATAGCTATTAGAACCAGTATTACTATAATGGCTGTTAGTATTTCCACCTCCAAAATTACCGCCAGTTCTTGTACTTCTATTTCCTCCCCCCCGAAATCCTCCTGCTGTTGCAAAAGCATGAGGTGTGACTAAAACTAAGCCACTGACGAGCAATAAAATAACCACTTTCTTCATCATTTGATTCAAAAATTATTTCCTTTTCTTTGTCACTGATTTTATTATATATATTTTGTTATTATACCCTATTTCCCTTTTTATTTGAAACATCTGTTAAATTGCTACTTTTAGTGGAGTCTATTAAAAGAGTGTGATATAATTACCTCATGAAAAAACTCATGAATCTTTTTAAGTCTGAAACTGTTAGATATCTCATTTTCGGAGTCCTAGCAACAGCAGTCTATGCCTTTGTCAAATGGTTAACTTGGCAAGCTTGGCATTCTGGCTGGGGTTCAGAAACTGCCGCTCAAGCTTCAAGTATTATTTTTGCATTTTTTACCAATAAACTTTTTGTTTTCAAACATGAATCATCAAACTTATTACGTGATTTCATCAATTTTACTTCAGGACGAATTGTTCTTTTACTCCTATCCATCTTTATTAACTGGTGGTTCATTGACCAACATCCTGATATTTTGATGAATCTTTTTGGACTTTCTAAAAATAATATGGTTGCTGCTCTTAACCTCGTCGTTCAAGTTTTAATTATTGTTATTAACTATCTTTATTCAAAATTCTTTGTCTTCAAAAAAGATAAAAATTTAACAGAATAACTAATTTTTTACTGATAGAAAATTACTGACAAGATGAAAAAAATACTGACAGAAAATCTGTCAGTATTTTTTTCATTTTTATCAGTTTTCTTATTTTCTAATTTCCTTGATGAATTCAACAATTTCACCACGTCGTGTTTCAATCTTACCAACTTTTGTTTTTTGATAAACAGCATTTAATATGGCACCAATAATCAAAACGCGGGCGATGAAAATAAACCAAATCATCAGTGCAAAGACAACCAATGACCCAATCAATTTCAAGTCATCTAATCGTTGAAGAGCAAAGCTAACATATTTTGCAATCCAGTTGGTTAGAAAAACAAGAACAAAGGTTGAAAATATTGTTCCAGGCATGGTGTATCTCAATTTTCTTATTTTAACATTTGGTAGGATAAAATAAAGCATCATCAAAGATAGAAAGGTCGCTACAGCAATCGCTGGTAAAGTCATATTGTGTAACGTTCGGTAGAGATGATCATCAAAAGGAAATAAGCGATGAACTTGTTCGAGAATTAATTGTCCAAAAGTAGAGAGAACAATTGAAAAGTAAAGAAAGAGTAAAATCGCAAATCCGGCAGCTAAACCGATAATTCGACTGACAATAAAATCTCGATGATTAAAGACTTCATAAGCTTTATTCATTGACATTTGTAGAGCAGATAAGGCTCTTGAAAAGGTCCAAAAACCTGCCAAGACAGAGAGTGAAAGTAAGCCTGTATTTCTTTGATTTAAGAGATTATTAATGACTGGTTCAATTCCTTTGTAAACATCACTTGGGAGTTGCTCAGACAAAAAGCTCAATAAAGCTGTTGTATTGATATGTAAGAAGGGTAAAATATTTCCGACAATCAATCCTAGAGGAAAGATTGCAAGTAAAAGGTAATAAGCAACAGCAATTGAAGACAGACTCATTTCTGAACTTTTGAAAAAAGTCATAAAAGTTGTCGTTAGTTCAGCAATTTTTTGTATAACTTTTTTCATCTTTCCTCTCATCTGTTTTTCCTTTTACTTCTTAATAAGTCCGTTCTTCGCCTTGAGAAGTCAAAATCACAGGACCATCTTTAGTGATAACAAACTGGTGTTCGTATTGACATGATAAACTTCCGTCAAGTGTAACGTAACCACGTTCACCATCATGGTCAATTTCCCAACCCCCAGTGTTAATCATTGGTTCAATGGTTAAGACCATTCCTTCGCGTAAACGAAGTCCACGTCCAGCACGTCCGTAGTGGGGCACCATTGGTTCTTCATGCATTGTTGGTCCAACGCCATGTCCTACAAGGTCACGAACGACACCATAGCCACGACTTTCAGCGTATTCTTGAATAGCTGCCCCAATATCACCAATACGGTTGCCTACTTTGGCTTGTTCAATTCCAAGATAGAGACATTCGCGGGTCACATCCATCAAGTTTTTTACTTCGTCAGAAACTTGGCCTACAGCATAAGCCCAGCAAGAGTCAGCAACGCCACCGCGGAATTCTTCTTGATATTTAACCATTGATTCAGCATCGTCAAAATTAAGTTTTGAAACATCAACAGAACCATCTTCAACCAACCCGAGAACCATGTCAACCTTAATCAAATCACCATCTTTAAGAATTTGATGACGTGGAAATGCGTGAGCCACTTCATCATTCAAACAGCAGCAAGTAGCATAAGGGAATGGATTATAATTTCCTTCATCCACTCCGATTTGTAAAGGTAAAACATTTTTTTCTTTACAAACTTTGCGGACATATTCTTCAATTTCCCACATGTCAATCCCTGGTTTAATCAACTCACGAAGCCCAATGTGGATATCTGCCAAAATTTTGCTACTACGTTCCATTTGCTCGATTTCACGTTGCGATTTTAATGTAATCAATTTATTCTTTCCTTCTAAAGTTCTGAGAAAAACTCAGTTCTTTTTATTTAAATTAATGTTTTGAAGTGACTCATACTTCATCGAAAAATAAATTTTCATTTACTGGGGTTACTGAATCCTTATAAGATAGTATTTATGACTTTATCTATAAGAATTTTCTTCGACAATCATGAGCCTTTTCAAAATTACTTTGAATGCTAATTCAACTGAACAGATTTTTTTGTAATCCAAAACAGTCTATTTAGTATAAATACACTTTATTTTACCATAAATTTCCCTATAACTAGGTGTTTTTTATATAAATTGGCAGTAAAACTTCATCTACCAATTCATTAATTTGCTTATCATTCATGGATTGACCTTCAAGGAGCATATGATAACGGGTCATCTGGAAAGGTAAAAGCTTAGCTGTTTGCCCAATTTTTTCACGCGCTTCCCCTCTTTCCTGAGCCCTTGCAAGCAAGCGTTCCATAATAATCAGATTACTTGGAAGGACATTGCCAACGGTCGATTCAAGAACATTTTTTCCTTGTGACTGCATAAATGAAACGAAGGCCAGAAATCCTTTGGGATAGAGTTTAAAATTCTCTCTCATAAAGGTTAAAAGTTCAATTAAATCTTGCCGCAAGCTCCCACTGTTAATTTCCTGGTCTATCACATTTCCTCGCCACTCAGGATTTTGTGAAATATTGAAACGGACAGCTTCAAAAATTAAGTCAAAGACATCATTCCAATAACGATAAAGTACGCTTCGAGTCGTTTTGGCTTCTTTTGCGACATTTTGAAAGGTTACTTTTTCGTAGCCTTCATTTTCTAAAATATGAACTGCCGCTTTATAAATTGCCTTCTTAAGTTCATCCCCTCTTCTTCGAGAATGACTAGGTGATTTTTTTTCTTTTTCTTCAAACATAAGAGACCTCGTGTTTCTTAATTCTATTATAACATCATCTCTAGCTAATACCAATAAATCAAATTAGATACAAAAAGAATCTTATTGTTGACAAAACTTATTCTTAGGTTTATAATAATTTTGTATTTAAGATACAAATTGTATGTTATTTTTAAATTATAATTCCTAAGTTTTAATAACTTAGTTTTCGCTCAGACGAAAGAAAGGATTAACATGGCAAAATCAAAAAAGAATGAAAAAGAAAAATTGCCAAAGGAATTGACGCGAAATGCTTGGATTTTAGTCATTGGTGCTATTGCTCCAATGCTTGATTCAACCATGGTCAATATCGCAATCAACAAACTTCAAAGTGACTTACATACTTCACTAGACATGATTCAGTGGGCAATTACAGGCTACGTTCTTGCACTTGCTGTAGCCGTCCCTGTCTGTGGTTATGTTGTCAATCACATTGATGGAAAAAAAGTAATGCAGTGGTCACTCCTTAGTTTTGGACTTTTTAGCTTTTTATCTGGAATTGCTTGGAATATTGATAGTTTTATCATTTTCCGAGCTGTTCAAGGATTTTCAGCTGGTTTTATCACTTTACTGATGACAACCCTGCTAATGCAAATTACGCCTCCAGATAAACTTGGTCAATTAATGGCTGTTGTCTCAACTCCTATTATTCTTGGACCAATTATCGGGCCAGTACTTGGTGGTGCAATTGTATCTGGAGCAAATTGGCACTGGATTTTCTATGTTAATATTCCGGTCGTAATTATTGCAGTCCTCCTTAATCATTTTTATCTAAGTTCTTTCAAACCTTTCAACCCTAAAGCTAAACTAGATTGGTTTGGAACACTCCTTTTGGCTGGCGGTTCTGTGGGATTAATTTACGGAATGATGAAGGGTTCAACTAATGCTAAAAATTTTTTCAATAGTCAAATGATTACTTTTGTCATCATTGGCTTAGCCTTGTTTGTTATTTACGGAATTTATAATCGCATTCGCAAAAATAATACTGTTCTTCCGCTCAGATTTTTCAAATCTAAAAACTTCACTGCAGCGAATATTGGAATCTTTTTAGCTGGAATTGCTTCTAATGGACCTATGCTTTTACTGCCACTTTTCTTTCAAAATACAAAAGGCTTTACAGCCGTTGAAGCAGGTCTAATGTTGATTCCCCAAGGGATTGGTATGATGGTGACTCGACCTTTGATTGGGAAGATGATTGACCGTATGGGAGCTCGTCCTGTAGTACTTGTTTCCCTGGCTATTTCCCTTCTTGGAACAATTCCTTTTATTTTTGTTCACGAAAATACAAATTTGATTTGGTTGGGATTGGTTTTATTTGTTCGTGGAATGGGAATTGGTGGTTTGCAAATGCCAATGATGACTGATATTTTCATTGGTTTAGACAAACAAGATATTCCTGGTGCATCAGTAGGACAAAGAATCATTCAAAACGTTGGTTCATCTTTTGGTTCAGCCGTCATCTCGGCAGTTGTGACGGCGGTTGTGACGTCTGAAATTGCTGGACAGATGACAACTAAACTACATCAATTAGCGGCGATGCACACCAATTTAACACCGACTGTCATTGCAAAAGCAAAAACTTCTGTTGAAAAAGCGGTCACGCTTAATGGTTATCAACTTGGCTTTCTTGTCTCTTCGATTGTTTTAATTGTGATTGCTATTCCAGCCATGTTACTTTCACAAAAGAAGGTCAACAAATAAAATTCGTAGTTTTTAGCTTTGATTTCACTTGTTTTTTGATATAATTGAATTGAATTATCTCAATAATAGATAGATGAACTTTAATCAATTAACTGAGCTTGGAGCGCTAAATTGTATGGCTCCTTGCATCTTATAGGAGAGTGAAAAAATGCCATTAGCAAAAATTGTATATGCAAGTATGACAGGAAATACTGAAGCTTGTGCCGATATTGTCGCTGATAAACTTGAAGAATTAGGTTTTGAAGTAGAACTTGACGAATGTTCTTCTGTTGATGCCGATGAGATGGCTGATGCTGATCTTTGTATCGTTGGAACTTACACTTACGGTGACGGTGAATTACCTGACGAAATTGTCGATTTTTATGAAGAATTAGCTGAGGTTGATTTATCTGGTAAAATTTACGGTTGTTTCGGGTCAGGTGATACTTTCTATGATGACTTCTGTATCTGTGTCGATATGTTTGAAGCGCAATTTGAAAAAACTGGCGCAACAAAAGGAGCTGAACTTGTTCGTGTTGACTTGTCTCCTGAAGATGAAGACGAAGCTCATCTCGAAGCCTTTGCGGAAACTTTGGCGGCTCACTTTAACTGATTGAGTTAAGATATGTGATAAGAATTACTGACAAAGACGGAAAAATAAATATAAATGCAAAAAAATTACTGACGGAGGTTCTGTCAGTAATTTTTTTGTCTACCACTTTGATATTCGGTTGTTTGGACTGATTTGTCAGTAATTTTATAATGAAAACATCAAAATTCCAGCTGCTACAGCCACATTTAAAGATTCTGCTTGTCCTGGCATGTCAATATGAACGAGTTTGTCAGCAGCTTTAACGGCTTCGTCAGAGACTCCGGCCCCTTCATTTCCCATAATCAATGCGAAGTGTGGTTCATTGATTATTTTATAAGACACAGAATTTGCTGACAGCGTGGTCGTCAATATTGAAATGCCTGCTTTTTTAAGTTGAGCAAAACAATCTTCTTTAGCCATTCGTACAAGAGGCAAATGAAAATTTGAGCCTTGCATAGACCGCATGACCTTTGGACTGTAAATATCTGCGGTTTCTCCAAGTAATATAACAGCCGAAAATCCAGCCGCATCAGCTGTTCTAATCATTGTCCCTACATTTCCTGGGTCTTGTACGTTTTCTAAAAGTAAAAATTTTGCTGCTGAAAAATCAATGACTTCTTCAATTTTTGTCACTTCAGCAATCAGTCCTTGTGGACTTTCGCTGTCAGCTAAAGATTTCAACACTTCTTTACTGACCAGATTTACAGATAAGTCTGTCAGTGATTTTTCAGACCCAATCATTTCTGTCAGTTTAGTCAGTTTATTTTCTTCAACAAAAATTTGCTTTATTGAACGACCAGCTTTCAGCGCTTCCTCCAACAAATGAAAGCCTTCGATGAGATATGAATTTTTGCGGTATTTTTTTGTCAGCAATTTTCTTGCTTCTTTAATTTTTTTATTATCTTTTGAACTGATGATTTCCATTCTCCAATTATATCATAGCCAGTAAGGCGAAACAAAGTTTTATATTGTCAGTATTCATCGCATTGGTAATCAAATGAAGTGTAGGATAGCTGTTGCCAGTTTACTGGCTTACAGATATGCTAGTTCTTTCCTCTAAAAAGGATAATTTCCCACTGAGTGATTGTGACTTATGAAAAACATAGATCCCTTTGGTTTTGACAGCAAAGCATAAGCAGTGAAACTTTCAACAGATTTTTTCCAATCTTGCTGGTGCTTATGTTATAATAAAAGAAAACGTTTTAATTATTATCATTTCAACAACATAAAGCTAGGAGGTCTTAAGATGTTCAAAGTAAAAATGATTGTTTCTGGGCGCGTTCAGGGTGTCGGATTTCGTTATTTTGTTATCATAAGTGCGCGTGAATTGGGCATTTTAGGGCGTGTTTGGAATAATGATGACGGTACAGTTGAAATTCTCGCGCAAACAGAGGATGAAAAAAAATTAGAAGAATTCACTGCCATTGTTCGTGGGGAAAAATCAAGTAAAGGACGTCTTTCACCCTTTGCTAAAGTCACTGATGTCAAATCAAGCCCCGCAAATTTTCCTGATTTCACAGACTTCAATATCAAATATTAGAAATTAAAAAATACTGACAAAAAGCTTGTCAGTTCAATGCGACCAAGACGAGTATAGAAAAATTACTGACGGAAATTCCGTCAGTAATTTTTTACATTTACATTTTATTCTTTATCAGCAAGTTTATCCACAAATTCCAAAACGGTCAGTAAATTTCGCTTATCAATATGATAGGAAACAGCAGCTTTGACCGCAGGTTTTGCACAAAAGGCAATCCCAATACCAGCTGTATTTAACATTGGAATATCATTTGCGCCATCACCTACAGCAATAACCTCAGATAAATTCAACTTATTTTCATTTGCCCATTGTTTGAGCCTATCAACTTTGAAATCTTTATCCACAACTGTCCCATGAGTTTTTCCAGTCAAATGGCCATTTTCCACAGACAAACGATTTGCAAAAACATAATCTATTTTTAAATCTCTTGCGATTTTATCCACTATTTCATGAAAACCACCAGAAACAAGGCCAACTTTCCAGCCTTTCGCATGCAAAGTTTCAATTAATCCCGTTGCACCCTTAGTTAAATGAATTTCTTTGTAAACATCGTCAAAAATAGTTGTGGCCAAACCAGAAAGCAAAGCCACCCTTTCTCTCAAAGATTCCTTAAAATCAATTTCGCCAGACATGGCGGCAGCCGTAATTTCTGAAATCTTATCACCCATACCCGCTTTTTTCCCTAAGAGATCAATGACCTCTTCTTCAATCAATGTGCTATCCACATCCATCACAAGTAATCCTTTTGCAACCATTTTCTTCCTTTTCCATTCGTTTTTTAAACTAAACTCTGATTTTCAATTAAGCGAACACGAATAATATTATCAGCAGCCTCAAAACGTGAAACTAAAGCCGCCAACTTTCCTTCATCTTTTTCATCCAAATCAAGTAAAGTATAGGCATAATCTCCTTGACCACGATTAACAATATTAGCAATATTAATATTTTCTGCTGCCACCGCAAGTGAAATTTGAGCCACAACATTAGGCACATTTTTATTGATTAAGGTCACACGATAAGGTGTATTCAACTCTTGCAAAACACGTGGAAAATTGACTGAATTAATAATTTCGCCAGTTTTCAAATAAGTTTGAACAGAATCCAGAGCCATTCTTGTGCAATTTAAACTGGCTTCCGCCGTTGAACCACCTAAATGAGGAGTTAAAAAAACTTGTGGATGATGATAAAATTTTTCAGAACCAAAATCCGTTCCAAAAAAGCGGACAATTCCCTCATCAATCGCTTTAAGCACTGCTTCTTTATCCGTAATCTCATCTCGTGCATAATTGAGCAAAATCACTCCCTTTTTACACTTAGATAAATTTTTCCAATTGAGCATTTTCGTCGTTTCATCCGTTGCTGGCGTATGAACCGTGATATAATCTGCCTTCTCAAAAATCTCAGCCAAATCATTCACTCTTTTAACATGATGTGACAAGTTCCAAGCGTGCTCAATTGAAAGATAAGGGTCATAACCAATAACTTTCATTCCTAAACGCTGTGCATCATTGGCAACTTTTGAACCAATATTTCCAAGGCCAATTACCCCTAAAGTTTTTCCTGAAATTTCAGAACCAGAAAACGCCTTTTTCCCATGTTCAACCGCCCCATCAATAGTATTATCATCACCTTTTTGACCAGTCAACCATTTGTTTGCTGGTTTTAAATTACGCGTTCCAAAAATCATCATTGACAAAACTAATTCTTTAACCGCATTGGCATTCCCACCAGGCGCATTAAAGACTACAATCCCTTTACTGGCACACTTTTCTATCGGAATATTATTAAAACCAGCACCAGCACGTCCAATCGCCAAAAGCGCTTTGGAAAATTCATAATCGTGGAAAGGCTGAGCCCGACAAATAAATGCGTCAGATTCAGCTTCTGACACTTGATTAACAAGAAAGCCTTCGCCAATTTCATCTAATGCGATTTGGTCGATATTATTTCCAATTGTTTTGATATGATAAGTCATTTATATCCCTCTTCAAATTCTTTCATAAATTTCACTAATTCAACAACCCCCTCTAAAGGAAAAGCGTTGTAAATACTTGCTCTCATTCCTCCCACGGAACGATGACCTTTGAGTGATTTGAAACCTTTTTCTTCAGCTTTTTGGGTGAATAGCTCATCCAATTCTTGGCTTGGACTTGTAAAAACAACATTGCAAATCGACCGCTCATCTTTATTTTTGATTGGGTTCTGATAAAAGTCAGATTGGTCAATTAAATCATACAACAATTGAGCTTTTCTCTGATTCATTTCTTCGAGTTTTTTTACGCCACCTTGCGCTTTTACCCATTTGAAAACCAGCCCGGCCACATAAATAGCAAAAGTCGGTGGGGTATTGTACATCGACCCATTTTCAACCAAAATCTTATAATCCATCATTGATGAGAGCCTTTCAGCTTCATTTAGTAAGTCTTCACGAATAATGACAATGGTTAAACCAGCAATACCTAAATTTTTCTGAGCTCCAGCGTAAATTAAGCCAAATTTACTCACATCATAATCAACCGCCAAAATATTTGAACTCATATCAGCAACCAAAGGAAGGCTTGCAAACTCAGGCAAATTTTCAGGAAAAATACTTGTTCCTTCAATCGTATTATTCGTTGTCAAATGGAGATATGCCCCATTTTTTTCATCAATTTTAGATTTATCAATTTTCAATAGATGATTATAATTATCTTTTTTAGTTGAGCCCAAACTAATCGGTATTAAATCAAGGAAATGACTCAATTTCACCGCTTCATCATAAGCCTTTTCACCAAAGGCGCCCGAAATATTGTAATAAGCCTTTTTGCCAATTGCCAAATTCATTGGAACCATTGAAAATTGACTGGAAGCTCCCCCTTGTAAAAACAAAATTTTATAGTTTTGAGGAATCGACATCAAATCACGCAAATCGTTCTCAGCCTCATCAATTACTTTTTGGAAAGCCTTGGAGCGATGCGAAATTTCCATCACTGACATACCACTTTTTTCAAAGTCTAACAGTTCTTCTTGAACCTTCTTCAAGACTTCCTTTGGAAGTACACTGGGTCCTGCGCCAAAATTATAAATCATCGATTTCACTTCCTCAAATTATTTATTAATCACTATTATAGTATAATTTTCTGATAATTCAAATATAAAAAAATACTGTTCGACAAAAAAGCACAGTCAACTGTGTTTTTCTGCCTTAACAGTAATTTACCAATTTAATAAATCAAGTAAGAGCATGTTCCATTCAACTTCTTTGGCATAGAAAATATTCCCACCATTAGAGTAGAGTTTTCCTTTATTATAAATCAATGAATCCAGAGTCAAATGATAATAAGTTTCACCCGTTGTATTTCCTAAACTTGGCGCAACGACATCACGAGAATAATCCTTAGAAAGAGCGATAGTGTTCTTTCCACCATGAGCAGCTATGTAATCAACATAGGCCTTCCCATAGTTATAAGCCTGAACTCCTGCCCAAGCGTCGACCTTTTTTTGTGAAGCATATTCTAAAACTTTTGACAAATTAGAAATACCTTGTTTAATACTTTCTTGTTCTGTTGAGAAAGTATTTGTTGTGCCATTCAAGCTTTCACTTGATTGCATAATATCAACTTGTTTTCCTTTAGTTTCTGTATAAATAATTGCCAAAGCCAACTTTGTATCACCACTCAAGCCTTGTGCTTTAAGGCTTTTTTCGACCTCTGCCTCATAAGACATTACGTGTTTCACATTTTCATGCATACGGTAAACATAAAAACCACTGAATACAAGAAGTATCAGTACTATTAATCCAATTAATTTTTTAAACATTTCACTTACCTAAATTTTCTGACTGCTCTTATTCTTTACTAGCACATATCATTATTTTTTTGCAGTCATTTTTTATATAAGTTCTATTATAACACTTCTCTTTTAAATTTAGCTTAACATTAAAAAATTAGACAAATTTTCTTTGTCTAATTTTTTGATATTATAAGGGAAATTGACGAGTCAGTTCTAAAGCTGCTTTCCTAACTTCCGCAAGTTTTTCTTGATTATCGTGATTAACCAAAGCTTCTGAAACCAATTGTGCAACTTTTTTCGCTTCAACTTCTTTAAATCCTCTTGATGTAATTGCTGCTGCTCCAATTCGCACCCCTGAAGTTTTAAATGGTGATAATGTTTCATCAGGAATTGCTTCTTTATTGAGTGTGATGTGAACACTATCCAATAAATCTTGAGCTTCTTTCCCATTAATTCCTAAGTCTAAAACTTTAAGATTAAGCAAATGATTATCTGAACCACCAGCTATCAATCGTAAGCCTTCCACTTTAGCAAATTCCTCAGCCATTGCTTGCGTATTTTTAATGACTTGTTCAATATAGGTTGTGAATTCTGGGTCAAGTGCTTCTTTAAAAGCTACTGCTTTTGCTGCAATGACATGTTCTAAAGGCCCACCTTGAGTTCCAGGGAAGATTGCAGAGTTAATTTTCTTGGCCAAAGCTTCATCGTTAGTCAAAATCATTCCACCACGAGGGCCACGGAGTGTCTTATGAGTTGTTGTTGTAACGACATCAGCATAAGGAAGTGGATTAGGATGCGCACCAGTCGCTACCAATCCAGCAATATGTGCCATATCAACCATTAATTTTGCTCCAACACTATCAGCGATTTCACGGAACTTAGCAAAATCAATCAGGCGTGAATAGGCAGAAGCGCCAGCAACAATCAGTTTAGGTTGAACTTCTTTAGCAATTTTTAAAATTTCATCATAATCTAAAAGCTCAGTTTCAGAATTAACTCCATAAGGAACAAAATGATAAGTTTTTCCTGAAAAATTGACTGAAGCCCCATGAGTCAAGTGACCGCCAGCATTTAAATCCATTCCTAAGACTGTGTCTCCAGGTTGAATTAATGCCATATAAGCTGCCGCATTGGCTTGAGAACCTGAATGAGGTTGAACATTGGCAAATTTTGCACCGAAAAGTTCTTTTGCTCGTTCAATAGCCAAATTTTCTACAACATCAACCGCTTCTGTTCCGCCATAATAACGTTTCCCAGGATAACCTTCGGCATATTTATTTGTCAAAACAGAACCTTGTGCTGCCATAACTGCTTTTGAAACAATATTTTCTGAAGCAATTAATTCAATATTTTGTTGCTGACGAATTTCCTCAGCATGAATGGCTGCCCACAATTCTGGGTCAAAACTTTCAAAATCTTCTTTATCAAAAATCATTGGTTCTCCTTGTATGTCTTTTGGGATATTTTAAAAAATATAAGTAGAATTTTATAGTCATTGGCGCTATAAACTTAATCAGTTAATTTTAGTTTACTTTCGCAAGCAAACTTTCAACTCTAAAACTATTATATCGGCTAAAGGCTCTTTTTTGAAATAAGTTGGCTTATAAATCTCATCATTGCCAAAGAATGTTCGGAAATTTTTAGATTACTTTTTTCAGCTTATTTTATTCAATTTGACCAAGTTCAGGAACTTTTTTAAGTAATTCTTCTTTAGTAACAGCCCCTTGACGCAGTAATTTTGGTTTTTCTTGCGTCAAATCGATGATTGTTGTATCTAGTCCATAGATGCTATCATCTTGAACAGCGACTGCGGCATTTTCTAAAATTTCAGGACTTAAATCGGCAAAGAAACTTGGACTTTTAGAACCACTTAAATTGGCAGAAGGTCCGACCAAAACACCGACTTCTTTGATAATTTTTTGAGTTACTGCAATATTTGGCATTCTAAAACCAACAGTACTTTTTCCAATATGAATCCATTCAGGAACATCTTTAGATGCCTCTAAAATAATGGTTAAAGGGCCAGGAAGAAAGGCTTCCACAATTTTTTGGAGATAAACTGGTTGATTGATTGAATATTTTAAAATATCTTCAAAGCTTGAAATATTCATATTTAAAGCTTTTTCTGTTGGACGTCCTTTAACTGAATAGAGTTTTTGGACTGCTTCTTCATTCATCGCATCTGCAAAGAGACCGTAAACTGTTTCTGTCGGTAAAATAGCTAACTGACCAGATTTTAGTGCTTTGATAGCTCTAGCTGATAAGCGGTTTTTATTATTATTCTCTTTTTCTGACTGCTTGTCTAGTTCTTTTTGTAATGTTTTTGCTTCAATAAAAAGATTTTCTCTGATATTTTTCAAATCATCTGGTACTTTGTAGGGACGACGAAAGAGAAAACCAATAATACCATAAAATCCACCTTCGACTTTTTCAAGTTCGTTAGCAAAATTATTGAGTCCCCCTTGCACAAACTTCAAATTTTCTTTAGCTTGGTCTATCTTGTTTGACTCAACCAAAGTTTTGATATCTTTTAATTGCACTTGCAAAAAAGAGGACATTGTTCGTAAATCATTTTCAACTTTCATTTTAACTTCTTTCTTAAATATATTTTATCTTTTAACTGAACTTTTCCTTCAAAAATAGGATGATCATAATTATCAAGAAAATAATTGGAAATTTTATGAGTAATTGTGAAGCCGCATTTTTCATAGAAAGCTACATTGTTTGAAACATCATCTGTTCCAAGAATTAGCTCATCAGCTGCTAAATTTTCTTTCAAATATGTGATGAGTTGTTTCATCATTTGCTGACCGAATCCTTGTCCTTGAAAACTAGTTTCTACCGCGAAATTCTCAATTTCAAAAGTATTTTTTTGTTTTTTTATGACTACAGCACAGGCAACGGTCTTGCCATTTTTTAATGACAGAGTAAACAAATCACCATTTTCCAGATAATTTTCTAAATGTGGTCCATCATCAGCTAATAATAATATTGGTAAAAAATCTTCTTTTTGCTGAAATACTTGTTCAAAAATTAAAGAATTCATTTTTCTCCTTAAATATAGCAACAGTAGCTTTTATCATTTGACACTAATCATTCGATCTTTTCCAAATATATCCTGATGAATACTAACAAGCTTGTCAGTAAATTTTTCTTGAAAAATAGCTTGCACAGCTTGCCCTTGCTTATAGCCGATTTCCAAATAAATTTTTCCATTATCAGTCAGATGATTGACCGCTTGGTCAGCAATTTTTTGATAAATTGCTAATCCCTGATTTTTCGCAAAAAGCGCTAAATCAGGTTCATATTTAATGACAGAATTATCCATTTCGTAAGTTTCATCAAAAGCAATATATGGCGGATTAGAAACGATAATATCAAAGCTGTCAGTAATTTTATCTAGTACATCTGATTGAATGAATTCCAAATTAGCCTGATTTATTTCAGCATTTTCAGCTGCTAAAGTTAGTGCCTCTTTAGAAATATCAGAAGCTTTTACTGACCAATTTTCACGCGCATGAGCAAGAGAAATGGCAATCGCTCCTGACCCCGTTCCAATATCTAAAATTTTGAGGGAATCATTCTCATTTTCAGCCAAAATCATTTCCACTAATTCTTCAGTTTCCGGACGAGGAATTAAAACACGCTCATCGACCTTCAATTTCAAATCACGGAATTCTGCCCAACCCACTATATATTGTGGAGGCTCATTTTGATGAAGACGTTTTGACACTTCTGTCAGTAATTTTAATTCTTGGTCAGTAATTTTTTCTCGCATTAAATTCAACCAAGATAATTTATCAAGTTCATGTAAATTTCGCCAGACAAATTCCAACTCAAAAGGGTCTTCTAAATCTGCTGACAAAGTTCGCACAGCTTCAATCCAAAGCATTTTTCTTTTTCTACTTTCCAATATTAATTATTTTTCTAATATCTTTTTAAATTACTCTTCCAAGTATAGCAAAAAAGCCCAATAAAATCAGGCTTAATCAACTTTTCAGTTTAATGTAAATCCTTGCTTTTTCAAAAATTTGGCAACATCCTCACGCCGTGGATTTGTCAGAAAATTGCTCATTTCCTGCGTCCAATCAGTAGACTTTTGATGATGACTCCGATTGGCATAATAAGCTGAAGTTTGTTCATTATAAGCCTGTAAATTCCTTACTGCCACATGATTATAAGCATTAACTGACAAAATATTTGCTCTTGGTAAACGTGGTTTAACTTCATTTCGTGTTTTTGGTATCCCAATTGTAAGACCAAAAAGTGGAACAGTCAATTCTGGTAAATCCAGTAAATCTGCCACTTTAGCAATATCATTACGAATCCCACCAATATAACAAATTCCAAGCCCCATAGATTCTGCAGCTATCGCCATATTCTGTGCAGCAATTGTAGTATCAACAATGGCAACCGTCAACGCTTCCATATTCTGGAGAGCCTTCACATCTTTATTTTCTGTCCGTAAAATCTGAGCTTGTCGATACCAGTCAGCCACAAATATATAAAAAACACCTGTTTGATTCACATAATCATCTGAACCTGATATCTTAGCCAGTTCACGACGTAAATCATTATCCGCTATCTCAATGATTGAATAAGCTTGTAGAAAATTAGATGAAGCTCCAGACTGTGCAGCTTTTAGCAACAACTCCTTGACATCAGCTGACAAAGGTTCTGCTTTAAAATCACGAACTGATGCGTGGAGCAACATTTTTTCAATCGTTGGATTCATGATTGTTTCATCATTCATCAAAATAAGTTCCTCACTACTAATAATTTTTATAAGTAATCATTATTTTACAAGATTCTCTACTAAATAAGAGGTGAAATTCGAGTTAAAAGATAAGCACATAAAGGGATTTTTACTTCTTGAGCTGGAAAAAGCAAAGCATACTGCTTTCGATTTTGATTCGTTTCGGAAACCAACTCTTCTAAAGTTCCAAGTTTTGCTCCAAGTTCTGAGAAAGATTGACGTAAAGGATTTTTACTATATTTTCCCAATTCAGACAAAGGTAAACTTTTCTTGGTCCGACTCCAGTCTTCATCTTTTTTTACTTCTTGCCAAAGTCGACAATATTGCTTTTCTTTATAATTTTCAATTGACATCCGAGTTCTTTGCGCTCGGTGCAAATGCTTAGAAAGAGACTCCATCTTTTCAGCAACTACCCAAACATCTCCATTTTCACCCCTGCAATAAAGTAAATCAAAAGATAAATCAAAGCCTTTGACCTTAAAAATAGTCACATCTGTTGAAACATTATTCACCTTTTTCGAAGTTTGCATTTTCCTATTTTCATGTCCCACTTCTCGAATAACAAAATCTTCAAATTCAAAATCCATTATTTATTTAATTCTTCTAATTTTTTAGTTTGGTCATAGACAATCAAAGCATCAATCACTTCATCCATTTTCCCAGATAAAATACTATCCAACTTTTGTAAAGTCAAGCCAATCCGGTGATCAGTCACACGGTTTTGTGGGAAATTGTAAGTTCTAATCCGCTCAGAACGATCCCCAGTTCCGACAGTTGATTTACGTTCTGCATTTTGCTTATCCAATTCAATTTGTTGATAGTAATCAAAGACTTTTGTATTCAACAATTTAATAGCTTTATCCCGATTTTTTTGTTGCGTCCGTTCTTCTTGCATTTCCACTTTAATCCCAGTTGGTAAATGGACCATACGTACCGCGGTAGCAACCTTATTGACATTCTGTCCACCAGCACCAGAGGCATGGTAAATATCCACACGTAAATCTTTTTGGTCGATTGTCATCTCAAATTCTTCAACCTCAGGCATAACAAGAACAGTAGCCGTTGATGTATGGACCCGCCCTTGTGTTTCGGTTACAGGAACACGTTGTACTCGGTGAGCACCAGATTCATATTTCAATTTTGAATAAACAGATGGACCAGAAATTAAAGCTGAAACCTCTTTATACCCACCAATTCCGGTGATGTTTGCTTCCATAATTTCAAACTTCCAACCTTGTGATTCAGAAAAATGTTGGTACATATTCAACAAATCACCAGCAAAAAGTGCAGCTTCATCACCACCAGCAGCTCCACGAATTTCTAAAATAATATTTTTTCCATCATTTGGGTCTTTTGGTAAAAGCAAGATTTTGATTTCTTCTTCCAAAAGCTCTTTTTGTGATTTTGCTGATGAAAGTTCTTCTTTGAGCATTTCTTTCATGTCATCATCAAGTCCACCTTCGCCAAGCATTTCTTCACTATCAGAAATTGTTTCAAGAACTTTTTTGTATTCATTATAAGTCGCTACTTTATCACGTAAATCTGCTTCTTCACGCGATAATTCCATAAAACGCTTTGTATCCGAAACCACCTCAGGGTCAGACAATAACTCACCCAATTCTTCATATCTTCCAACTATTGATTCTAACTGATCAAACATTTCTCTATTTCCTTTAATTATTTTTTAGTTTTTAATGGTAAATTTTTTGCCATATTGACAAATGAATCCCATTGTGTCACATCTTGCAGCATGTCTTTTTTAAAAATCATCACTTGATTTCTACCTTGAAAAAAGTGCACACGATCTGAAAAAATTTCAACATTACGTACATTCATTTGAGCTTTAATTTGTTCCTCTGTCACATACATATCAAGTTCTTGTGGCTTAAAATTTTTCAAAAAACGACTTTTCAATTGCCAATGTAAAAAAAGATTTCCTAAAACAAGAACAAGTAAAGCAGAAACAACCGGCCAAAGCCATTGCCCCTTACTCATAAATAAATTAATAACCAAAAAAATAAGCATAATTCCTGAAAAAACAAGCATCATCCGCTTGGTCATTTGACCAAGAATTCTTTGATAATCCTCACCAGTAATCGTTCCTTTAAAATGATAAAACATCGAGTTCCTCCCTCTTGATATAAAGTCTGTTCGTGTAAAATTCTAATCTTATTTTTTAAATTTCTGGCTTAAAATAATGTTTACGACAAACAGGAATATAGGTTTCGTTTCCACCAATTTGCAACTGTTCACCTTCATAAACTGGTTTTCCATCAATTGTCCGAATCACCATTGTTGCCTTTTTACTACAATACCAACAAATCGTTTTAATTTCTTCAATTTTGTCCGCAAGCAAAAGCAAATATTTTGAGCCTTCAAAAAGCTCATTACGAAAATCATTTTTCAAACCGAAAGCCATGACTGGAACATTTAGTTCATCCACAACACGCGCAAAATCATAGACATGTTTTTTATTTAAAAATTGTGCCTCATCAATCAGCACACAAAAAGGTTTAGCTGGCAGGCTGTTCACATAATCAAAAACAGACATTTCCTCATCAATTGCGACAGCTTCAGCTTTCATCCCGATTCGGCTAGCAACTGTCCCAACCCCTGCGCGTGTATCCAGACTAGAAGTCATTAATAAAACAGGCTTACCCTGTTCCTCATAATTATGAGCCACTTTCAAAATCTCAATTGATTTTCCTGAATTCATCGTCCCATATTTGAAATATAATTGCGCCATTACTTTTCCTTTTATTTTTTTAGCTTCTAAACCATTGATATCAAAAGTTCTGTACTTCAAAATCCCTAAAGATTACTTCATAAACTTTCTCGATTTCTCTAATTTTTACTCTACGAGGTCAAATTAAAACACAACTTAAATTATATCATATTTCATTTATATTTTAACCCTTCTCTCTGTTTTATTAATCCATCAAAGGTTGGAAATGTTACTTCATTTAATGTATATCTTTATAATTTCTTAGCAATAAGGTCCTTTTATCTATTTTCTTATTTTTTCTTGCACTCGAGATGAAAACACCTATTCTGGAATTTTTTAAAATAAAAAAACCAATATTTTTGTTATTGGCTTTTTTACTTTTAAAATTTTTAATAAAATCCTCGCTCATTTTTGTATTTTAAATCATGCATTAACTATTGTTATCTTTTATTTTCAATATATTATCAAAACAAAAAATAATAAGAGTTTTGTGCTCCCTAAACTTAGTAAAAAGTTTAATCTTGGAAAACTGATTTTAGAATAATCTTTTAGATAGCCTTTATCGTTACTTCAATATTACCTTGAGTAGCGCGAGAATATGGGCAAGTTTTATGTGTTAGTTTCAAGAGTTCTTCTGTTTCTTCAGTACCCACTCCTTCGATATGTCCTGTAATATCAACTCCTAATACTACATCTGGAATTTCATTTTGACTTAAATTATAGAGAGAAACTGTAACTTCAATAGTTGATTCACCCTCTATATTTTTTGATTTCTTAATATAGTCTAAAGCACTATTAAAACAAGCGCTATATCCTGCAGCAAATAATTGCTCTGGATTTGTTGCTCCTTCAACCTTTCTGCCTGGTGCAACAATATCTAAATTAAAACTTTTATCTGGAGAATGGACTTCGCCATTTCGACCGCCAGTATTTATCATTTTTGTAGAAAATATTTTTTTCATTGAAATCTCCTTTTTAAATTGTTTACAATATAATTGTACTAAATACAATTACGTTTGACAAATATATAGATTCAGATATAATGAAATGATAGGAGAAAATATGACAGACAATATTCTTAGCAAGGAATTATGTTTTCAATTATACATTGCTTCAAAGGAAATCATAAAAAAATATAATTCTTATTTAAATAGATATTCGCTTACTTATACTGGATTTATCGCTATGTTAGCAATTGAAAACAATATGACAATAAATAAATTAGGCGATGAACTCTCTTTAGATTCTGGTACATTAAGCCCTCTGCTAAAAAGATTGGAAGCAAAAGGATACATTATAAGAAAACGTTCTGATAAAGATGAAAGAAGTGTTGAGTTATTTCTCACAGATAAGGGAGCACAAGTTAAAAAGGAATTACCTTCTATCTCTCTTGAAATTGGTGACAGTTTAGTTTCTTGCAACGAGAATATTAATTATGACTTACTTCTCTCGCAATTACTTACTTTAAATAAAAGTTTGAAAACAGAAATTTAAATATTTATGCTTATTTATATAAAAAAACCTGACCCAAGTCAGGTTTTTTTATTTATTGTGCATCTTTTACAGCCTGATCAGATTTTGCTCGAGTATCTTGAACTTCTCGCAATGCTTGATCATTGTCCTGTCCAGACTTTTGCCTTAAATCATTAAGTTGTTGGTTTAATTGAGAAATTGTTTGGTTTGCTGTATCAACCTCTTTTTGTTTATCAGCTACTTTTTGATTTCCTTCTGCAATTTTTGTATTGATTTCATTTATCTTTGCATTAATTTCATTTTGTTTGTCAACATTAGCTTGCGTTAATTGAGTTTGCAAAGAATTGACTTGTGAACTTTGTGAATCAACTGAACTTTTTAAGTTTGCTATGGTCTGATTTAAATCAGAAATTACTTGATTTTTACTTTTAACCCGATTTGATAGTGTATCAATATTGTTGTTAATTGTCTGAATTTCTCCATGTCCAGTCCAATAATTATCCGCTAATGATTTAATACCAATACACGTACTAAAAACTATTGCAAAAGTGGTGGCTGCTATGATAATTTTTTTTATTTTCATTTTTATTTTTTCCTTTATTTTTTTCAAATTACACACACAAAGAGCATTGTACCATATACATTACATCAAAACAATACCAATTATGAAAAAAACTGACTTTTTTAGTTATATAAAAAAACTATACCCCTTAAATGCTTGTTAAACAATACTTAAGAACAACACGAAATGCATAACATATAAAACATGCATTATACCACTTTGATAACATATACGAAAATCCCAGATAAAGACCAAAGAAAAGGTTTACATTCATGCTTTTTTATGCTATAATTTTCCAACCTCAAAATAGGAGAATGTAAGATGAAATACTTTGTACGCCTTGCTACAGAGCAAGATAAACCCGCAGTTGCTAAATTCTATGGTAATTCTTTACCATTGATTGATGAAAAACAAACGAGTTGGATAAAAAATATTTATCCCTCAATTGATACGGCTCTAAAAGCAATTGACTTATCTCAGCTCTTTGTTTGTTATGATTCAAATGATATTGTTTCAGGAACTGTGATTCTAAATAATCAATCAGATAAAGAGTATGAAAATATTACCTGGGGCACCCCAGAGCTTGATCCTAATCAAATCTTGGTAATCCATACTTTAATTATAGATCCTAAAAAATTAAATCAAGGAATTGCAAGTACTATGATCAACTTTATAAAAGAATTTAGCAAAAGTAATAGTATGGTAACTATTAGATTAGATACTAATTTTAAAAATACACCTGCACAGAAACTTTATGAAAAACATCAATTTGTATTTCGCGGGAGAACCAATCTCAAGAGCTTTGATAACAAAGGATGGGACGATTGCGTATTTTATGAATTTTGTCTTAAATAATTAAAAATATAAAAATAAGTGAAAACCACTATTTTTTTAGTGGTTTTTTATTTTATAAATTTTCTTTTTTAACAATATTTTTTAATTTATTTTAAATTCTACCCATTAAATTTTATTATGATTTCTTTAAATTCATTGTTACAAAGAGGACCAGTAATATTTGCATATTTGAACTGATTAAATATCTTTCTTAAAAATTGGAGTTTTCCTAAAACTTACATCAATTATTCTTAAATATTTTTATCTTCTGGTGTTTGTGGTCGTTTGCTTCAATATTTAAGTCACCATTACTATATTCAAAATTTTGATAGATATTTTTTAAATAATGAATCAAATACAGAACTTCTTTGCCCTTCTCTAAATCTAACTATAGCAGAAAATAAGCTCTTTTTTTGGGGGAAGGAACAAACTGAGATATTTTTTTATCTTTTTACTATTTTTTCTGATATTATCCATTGATTAATGGTTTTTTTTAGAGTATAATATCAGATAAACAGATGTTTTGTATTAAATATGTTACTGAAGGGGAGAGATGGATAAACATAAATTAAATAACTTTTTTGACTACTCACTTGAACCTCGCAGAGCTATCCTTTTTGAAGATGTCAAATCAAATTACGCTTCTATTGAGTGCGTTCAACGAAATCTTAACCCTTTGACAACTTCTCTTTGCGTCATGAGTCGTGCAGATAACACTAAAGGTTTAACGCTTGCCTCTAGTCCTACTTTTAAAAAAGTCTTTGGAATGAAAAACATAAGTCGTGCCAGTGATTTACCCTTTATTATTGAAACAAGGAAATTCAATTTCCCACAATGGTATCGAACACATACGGATATTTACGGACAACGGACTGAACCAACTTTGCAGCATGTCGCTTTCATCGAATCCTGGGCAAAACGAACATGGCTTGTTCCGCCTCAAATGCAGCTCTATGTAGATTATAAAATCAAAGTTACTGAAATTCTAACCAATTACACATCAATTGAAGAAATTCACTCTTACTCAATTGATGAATCATTTTTAGATATCACAGAATCTCTTAACTTCTTCTATCCTGATATTAGAAACCGATATGAGCAAATGAATCTGATTGCTTTAGATTTACAACGTGAGATTTTGGATAAGTTAGGGCTTTATGTAACTGTAGGGATGGGTGATAATCCTCTACTTGCAAAACTTGCCATGGATAACTATGCCAAACATAATCAGAATATGAGAGCATTAATACGGTATGAAGATGTGCCTAGTAAACTCTGGACTCTTCCTAAGATGACTGACTTCTGGGGAATTGGAAAACGAACTGAGAAACGTTTGAACAAGTTAGGAATCAGTTCTATTAAAGAGCTTGCAAATGCTGACCCTCTTCTCCTTAAACAAAAATTAGGCACAATTGGACTCCAACATTTTTTCCATGCAAATGGAATTGATGAAAGTAATGTAAGGGAAAAATATATTCCTAAATCTTCTAGCTTCAGCAATTCTCAAATTCTACCTCGTGACTACCATAAACAAAAAGAAATAGAACTTGTGATTAAAGAAATGGCTGAAAACTTAGCGATAAGGCTAAGAAAGGGAGGAAGAATGGCAAGCAATCTTTCACTTTATGTGGGTGCTGCAGCAAGCTCTGAACACTCTTCTATTAAAATTTCACGCAATATTGAAGCAACACAAAATACAAAGGAACTGCAAGACCTCGCAATTCGTTTATTTCGTGAAAAATATCAAGGTGGAGCAGTAAGGCAAATAGGAATAAGTGGCAATCAACTCTCTGATAATTCGGTCAAACAACTTTCTTTATTTGAAACTGTTGAAGAAAATCAATCCAACGAAAAGCAGGAATCCCTTCAAAAAGCCATTGACGAAATCAGAGAAAAATTCGATTTTCTATCCATTCAAAAAGCAAGTAGTTTATCCGAAGGTTCACGTGTGATTTATCGAAATAAACTTATTGGAGGTCATGCAGCAAGTCAAAATAAGGAGGATAAAGATGTCAGTTGACCGTTCTTATAGTTCCTATGAAGTCATTCGAGCATATCAGGATAGAGGAATGATGAAATGGGGATCATTTGCGACCGGAGAGTTGACCGAGGCCCAAAATGCATTTGTTAAAGAGCAAAATAGTGATAAAATCTTACAACCTTTATCACATCACATTATACTTCATCTTCTCAACCAGTCATTTACTAATCAAGTACAAGTCAAAATTAAATATCAATCTAAGGATAAAATAACTGAAGTTTTTGGTTTTGTATCAGAATTTATCAATAATCAAGTTAGAATAAAATCCACAGATAAAATTCACCTCATATCTATCGAAAAAATTATAAATATTTCATAATTAATGAAAAAAGCATGTTATGTCCAAACATGCTTTTTTATTACTATAGCTTCTTTGAATACAATAATTTCATAAATAAGAATAATTTTTAATATTTATTCAGATGACATCTCATGATATAATTGTTTAAAGAATAAGTTCAAAAGGAGAAGATTTATGGAATATCAACTAAGTTCAACATCAATGGCACCACTAGTGGAGATTAGTCTTGACAATAATGAAGAGATTCAAATTGAGTCTGGAGCGATGGTCTATCATAACGCTGCTGTTAAACTTGAAGGAAAAATGAACAGCAATGGAAAAGGAGGACTTGGAGGTGCTTTAAAAGCTCTTGGTCGTTCAATTACAAGTGGAGAAAGTTTCTTTATTACTAAGGCAAGCGCAATAGGTGCAAATGGTAAAATTTCGCTTGCTCCTGCTAGCCTTGGTTCAATCAAGGAAATTCTTGTCGGTCAAGAACAGTGGAATCTTAACACAGGGGCATTCCTCGTTAGTGAGGGTGGTGTCCATTACATAATGGAGCGTCAAAAATTAGATGGAGCATTATTTGGAGGAACTGGTGGTCTTTTTGTGATGAAAACACAGGGCAGCGGAAAGATGTTAATCAGCGGTTACGGGGATATTGTAGAAATAGCTCTTGATGGAACAGAAGATTTTGTAGTTGATAATCAACATGTTTTAGCATGGACTGAATCTTTGAGTTATTCAATTGAAGTTGCTTCCGGAACATTTGGTTTTAAGACAGGAGAAGGGTTAGTTAATAAATTTCGAGGTAAGGGAAAAATCCTGATTCAAAGTAGAAATGTTGAAGCCCTCGCACAGTCAATCATTCCATTCATACCAAGTAAAGGATAAATAAAAAGTCACTAAACTTTAGTGGCTTTTTATTTTATAAGTTTCCTTATTTTTCAATAATATCTTGTTGTTTTATGTCTTTTAAATTCTGCCCACTAAATTTTATTTTAGTTTCTATAATGCATTGTTATAAAGGAATCCAGTAATATTTCCATATCTAAAATATAGTTGAGCGATTACTTTTCCTTTCCCAGTTTTACCTTCTAAACCTTAGAAGATTCTTCACTAATTTCTTTCCCTATAATATAAAAAGATAGAGCAATACTTTTCTTGCTCTACCTTTTTATATTGTTAATTATTTTTTACTTTGTTTCCGCAATTTGTAGAACTGGTTTTTTTGAACTATAAGTGCTTAAGTTCTTAGCGAATGCTAGCAAAAGGGGATTAGTGTTATGTTTTTCGATAGCTTCCTGTGATTCCCAATTTTCTATCATCACAAATTCTAGCTGATTATCCGTAGATTCATAAAGAGAGTATTCCAGACATCCTTCATCCTTTTTGGAAGCTGAAATCAGACCTTCTATCTCTTTTAAGAATTGAGATTTTTTATCTTCTTTAATATAAAATTTAGCATTTACAATAATCATAATTTTTATTCCTTTTTATTTATTAATGTTTATTTTTCAATTTTTGGAAAAATAAATACTTGACAAGTCAATGATTGATAAGTCATATAATAAAATATTTTACTTGTTTTTGCAAATATTTTAGATTACACAGAATAAAAATTTATATGATTTCTTTATTTTCTCATTTAAATAAAAAGAACTGCCTTTAATGACAGTTTTTAAGTACTATTATAAAATTAGATATAATTAAATTTCCATAAAAGCATAATAGTTACCCGAAGGGCTTTGGAAATTAAATGCTTTTTTCCCGTTAGCATCCATCAAGTCGCTTGTTGTAGGAGTAATTTTCTTTAATTTTTCATTCATCTCTTCTATATTATCTACTGTGAATAGTAATGAAGGTTTATCATTCGCAACTTCGGGTGAGACTTTTTTTATAAACTCGATATCCCAAATTTGTAAAAAAGCATTGCCATCTGATAGCGGTGCAATTACAACTGAATCTGAGTTTTCCATCTTATGTCTTTCAATTTCTAAAAAACCGATTGACCTGAAAAAATCTACTTCTTTTTCTACTTCTTTTACATAAAGATTTACACAGATATTAAAAGCCATATTTATTTTCCTTTTTTCCTTTAACACTATCATTATATCGCTAAAATATTTAATCTATCCACTAACTTCTTTTAGCTCCCTAGCTTACAAATTCTTTATCTAGATAAGGAAAATAGAAATTAGTTTTCTAAGCTTTGTAGCTCTTTTAATGCAGGTTTTGGTATTTCTTTCTCTTGGACCTCATTCCAGTTTGTTACACCTTTATGCTTGTTATAAGTCAGTTCTAAATAGGCTTGGTTTCTTAAATTATGACTAGCCATAAACTTTACTAACTTTTTATCTCCTTTTGAATTGAAAGAATCAAGTTTGTAGTGATAAATTACCATTGGTGTATGATCATCAGCAGTCGTCTCTTCCCGCTCACCATTAACTAATATTTGAACATAGTAACTTTCCCCACCATAATTCATTTTATAATATGTATATCCAGAAGCGATTATCATAACCATAATAGCTAACAATCCTACTAATACTTTCTTCACAATATATTCTCCTTTATTTTATACCCTTATTATATCAAGGAGCTGGATTAATAAGCTTACAATTTTGAAAGCATACGAATGTTGTTTTATATAAGAATAAAAAGGAAATTACTAAAATTATGGGCCTTTATGATTGAGAACTTAGTCTACAAGCCCTTTTTACCAATAAAAGGAACAAACTTCGGGGTAGTTTTTGCATATTCTTTAAAATCTTCACGATTCTTATATTTTTTTTCAAGAATTGGTACACCAGATACAAATAAAAGGAGACTAGTAATCAATAGTGGACTAATAACCAACCAAAGCGTTGATAAAGTCGTCAAAGAGATTAAGAATATTCCCCACCAACACATTGACTCGCCAAAATAATTAGGATGTCGTGTTAGTGACCACAGGCCACTAGTCAATAGTTTTCCTTTATTTTGGGGTAGTTTTTTAAAGACTTCTAACTGACGATCTCCAAAAACTTCAAAGATAAAGCCAAATATCCAAATTATTATACCTAAAATTTGCCACCAATAAAATTGAGAATTAACATTTGAATTGACTTGAATAATTGGGAGTGAAATAATGATTAACAAAAGATATTGCACCATAAATACCGTTAGAAAAGCTTTCAATTTTGGAAAATTATTGCCCCACCTTTTACGCATATTTGTATAGCGATAATCCTCGGGTTTATTCCAATTTCGTCTTCCTAAATGAATTGCTAAACGTACTCCCCATAATATGACTAATACTAAGATTAGGCTATTTTGAATCGTAATTCTCGGAGAAAATAAATAAGAGACCACAGCTGTAAGAACAAATCCTCCGCCCCAAGCAATATCTATCAATCCGTAATTCTTCTTAGATGTCGCAATAAGAAACCAACAGATGAAATAAAGTAATAAAGTTACCAAAACGGCTATATAATTCATTTGACCTCCTTTAATAGTCCGGCAATTGCTAAACTTCCAATCCCTGCAGAAATTCCAATTGCTGCTGAACTGTCTATAATTTCACAGTTTTTAGTAGTTTTTTCTTTCAATAGTTCATTTATCTTTAAGGCTGATTCTTCGGATAAAACATGTGTCAAAGCTAATTCTTCGATTTGTCCTTCTTTTGACAATAGGTTAATTTTTTTCAAAATTTTATCCATACTCTTATTTTGACTAAAAGAAGCACCAATCAGCTTTCCGTTTCCTCTTTTATCAAGACTAATAATTGGATGCATTGAAAGTTTTTGTGCGGTTTCTCCCAAAATTTTTGGAATTCTTCCCGAATTTATCATTGGCGATAAATCTTCTACTGCCACATAAATAAATATCCGGTCAGTTATTTTTTCTGTTTCATTAAGTACTGATTCAATAGAACGCTCTTCACTAATCAATTTGGCAACTTGTTTAACTAGTAGTCCTTGAGCCACTGAATTTAATTTGGAATCTATAAGATGTACTCGGTTTTCTAAGGATTTCTTTGCTGTAATTCTTTGGTTGAGAAGTTGATAAGTGCCACTTAGTTTTGAAGAAACTGAAATCACGATGATATGTTCATATTTTCCTTCTAAAAAGGAGAAAAGCGAATCAACAGATTGAATGCTTGGTTGAGAAGTTGTCATTTTTAAATTCTTATTATACTTTTCTGAAAAAATTTGAGGATTGATTGTAAGTTTATCTAAAAAGGCTTGCTCACCTACTGAAACATTCAAAGGTAAAACAAAAATTTGATTTTCAAGTATAAAATCAGCAGATAGATCGGCAACAGAATCTGTGACAATAGCAATGGATGATTTTCTATTTTGTGATATTTCATATTGTAATTGCATATCATCAACTTTTTGATAGATAATTGTTCCTGTTTTTTCTAACAGTGCTAATATATTTTCCGGATGGTTAGTATGGATATGAATCTTTATTTGTTTTTTATTTCCAGCAATAACTAAAGAATCTCCCCATTTCCTTAGTGATTCTTTTAAGTCCTTTTCTTGTTTTAGGGGTTCTTTGATAATAAATTCTGAACAATACCTATTTTTAGGTGCTTCAGATATAAAGTGTTCTCTAATATCTTCTGTATTTAATTCTTTTATGCTGGGGATAAGTCCTTCTTGTATCTTACTTACTTTTTCTCCACAGTAAGCGTCAGTAAAACCAGATATAAAGTAGTAAAAACCCTTCGCTCCAGAGTCAACGAGTTTATTCTTTTTTAAAATTGACATCTGAAATTGTGTTTCCTTAAGAGCTTTCCAAGCTTCTCCTTTTGCTTCTAGCAAGGCTTTTTCAAAAGATGTACTTTCTTTAAAAGTAATTAGTAATACTTCTGCCCATCTTTTCATAACTGATAAAATCGTTCCTTCTTTGGGCTCAATCAAAGAATCATAGGCGCTCTTTACTGCTCTGTTGAAAGCTAAAACAAGTATCTCTAAGTTAGTTTCATATACACTATAATAATCTGAAACGGCATTTAAGTACTGGGCAAAAATAATTCCAGAATTTCCCCGAGCCCCAATGAGCGCTGCCGAAGCTACTTCATCAAATAAAAGGTTCGTTGAATAATTATTATTAGATAAATTATCAATAATGGTTTGCATTAAAGATGCTAAATTACTCCCTGTATCCCCATCGGCAACTGGAAATACATTTATTTTGTTTAGTTCATCCTTTCCGTTAATAACCTTTTGCGCTCCTGCTATGATACTTTCTAGTAGACGGTCTTCAGATTTTACCTTTTCCATTCTTTATCCTTCCATAAACTTTGTAATCACAAGAAATGAAAGACTTGCACTCAAAGAGCTTACAAAAGTCCCCCAAATAATATCAATTATTGTTACCATTAGTGACCAGTCTTTAATTGATGCCAAATTTGTTAAATCGTATGTAGAATAACATACTAATCCTAGTAGAGCACCACTCAGTAAGACGTAAGTTATACTATTTTTTTCAAGTCCGGGCATTAATACAAAAAATGTTAGTGCTCCTAGATAAATAATATAGAAGATAATGGCCGGAATAACTTTAAAATCTCCCATCAAGTTACCAATATTTGGCTGATAGATTTTTTTATTTGCAAAAAAGAGCCAGCAAATATCTAAAATTAAAAAAATTACTCCACTTATAATAAAGGGTTTAATAAAATTCATTATTCTTCTCCAATCTATAGCTTTCAGTTTTACAGATGTATATACTTATAAATATCAAAATTTTTATGTTATATAATCATTATTTATTGCCCAAACCATCAGATTCTCCTCAAGTTATTTAGTTCAAGATAGCAACTGATATACTCAAATATGTTGCGAAAATAATCCAAATAAAATAAGGAATTAGAAGGAATGCAGACCACTTATTAATTTTTGAAAATTTAATGATGCAGAGATAAACAATAAAATCTAGTAAGAGAATAATAATAACTCCTAACCAAAAATAGCCTTTGAAAAAAATAATACTCCAAATAAAGTTTAAGATAAGTTGTATTCCAAAATAGAATAAGGCATTTTGTCCCTCACTTCTTTGAGTTTTCAGCTTATAAAAAATCAAATAGGCGGAAATGGCGATAAGAGCATATAATACAGGCCAAACAATCCCAAAAAGATAGTCTGGTGGAGCTAGGGGTGGGAGTTTAAGATTATTATAAATCCCCTTAATATCCCCCGCCAAGAGGCCAGATAGGCCACCAATTAGTTCAATTCCTACAATAAATAATATTAGTTGTCCCAATGCTTTTAGTTTTTTACTAGTCATAATTTCTCTCCCTTTTAATATACATGAGTTCTTTTGATTACTATACTTATATTATTACATAAATAGTGAGTCAAGCTGTCTTATTCGCTTGATAACTTTATAACTTAGTATAATCATCTTTAATTTGTTAAAAAATAAAAATGTCACTGGAAAAATTTCCAGTAACATTTTATAAGAGTTATTTTTAGTAGTTTTTATTATTTGTAAGGGAATATCTGTGAGGGAATTGAACCACTCGTAATGTAGCTTTTAAGGACTTTATCAGCATCTCGTTTTTCTTTTATTACACTTACAAATTTAGCTTTTGCATCAAATTTTTGATAATCTTCATCATTAAGAATCAATATCTTAGAAGTAGCACTGTATTCTCCTAGAACAATATATTTTGTACTTTTAGGTTTCACTGACTGTCCTTTATCATCAGTTATTGTTTTATCTTCCTTTCCTGTCCACAAAGCTGGCTCGGCTGATAAGTTTTCTACTGTCTTAAATTTAAACTTGTCTCCTTTTTTGGTTACGTTATTAAAAACTTTTTCATTTATTAATTTATTAGCAGCTTGAGTATTCAAGACTAAGACATCTGATTTTGAACTGTATTTACCTTCTACAGTTAAACCTTTATCAATATATTTTTTATTATTCTCTAATATAGTATCTGCTTCATCCTTATTATCACTATACATGATTATACCGTGAACATGAGCAAAATTTTTTTTGAAAAAGTCATAACCGAGAAATCCGGTAACGGCAATTGGTACTATGATAATTATCGCTATTAGTATTTTCTTCATTCTATATCTTTCCTTTTTTTCTTTTTACAATTTAGCTACTCTTTCATTCTAACATCAAGTCCGACGCCTCCTTCTTACATTTTTGTAATGAAAAAATGAGTACTAAAAACCTCAAGAAAGAGATTCTTTCTTGAGGTTTGCTAACTTTTTTAAATAGGAAGAAGGGAAATAATGATGAATAGTAAGACACCTCCCAATACACTAAAAAGAATAATTTTTCTATGTAGAAGTAATGCGATATATTCACGAATTAAGGCCGTAGGTAAGAAATAAAGTGCTGTGGGTGCCCCTACTCCTTGGGCTTTTAATTTTACTCTTTGCGCATATAAACTTCCTCTGAGAACATGATAATTATTGGTTGAAAAAATGATTGAAGGGGGCATTTCTTTATCTGACCAATCCTCATTAATTATCCTTTTAGAAAATAACATGTTCTCATAAGTAGTGGTGGATTTATCTTCAAAAAGAATTTGATGATTAGGAATGTTTTGTGAGTGGAGGTATTTTCGCATGGCGAAGGCTTCTGATACAGGCTCATCCGCCCCCTGTCCGCCACTAACAACAAATTTGGCTGTAGGATTTTTCTGGTAATATTCAATTCCTTTGTCCAATCGACTCTTTAACAAGGGTGGAACTTCTTCACTTCTAACACCTGAACCCAAAATGATAATATAATCTATCCTTTTTTGTAAAGGAATCATTTGGCTCATCCATGAATATAAAATATAGGCTGCAAACAAAAAACAGAGAATTATATCAATAAGTAAAATATAAAGAAGAATGTACCAGATTATTTGTGGTATTGTTTTTGTTGAAAATGTGAATAACATAAAGAGTGCTGGAAAGGCAATAAGCAAATTTAAGCCAAATAGAGCAGATAATTTTGCAGTGGCACTTTTACCTTCTTTAGTTCTCATTGTTTTTGAGTTAAAAATGAAATATCCACAGACCAATAAAAATATTAAGGGAAGGATTCCATAAGCAATGATCAAGGTTGCAAAATCACCCGACGGAAGATAAAGATAAATAAGGTATAATAATTCAAAAAACAGAGAGGCTAGGCTCAATATCAAACCTGAGGCTAAAAAAATTCCTCCTATTATACTTCGTTTATTGATTTTTAATCTTAGCAGGCCAATTAGCATGATAATCAGGGAAATTATTAAAAAAGCCATTCAAACTCCTTGGGTTTAATCTATTCTATTATAACATAGCCTTCTATCCTAATCTCTTCACGTGTATTAAAAAAATCCCACTGTTCAAATGTGAGATTTTTGATTATTAACCCAAATGCATAAAAAGAATTGGATATTGATTTCCTTGTTCGTCAATTGGATTTCTTTTATAAACTTTAAAGCCTAAATGCTCATAAAATCCTTTGGCTTGCGGATTTTGCTCATTCACTACAAGTTCATTTACCGAATAGTTTTTTATTGCTTCTTCAAGCAACTTTCTACCGAGTCCTTTTTTCATGTGATTAGGGCTAATAAACAACATTTCAAGTTTCTCACCAACAATTCCCATAAAAGCAATTGGTTTTTCATTATCGTCAAATTCCACAATTAAATGTTCGATAGCTTTAAGAGCTTGCGGGACATATTGTTTTATATCTTCAATTTCTTTAACTGACAGAAAAGAATGTGTTTCTTTAACTGAATTTTCCCATAAACTTATCAATTCTTCTATGAGTTCTTTATTTCTCATATCTTTATTTATTTCTTTCATTTTAATCCGTTCTTATTTGAAAAACTTTTTTAATAGTGAATCAAAATTTCTAAATAGTGATTCTGAAAATAGTGAGAGTAAGGCAACCAGAACAAAACTATCCAAAGAAATTTTGCTGATAGAGAAGAGGGAATTGAACATGAAACCTGAGATAATTATCCCAACAATATTAAAAATGATAATTCCCATTTTAAAACGGTTGAGTGGTGCACTGATTTTAGTTAAAATCATAAATCCAACAACAGCTAGTAAGATAACTGCTGAAGTTGAAATTTCTGATGCCGTCAATTTGAAGGCAGCTCCAGCAATAACGACTCCTAAAACGGCCGTAATTTCAGTCAAGCTGGCTGGTAATGCTTTTAAGATAACATTTTTAATAAAATCTTTTTCAATTCGTTTGTCATTTTCTTCTAAAGAGAGTAAGAATCCCGGAATCCCAATGGTGAATAAACTGATAAGTGAAAGTTGTGAAGCTTGTAAGGGATAGGTGAAGACAAAGATTGCTGAGATAATTGCCAAGATGATTGAAAAGAGATTTTTTACAAGGAAAAGAATGGCTGAACGTTGGACGTTATTGACGACTCGACGTCCTTCTGTGACTACTTGTGTCATATGCCCAAAATCTGAATCTAATAAGACAACTTGTGCAACTTGGGTCGCGGCATCACTTCCGGAAGCCATTGCAATGCTACAATCAGCACTTTTCATGGCTAAAATATCATTAACACCATCTCCGGTCATTGCGACAGTATGATCTTTACTTTTAAGGGCTTGAACGAGACGGCGTTTTTGGTCAGGTGTCACACGTCCAAAAACGGTATATGATTCAACCGCTTGGTCTAAATCTTCTTTCGTTTTCAATAAATTTGCATCAATGAAACGTTCAGCTCCAGTAATTCCTGCTCTTTTTGCAACTGCCGACACGGTTTGAGGGTTATCACCTGAAATAACTTTGATATTGACTCCTTGCTCTGCAAAGTAGTTAAAGGTCGATTTAGCATTTTCTCTGATGGGATTGGCTAACACAACGTAGCCAAGTGCGTAAGCCCCCAAATTAAGTTGGTCATAAATTTTTTCTTTTGTTCCCGCTAAAACTAGGACACGAAAGCCTTCTTCTAAGAGATGATTGATTTCAGAGCTAATTTTTTCATAAGTTTTTCCTAAAACAATTTCTGGTGCTCCTAAAAGATAACTTTCATTTTCAAAACAAACAGCACTATATTTTACTTTTGATGAAAATGGAATAATTTTTTTAACGCCGGTCATTTGATTTTGAAGGTCACCTTTTGCAAGCATAAACTCTCGAATTGCCTTCATGGTATCATTGTCATCAGTATTTGCTGAGATGTAGTCAGATAAAAGAGACATAAATTTCGCTTCGCTTATGTTACTACTTGGGCTAACAAATACTTGCTCAACTGACATTCTGGGTTCTGTGATTGTTCCTGTTTTATCAACACATAGAACGTCTACACGCGCTAAGGACTCAATACTTTTCATATTGTGCAATAGCACTTGATTACGAGCCAATTTTACACTACTGAGGGTTAAGGCAATGGTTGTTAAAAGATACAACCCCTCTGGAATCATCCCAATAACCGCTGCCACCATTGCTACAACACTGGTTTGAAGTGTATTATGATTGACAAAGTAATTTTGGGTAAATAAAATGACTGCTATCGGAAGAATAATAAAACTGACCCACTTTAATAATTTATTGAGGGCACGTAACATCTCAGAGTCTTCACCATGGTCAACTAATTTGGCTTGTTCTGTTAATTTGGAAATGTAGGAATCTTTTCCGACTTTTTCCAAAATGACTTTGGCTTCTCCTGACACAACAAAACTTCCTGACAGAAGTTTTTCATCAACATTTTTTTCAATTTCGTCAGCTTCACCTGTCAAAAGTGATTCATTGACAAAAATACTTCCTTCGACAATGCGAGCGTCAGCGACAATTTGATTTCCTGTTTTAAGAATAATAATATCTTCTTCAACCAAATCATCTGAAGCAATTTTTTCTTGTTGACCATTCCTTATCACTGTGGATTGCGGAGCGTGCAGGAGAGTCATTTGGTCCAAATATCGTTTGGCTTTGATTTCTTGATAAATTCCGACAATTGTATTAATGACAATTATTGGAAGGAAAATAAGCTGATTCCATGCTTGAACTAAACTGATTAGAATCGCAATGACTGCAAATATTAAGTTGAAAAATGTAAAAGTATTTCGTTTTACAATTTCCCAAACAGGACGATCCGTCTCATCTATATTTTTATTTATCTTCCCTTGGCGAATCCGTTCTTCAACCTCAAAACTTGTTAATCCTTTTAAAGACATATTTTTTACTCTCTATTTCTTCTCAATTTCAATTTTTGATTTCAATTATATAGTATTTTTAAGAATACTTTGTTCTATCTTAACATAGTTCTGAGAAGTCCTGCAAACGGTAAAAATGTTATTTTTGATTCTTTAAACTTTTTTCTATTTAAATATGATAAAATATGCTCATAATCATATAGAAAAGAGAATTTATTATGCCATATGTCCATGTTGAACTTTTTGAAGGTCGTACAGTTGAGCAAAAAGCTATAATTGCTAAAGAAATTACTGAATCAATTTCTAAACATGCTGGAGCACCTACTTCAGCAATTCATGTCATCTTTAATGACCTTCCAGAAGGAATGCTCTATCAAGGCGGAGAAATGAAAAAGAAGAAATAAGTTTTCATTTGAGCCAATCAAAGCTGTCAGTAATTGATGGCTTTTTTATTTAATCTGTCAGTAAATTTTTAGTAAATAAACTTCTCTTGAAAAAATATTTTTATTAGGATAAAATGAAAGCAACTCTAAAAGAAACTGGTGAAAAATGAAAGTTTTGATTACTTCTGGTGGAACAACGGAACCTATTGACAACGTTCGTGGCATCAGTAATTTTGCAACAGGAAGTCTCGGAAAAGTGACTGCTGAAAATTTTTTAAATGCTGGTCATGAAGTCTATTTATTAGCTGGACTTCAGGCTAAACTTCCTGAATTTACTGACAGACTGACCTATATTCCGATTGAAGGAACTCATGACCTTTATGAACAGATGAAAAACTTAGTCCCTGACATGGATGTTGTTATCCATAGTATGGCTGTCAGTGATTATCGTCCTATTTATATGACAGGTCTTGAAAATTTTACTGACAAGTTTTCTAAAGAGGAGCTTTTAAATTTTCGTCCTGAAAAAGTTGGGAAAATTTCTTCAAAATCTGATTATCAAATCATGCTCCTAGAAAAAACACCAAAAATTATTTCTTATATTAAAGAATGGAATCCAAATGTTTTACTTTTTGGTTTTAAATTATTGGTTGGTGTAGAAAAATCTGAGCTTCTTTCTGTAGCCAGAGAAAAATTACTGACAAATCATGCTGATTTTATTTTAGCGAATGATTTAGAAAATATTCATGGAAATGACCATCAAGCATTTTTGGTCAGTAAAAATCATGAAATTACTTTAAAAACAAAGGCTGAAATTGCTGACAGACTTTTAAAAACCTCGGAGGAATTAAAAAATGACTAAAATTACACTTGCGGTAACAGGTTCAATTGCAGCTTACAAAGCAGCAGATTTAACTTCTTTACTGACAAAAGAGGGACATGATGTGACAGTTTTAATGACAAAAAGCGCTACTCAGTTCATCACTCCTTTAACTCTACAAGTTTTGTCCAAAAATAAGGTTCACTTGGATATTATGGACGAAGAACGTCCTGAATTGGTTAATCATATTGATTTAGCTAAAAATACTGAGCTTTTCCTTGTTGCACCTGCAACTGCTGATACAATTAGCCGTTTGGCGCAAGGCCGAGCTGATGATATTGTCACTTCTGTAGCCCTTGCTCTTGAACCTTCTGTACCAAAATATTTTGCCCCTGCAATGAATACTAAAATGTATCAACATCCTTTGACGCAAAAAAACATTGAGATTCTTAAGAAAATAGATTATAATATGATTCAACCGAAAAAATCTTTGCTCGCTTGTGGAGATTTTGGTGAGGGAGCACTCGCCGACTTACCTGATATTCTATCGGATTTAAAAAATTCTTTATAAAATAAATGAGGTATTTATGAAAAAATCAAAAGCGTCTGATGTGGCAATCTTGTCCATTTTTATTGCAATTATGGTCGTTGTCCAACTTTTGAGTCAAATTATCTATAGCGTTTGGCCTTTACCAATCGTTCCAACTTTGCTCCATATTCCAGTAATCATTGGTTCAATTGTTCTTGGAGTTCGTAAAGGAGCATTTCTGGGTCTAGTGATGGGATTGATTAGTGTTATTAATTCAACAATCGTAACCCTACCTTCTAGCTTTATGTTTAGTCCCTTACAGCCTGTTCCTGGAACAAATCATGGTTCTATCTGGGCATTAGTTATTGCCATCGTTCCGCGTATTCTAGTCGGAATTCTTCCTGCCCTCGTTTATCGTTTGGCACAAAATCGTTTTGGAGCTGGTTTAGCCGCTTTTGTTGGAACAGCAACTAATACACTTTTGGTTTTAAGTTTCATCTTCCTCTTCTTTCATGATGTAACCAAACAAACCTTCGGAGCTTTGCTTGCTTCAATTATCACAGGAAATTCTATTGCAGAAGTGATCATCGCTGTGATTCTAACAATGGCAATTGTCCCTGCTTTAAGTAAAGCAAGAGGCAATTCATAATTGGAAAAAACAATCTATTTTTATTAGATTGTTTTTTTTATTAAAAAAATGTTATAATGTAAGCGTTGATAAGAAAAAATAGGAGAAAACTTATGAAAAAAATATTAAGTTTCGACATTGACAACACACTCAATGAACCAAAAATGCCGATTTTCCCTGAGATGGCTGAATTGTTGGCTACTTTGTCTCAAAAATATATCATTGCACCAATTTCTGGTCAAAAATATGATCAATTTTTGATTCAAATTATTAATAATTTGCCTGAATCTGCAAATCTGGATAATTTCCATTTGTTTGTTGCCCAAGGGACTCAATATTATGCTCACAAAGATGGCGAATGGAAACAAGTCTTCAATTACGCTTTGACTGATGAACAAGCTAATGCAATTATGGGTGCACTTGAAAAAGCTGCTAAAGAGCTTGGACATTGGGATGAATCTGTTCTTGCCCCTGGTGATGAAATTAATGAAAATCGTGAATCGATGATTGCTTACTCAGCAATCGGTCAAAAAGCTGGTGTTGAAGCTAAACAAGCTTGGGACCCAGACATGACAAAACGTAATGAAATTGCTAAATTGGCTAGCCAATATGCTCCAGAATTTGAATTTGAAGTTGCTGGAACAACAACTATTAACGGTTTTGTTCCAGGTCAAAATAAAGAATTTGGGATGAATCATTTGATGGAAGAACTTAATGTTACTAAAGAAGAAATTCTTTACTTTGGTGACATGACTCAACCTGGCGGAAATGATTACCCTGTTGTTCAAATGGGAATTGAAACAATCACTGTTCGTGACTGGAAAGAAACTGCAGCTATTCTAAAAGCAATTATTGCGATGGAAGAAGCTTAATTTTCCACTGATAAAAAGCTGTCACTACTGACAGCTTTTTTTCTTTTGCTGACAGAAAATATTATTGAAGATTTTAAACTACAGAATGGCTTTTCATCCTTTAGTCCTATTGAAATTCATCTGAATTTTAGGTAAAATAGATGAGTATGTTTAATTTATAGAAGGTGAACTTATATTGAAAAATTTGAAAAAGAAATTAACATTGACTGGTTTAATGACAGCCGGATTGTTATTCCTATCTGGTTGTGTTCAAACACATATTGTTGATGGAGTCCGCGTTCCAACCGAAGCAGCTACTCATGGAATTACCTATAATTTTTTGGTTCGTCCAATGTCTGCTTTTGTTGACTTATTCGCTAATAACTTGCACATGGGTTATGGTTGGGGAATTATTTTTGTTACTCTGATTATCCGTTTTCTCATCTTGCCTTTAGGTTTGAATCAAGCCTACAAATCAACTTATATGCAAGAAAAAATGGCTTATCTTGCTCCCGTATTTGCTCCTTTGCAAGAACGACTCAAAAAAGCACAAACTCCTGAAGAAAAAATGGCAGCTCAACAAGCATTGATGGCAGCCCAAAAAGATAATGGAATTAACATGCTCTCATCAATTGGTTGCTTACCAATGTTGATTCAATGGCCTTTCTTTATCGCTCTTTATAATGCTGCAGCCTATACAACGGGAATTTCAAGTTCAACATTTTATGGGATTCCTTTAGGACATCCAAGTGTGGTCTTGGTTATTATCTCTGGTGTGCTTTACTTCATACAAACCTGGATTTCAACTTTGTCAATGACCCCTGAACAAAAGAAATCAGGAATGGCAATGTTGATTATGAGTCCGGCAATGATTGTTGTCTTCTCATTCATGTCACCTGCTGGAGTAGCACTTTACTGGGCAGTTGGTGGTTTTGTTATTGTCATCCAACAAATCATCATTACCTTCATCATGAAACCAAGAATGCGCCGTCGTATTGATGAAGAATTTACAAAAAATCCTCCAAAAATCAATAATGAGGGCCTCAAAGATGTTACACCTACTTCTGTTCAAGAAAATTTCAAAGAAATCACAAGCGAACGCAATGAAAAGGAACGTAAATCTGGCGGACGAAATGCTGGTAAACAAAATCGGAAGTAATTTTTACTGACAAGATATAAAAAAAATAAAAAATCACTGATAGAATTTCTGTCAGTGATTTTTTTATTTATTGAATCAATAATTTCTTGTTCAGATTAAAATGAGAGTTCTGTCAGTAACTTTTAAGAACTTGATGACCTTCTATAAGAATCATGTGGACATTCTATTGATTACGGATAAAAAACTGCTACCATCAAATTTTTCTCACCAAACCACTTGCCCTTTTCATGATTCCTCATCAGAAAATACAAATAAAAAATTTACTGACAGACTCAACAACAGTAATTCATCAGGAAATTCATGATTCTTGGCTAGTAAAATATATAAAAAAACACTGACAGAAATTCTGTCAGTGTTTTTTTATATTTGTCTTATGTTAAATGAACACCTTTATCAACATAAACGATATCACCAATGACACCTGAGGCAAGCGGGCTAACAAGGAAAGCGGCAGTTTGACCAACTTCATCAATTGTTACACCAACACCATCAGCTGTACGGCTGTCAGATTCTTTAATCAAATCTTTGTAACCTGAAACTCCAGAAACCGCAAGTGTTTTAATTGCTCCTGCAGAAATTCCGTTCACATGAACACCTACATGTGCCATTTCAGCAGCAAGATAACGAACTGTAGATTCAAGAGCTGCTTTAGCAATTCCCATAACATTGTAGTTAGGAATGGCACGAACTGAACCCATGTAAGTCAAAGTTACGATACCAGAACCTTTTTTAAGCAATGGTTTTGCTGCTTTAGCAACAGCAAGCAAGCTGTAAGCTGAAATATCTTGAGCAAGGGCATAACCATCGCGAGAGATATCTGTAACATTCCCACCAAGCTCTTCTTTTTTAGAGTAAGCAATGGCATGAACAAGTCCGTCAATTTTACCGACACGTGCCTCAATTGTACCAAAAGCACGGCGAATAGATTCATCAGAAGTTACATCACATTCAATGAGCAAATCTTCTGGTTCAGCCAATTTAGCTAATTGTTTTTCCATTCGTTCATTTTGGTAAGTATAAATTAATGTTGCACCTTGATCTTTCATTGCTTTAGCACAGCCCCAAGCAATAGATTTATTGTTAGCAACACCCATGATAACAATTTTTTTACCTTCTAAAAACATAAATAAAATAAGTCCTTTTCTTTAAAATAATCAGGTTTAAGCGACTAGCAAATAAAAAAAAATAAATTTAATCACTTTACCTTTACAAGTCATATAAAAAAGTTGACACTCTCACAAGAAATTGATAATATTAATTGTAAAAGGTTTTGTATATCAAAATACTTGATACATAAAATTTTAACTTAAAAATGTTGAACTGTCAAGTTAGAGTGATGGCTCTTTTTCCCTGATTACTCGGGCTTTTCATTAATTTTTAATAAGAAAAGGAATAAAAAATGACTAAAAAATACGCTATGACTGCTACAGAAGTGATGGAAGTTATTCCGAACCGCTATCCTATCATGTTTATTGACTACGTTGATGAAATTTCTGAAAATAAAATTGTTGCAACGAAAAATGTAACGATTAACGAAGAAGTTTTTAATGGACATTTCCCTGGTAATCCAACTTTCCCTGGTGTTTTGATTCTTGAATCACTCGCTCAAGCTGGTTCAATTTTGATTCTCAAAAAAGAAGAATTTCAAGGAAAAATGGCTTATATTGGTGGAATTGATAAAGCAAAATTCCGTCAAAAAGTCACTCCTGGTGATGTAATGAAACTTGAATTTGAAATTACAAAATTCCGTGGAAAAGTAGGAACTGCTGATGCCGCAGCTTATGTTGATGGTAAAAAAGTAACCACTTGTCAGTTCACTTTCATCGTTGATGAAGCAGCTGAACAAACAAACTAAAAAAAATTTACTGACAGTCTTTGTCAGTAAATTTTTTTATTATATACAGGATTTGTCAGTAAATATCTTAACTCTCCTGCATTTTTTTAATAAAGGATTGTAAAATTTCAATATGTTCTTCCAACTTTTCAAGAATAATAGATTCATTTGCAATGTGGCATTGTTCATGCTGTCCTGGTCCAAAAACAACCGTTCTAATCCCAACATTTTCAAAAAATCCTTGATCATTAGAACCCGAAGCCGCCGTTGTTTTCGCGCCAGATAAGTCTGTCAGTAACTGAATGAATGGAGCTTGATTATCGGTCAAAGTTGATAAAACAGGTGTCACAATATCTTCATAAGTAAAATGATACTGCACAGCTAACTCACTCATGACTTGCTCAAATACCTCTTCCAATTCAGGAGTTAAACGACAGTCAACCACAAGTTCAGCGAAGTCGGCTGTTTTATTAGGAGAATTTTCATCCCCAGAGAGAATTGATGTCACTACAAAAGTTGGCAGACCAAGCTGACTATTTTTGTAAATTTTCAAGTCTTCAACGATTTGCTCAATATTTTCTAGAAAATAAGTAACCGCCCCTAAAGCGCTTTGCTGAAAATGTTCTTGTACCGAAGCATGACCAGCCTTCCCAGAAAAATGTAGCTTCATAAAATGATTTCCACGTTGCCCAATATAAATCTTCTCTAAATCAGTTGGTTCTGCAATAATGCAACAAGCTGAGTCATAGCTCCAATTTTCACTAAAATAGCGAGCAAAATCTTCTGAACCCTTACCATCAAGTTCTTCGTTAGCCGTCCCCACGACCCAAATATCTTGACTTAAATCTTTACCAATAAAACTTGCAGCAGCAAGTAAGTTTCCAACATCGCCACCTTTCATATCACTCGCACCAAGTCCAAAGAGTTTTCCCTCTTCTACTCTTGCATCGGTAGGCGAAAATTTCCAGTCAACTAAATGACCTGAAATGACAGTATCAACATGCCCAGTTAAGATAATGGCTTCTTTTTTTTGTTCTTTTTTACCTTTTGCTTTAATTTGTCCGGCGACAAAAGTTTCTTTGCGAATAACAAAATCAAATTGCTTCTCAATAAACCATTTTTCAAGAAATATTAAAATCTCTTCTTCATTTCCTGAACTTGACGGAATATTAACCAAACTTTTTAATAAGTCTACAGCTTTTTCCATAAATTTCCACCAAACTATTTATTATTTTCAGAAAGCGTGTAGTTCTTTTGAATATCTTTATTAATTTGTCCGTTCTTCAATTCTTCTTTAATGACAGAATTGACAACCTTTGTTAATTCATCTGAACCTTTAGGAAGTGCAACCGCTGAACCATAACTATCTTTTGGCGTTTTTACATCCACATTAGCAATCGCTAAATCTGAATTAGCTGCGACATAACTCTTAGCAATAAGGTTTTCAATCACGGCTCCTTGTACTTGTCCCCCTTTGACTTCATTGATTTCGTCGCCAATTTGTGGCAAGGCAATCTCTGTTGCTCCTTTGAATTGACTGGTTACAATTCCTTCTTGAGTTGACCCTTTTTGTGCCGCTACTTTTTTACCTTTGAAATCATCTACTGAACGATATTTACTTAAATCAGATTTTTTCACAACTAAATAATTACTTGCTGTATAATATACATCTGAGAAATTGACAGATTTTTCACGACTAGGTTCTTTTGAAATTCCCGAAATCGCAATATCTGCTTTTCCTGTATTTAAACTAGCTAAAACATTGTTAAAGTCCATGCTTTCAATTTTCACTTTAACCCCTAGTTTTTTACCAATAGCATTGGCCAAATCAACATCAGAACCCACGACTGTATTCTTACCATCTTTAATAATTTGGAATTCAAAGGGTGGATAATCTGGAGATAAAGCAACTTTCAATACGCCAGCTTTTTTTACTTTATCCACTTGATTAGTAGCCGATTTTCCATTTCCACAAGCTGCTAATGTTGCTACTGCGGCCAAACCGACCATTCCCAATGCTAATTTTTTCATCTTCTTGTTCATCCTTAAACCTCTTTTATAAATAGAATAAGTATAATTATACATTTTAAAATTATTTTGTCAAGAATTTTTGCATATTTATATTATAATTATTTAATAAACAAAGATTTTTAGATAAAAACTGTACTTTTATACTTGATGCAAAATAAAAATTCACTCAATGAGTGAATTTTTATTAATTATTAATCAATCCATTGCACGTAATTCTAATACCATATCACGTAACTGAGCAGCTCCTTCAAAGTCGAGGGCGCTAGCCGCTTGTTGCATTTCTTTTTCAAGTTTTTTGACTAATGCTTTACGTTCTTTCTTAGTCATCGCACTTGCATCGACTTCTTCAATCTCACCAGAATCAGTTTTCTTAGTAATGGCAATCAAATCACGAATTTCTTTTTTGATCGTTTGAGGTGTGATTCCATGTTCTTCATTATAAGCCATTTGAATTTCACGCCGGCGGGCCGTTTCATCCATCGCATGTTTCATTGAACGCGTTATTTTATACTTTTGACCCTCGTATTCTGTATAATAACCACTGTCTAAGATTTCTTTATCCGCAGGATCATTTTCATCAAGGGCTTTAGCCATATCAGAATAAAGAATAACATGACCTTCACTATTACGTGCTGCACGACCAATGGTCTGAATCAAGCCACGCTCATTACGTAAAAATCCTTCTTTATCAGCATCCAAAATCGCGACTAAAGAAACTTCTGGCACGTCTATCCCTTCACGAAGCAAATTAATTCCCACCAGAACATCAAAGACTCCTAAACGCAAATCCCGAATAATTTCGGTTCGTTCTAATGTTTTGATATCCGAGTGCATATATTTAACTTTTATCCCCATTTCCTTGAAATAGGCAGTCAAATCTTCTGACATCTTTTTAGTCAAAGTCGTAACAAATACTCGTTCATTTTTCTCAGCTCGTTTATGAATTTCACCAACTAAATCATCGATTTGTCCCATCATTGGTCGAACTTCTACGACAGGATCTAATAGACCTGTTGGACGAATAATTTGTTCAACAATGGTATCGGTCTGCTCCATCTCATAATCCCCAGGGGTTGCTGAAACATAAACAATTTGATGCACATGACTTTCAAATTCTTCTCTTTTTAAAGGACGGTTATCGAGCGCTGAAGGCAGGCGGAATCCGTAATTACAAAGCATTTCTTTACGGGCTCTGTCACCGTTATACATTCCTTTTACTTGCCCCATTGTCATGTGTGATTCATCAATCATAATCATGAAATCATCAGGAAAGAAATCAAGCAAAGTATACGGAGGTTCGCCTTCCTCGCGCCCATCCATATGACGTGAATAGTTTTCGACCCCATTACAATAACCCATTTCACGGAGCATTTCGATATCGTAGTTGGTTCTTTGTTCTAAACGTTGAGCCTCAAGAAGTTTTCCTTCTGAGCGGAAAACTTTTAATTGCTCTTCTAATTCTGCTTCTATCTTGGCAATTGATTCTTCCATACGGTCATCATTTGTCATGAAATGTGTCGCTGGGAAAATTGCCAAGTGGTCTACTTCACCTAAAACTTGTCCGGTCAAAACTTCAATTTCACGGATACGGTCAATTTCATCACCGAAAAATTCAACACGAAAGGCATGCTCATCACGAGAGGCTGGAAAAACTTCTACAACATCCCCGCGAACTCGGAAACAGCCCCGTTGAAAGTCAATATCATTTCGCTCAAATTGAATTCCTACCAAATCATTTAAAAGTTGGTCACGAGAAATTTCTTGACCTGGGCGCAATGAAACCACCGAATCTTGATACTCTTTGGGTGAACCCAATCCATAAATACAAGAAACTGAGGCCACAACAATCACATCATTACGTTCCAATAAGCTTGAGGTCGCACTATGACGCAATTTATCAATTTCATCATTGACCGAACTGTCTTTTTCAATATAGGTGTCAGAACTTGGAACATAGGCTTCGGGTTGATAATAATCATAGTAGGATACGAAATACTCGACTGCATTATTTGGAAAAAACTCTTTAAATTCACTGTATAATTGACCAGCCAGTGTTTTATTATGAGCCATAACAAGAGTAGGTTTACCTGTCCGTGCAATCACTTGACTCATGGTGTACGTTTTCCCTGTTCCTGTTGCTCCACGTAAAATTTGAGCTTTTTCCCCATTCTCAATATTATCTACTAACTCAGCAATCGCCTCACCTTGGTCACCGGCTGGCTCATATTTTGAAACAAGTTCAAATTTATTATCTGTTATTCTTTCTATAGCCATTCTTTTTCCTTTAATTCTTTTCTATTATCTTTGAAAAATAATCTAATGCTTGATGATAAACATCATTTTTAAAGCCAAAATCCATTTTACGAATTTCAGAAAGTCCTAAAAATTGATAAGTTGAAAATTCAATTTCTTCAGGATGGCTTTCAAGATTAATTTTTGCTTCTTCATGCAATCGGACAAGAAAATAATGTTGTTCTTGGCCAGCATAAGTCCAAGTTGGAAATTTCATCTCTTTAGGAAAATCATATTTTAAAGTTCCTGGATATTGTCCAATGATTTCAAACTCTTTTGTGCCAATTTCTTCTGAGAGTTCTCGAATAATGGCTGTCTCTGGTTTTTCACCAGCTTCAATTCCACCTTGTGGGAAGCCCCAGCTCATCCCGTCTGCTCGTTTACCTAGCCAAATTTTGTTTTCTTTATTGAGAATAATGGCTGCAACATTTTGTCTGTATTCTTTCATTTTTATCCTCTTTTTAGTATTAGGTTTACTGAATTCTATAGATGTAAAATTTGTCTTATTATTAATCTTCTAATACAATTTTACCATTTTCATCGCTAAAAATATGCTATAATTAATCTATATTCAAAAAAAGATAAGGAAGTTTTATTAATAATGAATCGTGATGAAATTCAAGCAAATTTAATCAAAGCAAGTCACATGATTAGCATGGACGATATTATTCGTGAAGGTTATCCAACTTTACGTGAAGTGGCAAATGATGTAACCTTGCCATTGTCAGATGAAGACATTATCTTAGGAGAAAAAATGTTGCAATTCTTACATAATTCTCAAGATCCTGTCATGGCTGAAAAAATGGGACTCCGTGGTGGAGTTGGACTTGCAGCAAACCAACTTGGCTTGCTCAAAAAAGTCATCGCCGTTTTGATTCCAAATGAACCTGAAGTTGATGAAGATGGAAATGAAATTCCACCTAAAGAAGCTTACAAAATGCGCGAAATCATGTATAATGCAAAAGTGGTTAGTCACTCTGTTCAAGATGCGGCTGTTGAAGGTGGCGAAGGTTGTCTTTCTGTTGACCGTGAAGTTCCAGGTTACGTCGTTCGCCATGCTCGTGTAACTGTGGAATACTACAACAAGGAAGGCGAAAAGAAAAAAATTCGCTTAAAAGATTTCCCAGCAATTTGTGTTCAACATGAGATTGACCACACTAATGGTGTTATGTTCTATGACCACATCAATATGAATGACCCTTGGGAAATTAAAGACGGTATGATTATTGTTAAATAATCGCCAAATTTACTGATGAATTTATGAATAGAAAAATTACTGACAGAATTTCCGTCAGTAATTTTTTATTTCATTTTCTACTTTTTAATTCTTGTCAGTAAAAGTTACTGACAAGTTTTTAGAAAATGATAAAGGTAAATTATTATTTAGCAATTTTTGCAAAATATTCAAGAGTACGAATCAATTGAGCAGTGAAACTCATTTCATTATCATACCAAGCAGCTGTTTTAACTAATTGTCCACCGTCTTTTAGGTCAGTCACTTCAGTTAATGTAGCATCAAAAAGTGAACCGTAAGCCATACCAATAATATCAGATGAAACAATTTCATCAACATTATAGCCAAAGCTTTCATCAGCGGCAGCTTTCATTGCTTCATTGATTTCGTCAACTGTAACGTGTTTTTCAAGTACAGTAACAAGTTCGGTAATTGAGCCTGTTGGAGTTGAAACACGTTGAGCATGACCTTTCATCAAACCAGAAAGTTCAGGCAAAACAAGACCAATTGCTTTAGCCGCTCCACTTGATGCTGGAACAATGTTTTCGGCAGCAGCACGCGCACGACGGAAGTCTCCACCACGATGTGGACCATCAAGGGTCATTTGGTCACCAGTATAAGAGTGAACAGTAGTCATTGTTCCACCTTTAACACCAAAGTTTTTATTTAAGGCATCCGCCATTGGTGCTAAACTATTTGTAGTACAAGAACCGGCAGAAATAACTGTTTCAGTTCCATCAAGAATTGTGTGGTTTGTATTGAAGACAACAGTTTTAACATCATTTCCACCAGGTGCTGTAATCAAAACTTTCTTAGCCCCACCAGGATGCAAATGTTTTTCAGCTTTTTCTTTAGTCGCAAAGAAACCTGTGGCTTCAAGCACAATTTCAACACCAGAATCAGCCCATTGAATGTCTTCCGGATTACGTTCAGCCGTAACTTTCACAAATTTTCCGTTGACATCAAAACCATCTTCTTTGACTTCAACAGTCCCTTTAAAACGTCCTTGAGTTGTATCATATTTTAGCAAATGTGCAAGCATTGCTGGGTCTGTCAAATCGTTGATATGCGCAACTTCAACTCCTTCGACTTCTTGAATTCGACGTAATGCCAAACGTCCAATACGACCAAAACCGTTAATACCAACTTTAACTACCATGATGTAGTCCTCCGTTTTTTTATTTAGATGATGAGATTCTTCTCTTTTTTTGCTATAATAGAAATAAATAATTATAGCTATTAGAGATATCTCTTATCTCTAATATAAATGATACTACTTTTTTACCCTAGTGTCAATCTTTTTTTATTTAAAATGTTTAAGGAGCTTCATCATGAAATTATCATCTGGTTGGGAACAATCTGTTTATGTATTACTTATTTTGGCAAGACTTCCTGAAAATCGGACCATGTCATCAATTGCACTTGCAAATCGTCTCAAAGTTTCGCCTTCATATCTCAAAAAAATTATTAAATCTTTAGTTGATGAGGGACTTTTACGCTCTACTCCAGGGAAAAATGGCGGTTTTTCACTCAATAAAGACCTTCATGATATTAGTTTTTACGATGTCTTTTTGGCCATCGAAGGACGGGGTCGAATTTTTCAAAGTCAAGGTCTTTTGCAAAATTTTATTGGTTCAGAGTCTGGCAAAGCAACGCGTTGTGCCATTACAAGCGCTCTTGATGAAATTGAAAATACGCTTGTCAGAACACTATCAAATGTTTCACTAGCCCAAGTTGCTGACGAAACTCAATATAATTATAATCTTGGTTATCTTGATGAGTGGATTGATGAAATGGATTAAAGGATTTACTGACAGAGCTGCAATTCATTACGAACAATGAAGTTACAAATAGAAAAATTACTGACGAGATTCACGTCAGTTCAATGCGACCAAGGGGAGCATTGAAGTTGGGGATAAAAAAAATTGCTGACAAGATTCATGTCA
>NZ_JACVUB010000008.1:0-105476 GCF_016517475.1 Lactococcus sp. S47
TCCTGTTCCAACGGTTGCACCACCGCTATCTTTAATTGTGACCGTTGAGCCTGGTTCGGCTGTACCTGTGACCGTGTAGCCATTCGTGCTGTTGCCTGTCACATCACCTACTGTTGGTGCATCTGGAGCAGTAGTATCTGCTGGGTCTGTAACAACTAGGGTTTGAGTGACGTCTTCATAACTAGAAGCTGAATATGTCACAGTATAAGTTCCGGCTGATAGCTGACCATTAGTTACTGTAGCACCTGAACTATTGGTAATGACCGAAGCTACCGGAACATCGGCACCTTCACTATTTTTCAGAGTGGTTGCAAGTGTAGCTGTTGCGTCTGTAGCACCAATCGCTGAGGTCGTTGCAGTCAAGTTCCCAGTAGGGGCTACGAGAACTGGATTAATCGGATCGGCTGGTGTTGTTGTTGGAGTTGGATTACTTACATTCCCTGCGGCGTCTGCGGCGGTTACATTAAGCGGGGCGTTAGCGCCGACTGAACCTGGAAGATTTACACTGTAACTTCCGTTTGGTTGAGTAGTGGCAGTACCGACCGTTGCTCCGGCTCCATTTTTGATAGTAATTGTTGAATTTGGCTCGGCTGTACCTGTCACCGTATAACCATTCGTACTATTCCCAGTCACGCTTGTGACAATTGGCGCATCTGGAGCAGTGGTGTCTGCTGGGTCTGTAACAACCAAGGTTTGGGTAACGCTAGAATAGCCTGCGGCTGAATATGTCACGGTATAAGTACCAGCTGACAACTGACCATTATTCACAGTAGTTCCTGAACTATTGGTAATGACTGAAGTTACCGGAATGTCTGTACCAGCATTATTTTTTAAAGTCGCTGGAAGGGTCGCTGTCGCATCTGACGCTCCAATTGCCGAGGTTGTTGCGTTCAGATTTCCTGTAGGCGCTACCAATGTTAAATTGACATCACCTGCTAAATAAACATAGGAAATACCATCTGCACCACTAAGAATATTGACGTCCAATAAATTGGTTTGAACCGCTGATCCTACAAATTTGGCATCAATGTTACTTGCAATAGTAGTTGGTGTTGTAATCTTGGTCGGAATTGTAATACTTGTATCACCCAATGCTGAAGCGTTTAAAAGGAGATCTAAAATTCCGCCAGTTCCATTAACTAATGGCACTAATACAGCATCGATTGCTGTAATGAGTGGAGGTTTAATTAAAGCTAAGGCAGTATTTGCCGCAGGAGCCGCCAAACCGGTTGCGGTTAGGCTATTAACAGCTGTTCGTAAATTTTGCAAAATAGCTGTGACGTTTTGGGATAAAATCGCTCCTATTCCGTCATTTAAAGGTGCACTAAGCATTGAATTCCCATTAAGTGTAGTTGGAGATGTAAAGGTTCCTCCACCAATATTTTGAATACCTTTTAGTAAATTCAATTGTGTCGTTACTTGTGTCAAGTTAATACTGGCTGCCGGATTGTTACTTAAAATTGTAGCAACTCCTGCAACAAAAGTATCTCCAGCACTAACAATCGCATTGATTAGCGCAATTTGATTGAAATCAATTGTGAGATTAGTTGTAACAGAAGTGTTTCCATTCGCTACAACATATCCACGCAATTCTTGAGGAATGGCCAAAGCAGCATATCTTGGGCCCGAGAGTAAAGAGACATTAGCTAAAGCATGACCTGAGATTGTAAAATCAACGTTGTGACTCCCTGAATTACTGGTCCATCGATTAGTTGTACTTGTACCACTATTATTACTTGAAGTGATATTTTGCAATAGGTCAATATTCAAGGCAGCTGCTTGTGCTGTGATCTGATTAGAAAGAAGGCTGTAAGCTGTTGGAATAACTACCGATGTCATTAATAGAGTTCCTGACATCGTTGCTGATAATACTTTACGTTTAGTAATAATTTTATTTTTCTTACGTGGTGGTTTTTGTTTCTGCATTTCCATTTTGTCAAATTCCTCCTAAATCGTTTGGGAAAATATCTTATGTTGATCAGGCATAAAATATTTTTAAGCAACATGTATTAAGTAATCTATTCTATACACTATTTATACATCATTTTTTTATAAAAAAACATAAAAATACTTTTGTTTTTGCTTGACCATTGCTGACTTTCACAAGAGCTTGTGTGAAAACAATTAAGTCTCAAATCCCCCGTTTTCAGGACCTTCTATCAATTTTAGATGACATTTTCAAAATAAAAAAAATCGCCAATGATAGCGATTTCTTTATTTTTGTGTTTTTATTTTATTTTTGTATTTTTATTCTATATGATTTTATTTTGTATTTTATTTATTTCTCGGAATTTTCTTCTAACATTTTCATTCTACGCAAAAGTTGATGTTCTCCAAATAAAATTAGTAATAAAACCAAGCTCCAACCTCCAATTAGTCCTGCTGAATCGATGAGTGGTCGCCCAGTCTTTGAAATGAAAATACGAGTAGGATGGTCTTTAGCCACATATACAGTAATTTTTTTGCCATCATCTCCTAATTTTCTAAAATATACATCTAAAGGTCTTTTTTGATATTCTTTTCCTTCAAAACTGTATGTTACTTCATGGATTGCTTTAACCTCTGTTCCGTAAACAATTTTTCCTGAAACAGGTATTTTCTCTAAGTTTTTATTTGTTTGATGCAAGCCTAATAAAAAGAGAGCTCCTCCAAGCATTGCCACAGCAACGACAAACATGATAATCCGTAGAATACGCTCAACTATGCCGACAATTTTATTCATTTAATTATCCTATATTTTCTAATTTACTAATTTACTAATTTTCCTGAACTTATTTCTATTTTATTTTAACATTTTTTACTGATAAAAGTTACTTTCTCACTTATCCAAAGTTTTTTCAAAACTTTTGAAAGAAATACAAGCCCTTCTTTAATAATAGAAGAAAAATTACTCTTTTTTTGGTAAAATTGGCATAGAAATAATTATAAAACTTCTCATATTTACTGACAGGTTTGTCAATAAATTGAAAAGATATAATCACTCCCTAATTAACAGTGAAAACTGCTTATAAGAATTATAAAACGAAAGAGGCGCCTAATGTCCTTTGATGGTATTTTTTTACACCACATGACGGCTGAACTTCAACCGTTGGTTGGTGGACGTATTCAAAAAATTAATCAACCTTTTGACCAAGAACTTGTTCTAACAGTTCGGTCAGCTGGTAAATCTCATAAACTTTTACTGTCAGCGCATCCTGTTTTTGGTCGTGTTCAGCTGACCAAAACTGATTTTCAAAATCCACAAATTCCAAATAATTTTGTGATGATTTTACGCAAATATTTGGCTGGCGCTTTTATTGAACAAATTGAACAAGTGGGCAATGATCGTCAGATTATTTTCCATATTTCAACCAAAGATGAAATTGGTGACAGTTTAAAAATTGCTTTAATTACAGAAATTATGGGTAAACATAGTAATATTATTCTATTAGAAAAAACCTCGCAAAAAATTATTGAATCCATTAAACATATTGGCTTTTCACAGAATCAATATCGCACAATTCTACCAGGTTCAACTTATATTGCACCACCTTTAAATACTGCTATTGACCCTTTCAAAGCTACTGACGAAGAAATTTTTGAAGCTTTACAAACTGAACAATTACAACAAAAATTACAAGGAATCGGACGTGATTCTAAAAATGCGTTGACAGGTCTGTCAGTAAAAGAATTCAATGAAAAATTACTGACAGTCACTCCATCAATTTATCCTAACGATACTTTTTCCAGTATCAAACTTGCTGACGAATTTGTAAGTTTTGACAGCCTCTCTGAAATGCTTGATACTTACTATGCGGATAAGGCCGAACGTGACCGTGTTAAACAGGTTGCTGCTTCTGTCATTAAAAAAATTCAAAATGAACTGAAGAAAAATCGTGATAAATTAAAAAAACAAGAACGAGAATTACTTGCGACTGACAACGCTGAAATTTTCCGTCAAAAAGGTGAACTGCTTAATACATTTTTAAATCAAGTTCCTAATGATAAAGCAAGTGTAACTTTGGAAAATTACTATACTAATGAACCAATTGAAATTGCTCTAAATCCAGCTTTAAGTCCTGTTCAAAATGCTCAACGTTACTTTCATCGTTATCAAAAATTGAAACAAGCCGTCAAATTTTTAGGAGAGCAAATTGCTAAGACCAAGGAAACGATTCATTATTTAGAATCTGTTGAATCAAATCTTGAAAATGCTGACGTTGCTGAAATTGCTGATATTCGTGAAGAATTAATTCAAACAGGCTATATTAAGCAAAAATATCGTAATAAAAAGCAAAAAATGCTCCCACCAGAAAAATATCAAGCTGAAGATGGAACAATTATTTTAGTAGGTAAAAATAACTTACAAAATGAACAAGTCAGTTTCAAACTTTCACGCCGTGGCGATCTTTGGTTTCACGTTAAGGATATTCCGGGAAGCCATGTTTTGATTACAGGAAATGCAAATCCATCTGATCAAACAATTACTTTTGCTGGGGAATTAGCAGCTTATTTCAGCAAAGCACGCTATTCCAACCTTGTTCAAGTAGATGTTTTGGATGTCAAAAAATTACACAAGCCAACAGGAACAGCTCCAGGGTTTGTTACTTATGACCGTGAAAAAACGATTCGAGTGACTCCTGACGAATCTGTCATTAAATCTCGCAAAATTGGTAAGTAAATTTTACTGACAAAACTTAATTTTTATATTGGAGAACAAATGTCTGAAATCATCAGCTGCCCTGTATGCAGCCACTTGCTCATAAAGGAACAAAATACTTATAAGTGTGAAAATAACCATACTTTTGATTTAGCTAAGGAAGGTTATCTCAACCTTCTTTTAAATGCCAAAAAAACTTCTGGCGACTCAAAAGAAATGATGGCAGCCAGACGCGACTTTCTCGCCAAAGGCTATTATGAAAAACTATCAGATAGAGTTAATCAAAGACTTAAAAAATCTCATTCAACTGACCAAGCTATCCTTGATATCGGTTGTGGAGAGGGCTACTACCTTTCACGCTTCCAAAAAGAAATTGCTCCGGAAGCTTCTAATTTCTATGGAATGGATATTTCTAAATTAGGAATTCGCATGGCGGCTAAAAAAAATCCGATGATTCATTGGTTAGTCGCTAATTTTGCCAAACTTCCTTTCAAGAACAAATCTGTCAGCACCGTTTTATCAATGTTTGCCGAATATTCTGTTCCAGAAATCGACCGAATTCTTACTGACGACGGAAATATTATTATTGTCAGAGCCGCAAACAATCATCTTATCGAATTAAAAAATATTATTTATCCTGAAATTCATGAAAAAGTAAAAACTTCATCTATCAAAACTTTCCCCGGCTTTTGCGTTGAACAAGAAAATTTTTCATATAAAGTTACCATTCAATCTACCGAAGATTTATTAAGTCTGCTATTGATGACACCACATTATTGGAAAATCAAACCAGAAGGAATTGAAAATTTAAAGAAATTTGAATCCTTGGAAGTAACAATCAGTATTGAAATTGATTTATTAAAGCGACAAAAATAAATCTTTTTAACTGAAAAATAACTGTATTTTAACCAAGCTTTTTTAAAAACCAATTATTAGGAAAAGCACTCTCATTATTGGAATGACGGGGCTTTCATAAATTGGACAAATTTGATATAATTAAATTTGTAATTTTTACAATTTACATTATTATATTATTTTATAAGAAGGAGCCAATATGGCAAATGAAACTGTCATTCAAATGATTGATGTCACCAAACGTTTTGGTGATTTTGTCGCTAATGACAAAGTCAATCTTGAGTTGAAGAAAGGTGAGATTCATGCTTTGCTCGGCGAAAATGGAGCCGGTAAGTCAACCTTGATGAACATTCTCTCAGGACTCCTCGAGCCTAGCGAAGGTGAAGTCCACGTTAAGGGAAAGCTCGAAAATATCGACTCTCCGTCTAAAGCAGCAAACCTCGGTATCGGAATGGTTCACCAACACTTCATGTTAGTTGACGCCTTCACAGTTACTGAAAACATCATCCTTGGTAATGAAGTTACTAAAGGAATCAATCTCGATTTAAAGACTGCTAAGAAAAAAATACTTGAACTTTCTGAGCGTTATGGTCTTTCTGTTGAACCTGATGCGCTCATCCGTGATATTTCTGTCGGTCAGCAACAAAGGGTTGAAATCTTAAAAACACTCTATCGTGGAGCTGATATCTTAATTTTTGATGAACCAACAGCGGTTTTGACTCCAGCTGAAATTTCTGAATTGATGCAAATCATGAAGAATTTAATTAAAGAAGGCAAGTCAATCATCCTCATCACACATAAATTGGATGAAATCCGTGCGGTAGCTGACCGTATCACAGTTATTCGTCGTGGTAAATCAATTGATACTGTTGAACTTGGTGACAAAACGAATCAAGAACTTGCAGAATTGATGGTCGGACGCTCAGTTTCATTCATCACCGAGAAAGCTCCCGCTCAATCTAAAGATATTGTCCTCGAAATTAAGGACTTAAATATCAAAGAAAGTCGCGGTTCTCTAAAAGTAAAAGGATTATCACTTGATGTTCGTGCCGGTGAAATTGTAGGGGTTGCCGGAATTGATGGAAATGGTCAAACAGAATTAGTGAAAGCTATTACTGGTTTGACAAAGGTTGATTCCGGTTCTATCAAACTGCACAATAAAGATATCACCAACCAACGCCCCCGTAAAATCACAGAACAATCTGTAGGGCATGTCCCAGAAGACAGACATCGGGACGGACTTGTTTTGGAAATGACAGTAGCCGAAAATATTGCTTTGCAAACCTACTACAAACCACCAATGAGCAAATATGGTTTCCTTGATTATAATCAAATAAATAGTCACGCTCGCAAACTCATGGAAGAATTTGACGTTCGTGGTGCTGGTGAATGGGTTTCTGCTGCTTCTCTTTCTGGTGGTAATCAGCAAAAAGCAATTATCGCCCGTGAAATCGACCGAAATCCTGACCTCCTAATCGTATCACAACCCACTCGTGGACTCGATGTTGGTGCGATTGAATATATTCATAAACGTTTAATCCAAGCTCGTGATGAAGGAAAAGCAGTTCTTGTTATTTCTTTTGAACTTGACGAAATTCTAAATGTTTCCGACCGAATCGCTGTTATTCACGATGGTCAAATTCAGGGAATTGTAAGCCCTGAAACAACCACAAAGCAAGAACTCGGTATTTTAATGGTTGGAGGAAACATAAATGAATAGTAAAACAAAAAAAGTCCTTGTTCCTCTGGTAGCCATTGTTTTTGGTTTCTTATTGGGAGCAATTATCATGCTAGCCTTTGGCTACAACCCAATTTGGGGTTATGAAGACCTCTTCATTTCTGCTTTAGGAAATGCAAGAGCAATCGGTGAAACCCTACAAACAATGGGCCCACTAATTTTGACCGCTTTATCTTTTGCAGTTGCAATGAAAGTAGGTCTCTTCAATATCGGGATGTCTGGTCAAGCACTTGCTGGTTGGATTAGCTCGATGTGGTTTGCTTTGAGTTTCCCAGATATCCCACGTTTATTGATGATTCCTTTAGTTGTAATCATTGGAATGTTCTTCGGTGCATTTATGGGATTCATACCAGGTATTCTTCGTGCTCTCCTTGGAACATCAGAAGTTATCACCACAATCATGCTAAACTATATCATGTTGTTCTTCTCAACATTTATGATTCATAGCATGTTCCAAAAAAGTATCCTGATGGATAATACTACTGACCAGACAAAACTAATTAGTGCCAATGCTTCTTTCAGAACAAATTGGATGTCATCATTAACTGATAATTCAACCTTAAATATTGGATTAATTATTGCATTGATTGCCCTTGTGATTATGGCGATTATCTTTACTAAAACAACTCTAGGATTTGAAATCAAAGCTGTTGGTTTAAATCCTGACGCTTCAGAATATGCTGGTATTTCAGCAAAACGTACCCTTATCCTATCTATGGTTGTCGCTGGTGCCCTTGCTGGTCTTGGTGGTGTTGTTTACGGATTTGGATACATGCAAAACTTTGTTTCTCAGTCAGCGTCCCTCGACATCGGGTTCAACGGGATGGCCGTTGCACTTCTTGGTGGTAATAGTCCTATAGGTATTCTCTTTGCCGCTCTTCTTTTCTCAGTTCTTCAAACAGGTGCTCCTGGTATGACAAATGATGGTATCCCACCAGAAATCGTTAAAGTCGTCACTGCTTCAATTATTTTCTTCATTGCAGTGAAATTCATTATCGAAGTCATGTTACCAAAAGCTAAAGAAATCAAAGCATCAGAAGCTGCTAAGAAGAAAGGAGAAAAAGCATGAATCTTGTAAATACTTTACAAATCATTGTCGCTAATATGCTCATCTATTCAACTCCTCTAATCTTTACAAGTATTGGTGGTGTCTTCTCCGAACGAGGCGGTATCGTCAATGTCGGTCTTGAAGGAATAATGACTATCGGAGCTTTCAGTTCCGTTGTATTCAACTTAACTACTGCCGGAATGTTTGGAAGTATGACTCCATGGCTCTCAATCCTTTTTGGAGCTTTAATTGGTGCTCTCTTCTCTTCTCTTCATGCGGTGGCTACAGTGAATCTAAGAGCAGACCATATCGTATCTGGTACTGTACTCAACTTGATGGCTCCAGCACTCGGAGTTTTCCTACTTCAAGTTTTCTATCAACAAGGTCAAATTAATATCAGTGAACAAATCGGTTATTGGAACGTTCCACTACTATCAAACATTCCTGTCATTGGTAAAATCTTCTTTAGTCAAACTTCTCTACCAGGGTTTCTTGCAATTGTTGTAGCCATTCTCGCTTGGTACGTTCTATTTAAAACACGTTTCGGTCTTCGCCTTCGCTCAGTTGGTGAAAACCCACAAGCAGCTGATACCCTTGGAATCAACGTTTATGCCTACCGTTGGGCTGGTGTGCTTCTCTCAGGTGTCCTCGGTGGTGTAGGTGGTGCAATTTATGCTCAAGCAATTTCTGGTAACTTCTCAGTTTCAACAATTGCTGGTCAAGGGTTCATTTCACTTGCAGCGATGATTTTTGGTAAATGGAATCCTATTGGAGCAATGTTATCATCACTTCTCTTTGGGCTCTTTACCTCACTTGCTGTTGTCGGTGGTCAAATCCCTGGAATCAAAGAAATCCCTTCTTCATTCCTACAAATGGCTCCATATGTCTTTACAATTATCGTCTTGGCACTCTTTCTTGGAAAAGCAATTGCGCCTAAGGCTGATGGTGTTAACTACATCAAATCTAAATAAATTTACAAAAATAAAAAAGTCTGTTGATGAACAGACTTTTTTATTATACTTTTAGCTTAACAAATTTAATTTAAAATAAAAAGAGCTAGTTGAAATCTCAACCAACTCTTTTTATTTTTAGTTTTTAACTGCAGAAGCAAATTCTTCTTTAGCAAAAGCTTCGTCAATGATTGCTTTCAATTGAGCACCAGAAGCTTCCATTTTTTGCATTTCAGCATCATTCAATGGAATGTGGATTGGGTTAACAACACCTTCAGCACCAACTACAGCTGGTTGACCAAGGTAGCAGTCGCTTACGCCATATTGTCCATCTTGGAATACTGATACAGGAAGTACTGCATGTTCATCATCAAGAATTGCTTTAGTAATACGAGCAAGAGCTACAGCGACACCATAGAATGTTGCACCTTTTTTAGCGATGATTGAGTAAGCAGCATCACGTACAGATTCAAACAATTCAACGATTTCAGCTTCGTTAAGGTAGTCATTTTCTTGGAACCATTGTTCCAATTTAACACCAGCAACGTTAGCGTGTGACCAAACGGCAAATTCTGAGTCACCGTGTTCACCCATGATGTATGCGTGGATTGAACGAGCGTCAACATCAACTTTTTCTGCCAATGCTTGACGGAAACGTGCAGTATCAAGTGAAGTACCTGAACCTACAACGCGGTTTTTAGGGAAACCTGAGAATTTCCAAGTAGCGTATGTCAAGATATCAACTGGGTTAGCAGCAACAAGGAAGATTCCTTTGAAACCTGAAGCAACAATTTTAGTGACAACATCTTTAGTGATACGAAGATTTTTTTCAACAAGGTCAAGACGAGTTTCACCTGGTTTTTGTGGAGCACCAGAAGTCAAGACAACGAGGTCAGCGTCGCTTGCATCAGAGTAGTCTGCAGAGTAAATCTTTTTAGGTGAAGTAAATGCCAAGGCATGAGAAAGGTCTTCTGCATCTCCTTGAGTTTTTTCTTTAAAGAGGTCAACAATTCCTAATTCTTGTGCAATCCCTTGGTTTACAAGAGCAAAAGCGTATGATGAACCTACAGCACCGTCACCTACAAGGATAACTTTTTTACGTTGTTTATCAGCCATGATTTTCTTTAATTCCTTTCAAATTATAAACGAGTATTTTATAAAATATAATCTTTTCAACAATAGGGCCTGTCGATAGCGGCAGGCTTTATTGTTTTAAGATTCTTAATTGACAAATTATTTAACAGTGCGGATACGCATTGTATTTGTACGACCAGTACCAACTGGAACACCAGCAACGATGATGATATTGTCACCAGATTCAACTAAACCTGAAGCCAAAGCAACTTTTTCAGCAACTTCAAACATGTCATCTGTAGATGAAGGTTTTTCAGTCATTGTTGGGATTACACCCCAGTTAATCATCAATCCACGTTCAACTTTTTCGTCAAATGTAATAGCCAAGATGTCAGCATTAGGACGGTGTTTAGAAATCAAACGAGCAGTGTTACCTGATTCAGTCAAAGCAACAATCAATTTGATATCCATAGCTTCTGCAGCGTTTTTAACTGATGCAGCAACTACTTCTGTTACAGTTGATTTGTCGTAACGTTCTGGGTGAAGACGTCCGTATTCTTTCAACATTGTTTGAGCATTTTTGTTAACAGTAGCCATTGTACGAACTGATTCGCGTGGGTATTTACCATTAGCAGATTCACCTGAAAGCATTGTTGCGTCAGTTCCGTCAATAACAGCGTTGAATACGTCTGAAATTTCTGAACGAGTAGCACGTGGGTTGTAAGTCATTGATTCAAGCATGTTTGTTGCAGTAACAACGATTTTACCGGCTTTGTTAACTTTGCTGATGATCAATTTTTGGTAAACTGGAACCATTTCAAATGGAACTTCAATACCCATGTCACCACGAGCGATCATGATACCATCAGCTGCTTCGATGATTTCATCAAGGTTTTCGATACCTTGTTGGTTTTCAATTTTAGCCAAAAGTTGTACGTGTGGATTTCCAGTTTCTTCACAAATACGACGTACTTCTTTAACGTCATTTGCAGTACGTACGAATGAGATAGCGATAAAGTTGATTCCACCAGGTTGTGAAAGTCCGAAACGGATATCCGCATCATCACGTTCAGCAAGAGCTGGGAAAGGAATTTTAGTGTTAGGAATGTTAACACCTTTTTGTTTACCAATAACGCCATCATTTTGTGCTTCAACTTCAAACTCACGAGTTGCTGCATCTTTACCAGTCAATGACAAACCAAGTTTACCATCGTCAATCAAAATAGTTTGACCAATTTCAACATCATCAAAGATATCAAGACCACCAGCTACGTTCAAAGCAATCAATTCAGGAGTTGATTTAAGACCTTGTTTAGTTGCAACGCGGAATTTATCTCCAGTAACAACGCTGATTGCATCAGCACCGTCAGCAAAGAGTTCTGTACGCATTTCAGGACCTTTAGTATCAAGCAAGAAACCTACTTTATGACCAGCGATTTCTTCAGCGCGGTGAACTGTTGCCATACGAGCACCTTGTTCAGGATGGTCACCGTGTGAGAAGTTGAAACGGAAGACATTTGCGCCTTCTTCAATCAAAGCTGCAATGTTTTTTGCTGATGCTTCGACGTCAAGAGATTCTCCCCAATAGCCGCTTTCACCAAATTTTTTACCACCACGAATTTCGACAGCAGGTCCAAGAGTTGAGACGATTTTTACACGTTTATTCATTTTGTGTTTTTCTCCTATAATGATTAATTATATATCTCTGCCCTAATTATGCGTTTAACACTTAACTAGAAACAGATTTGCAGTAACTTAGTTAAGGTTAAGATTGTTGAGTGCTGAGTTAAGACGGTAAAGTTCAAGACCAGCTTTATGCGGGTTATTTACTTTGATTCCACCTTCAGTAGTCAAACTAAAGAGCGCTCCTTCTTCAGCTGTTCCGAGAATTGGACTTTCTACAAGTTCTTCATTACGGATACCAACGGCTACGCCCCCGATTCCATCACGAAGCAATTCAACGGCACGAGCACCCATACGTGAAGCAAGAACACGGTCACGAGCTGTTGGTGAACCACCACGTTGGATGTGTCCAAGGACAGAAACGCGAAGGTCTCCTTTATAACCAGCTTCTTTAAGTTTTGTAGCAAATTCTTCACCAGTCATTACACCTTCAGCAAGAACGATGATGTGGTGATTTTTACCTTTTTCGTAGCCTTTGTTAATGTTGTTAACTACGTTTTCAAACTTAAATTCTTTTTCTGGAATACAAATATCATCTGCACCAGCAGCGATACCAGCATTCAAAGCGATATCTCCAGCATTACGTCCCATTACTTCTACAACGAAAGTACGGTTATGTGATGATGAAGTATCACGGATTTTATCCAAGGCATCTACAACTGTTGAAACAGCTGTATCAAATCCAATTGTAAAATCAGTTCCTACGATATCGTTATCGATTGTTCCTGGAAGTCCAACAGCTGGGAAACCATGTTCTGTAAGACGCATAGCTCCATGATAAGAACCATCACCACCGATTACAACGACACCTTCGATACCGAATTTTTTAAGTTGCTCAATCCCAGCAAGTTGTCCTTCTACTTGAGCAAATTCTGGGTAGCGTGCTGAATACAAGAATGTACCACCACGACCGATTTTATCACCAACTGAAGCTGACGTAAGCGGGAAAATATCTCCCGCAACCATGCCCGCATATCCGTGATTGATACCGTAAACTTCGATACCTTCAGAAATTGCTTTGCGAACAACTGCACGAATAGCCGCATTCATTCCTGGGGCATCACCACCAGAAGTCAAAACTGCAATGCGTTTCATTTAAATCTGTCCTCCGAAATTGAGATACATAGCAAAAATACGTAAACGTTATTAATATTTTTACCATGTTCATTTGTTGTCTAGTTCATTATATCACGTATTTATAAAAAAATCTCTTTACAAACTGTATGAAACGTTTTCATTGTTTCTTTTTTTCTAAGCCTTATTTTGCAAGGGTTTTCTAGCATTTTCAAATAAAATTTATAGACTTCATTTGCTCTTAATTCTTCTATAATATGACACAATAATAGCCATTCTATTCTTTTATATTTTAACAAAAAAGTAAATAATCTTTTACCTTTTTGTTTATTTTTCTGATTATTCAACTTGAAAAATGAAATATTTTCATAAAAAAATGAATTCCTTGCGAAATTCATTTTTTATATTACGCTTCATAGCGTTTTTCACCATCAAGATAAGTTGCAACTAAATCAAAATCATTGTCTAAAACGATAAAATCAGCTGACAAACCTGGTTTTATTTGACCACAAACATCATCAATGTTTACAGATTTTGCTGGTGTCAATGAAGCCATCATAATCGCTTCTGCTGGTGTGGCAATCCCCCAGTCAATGACATTTTTAACAGCTGTTTTAAGTGTTAAAATTGAAGCAGCAGGGCGTCCTGTTGGAAGCCATGCGGCTCCGTCACGAACTTCTACTTCGTATTCGCCAAGCATATAAGGTCCGTCAGGAAGTCCTGCGGCACGCATTGAGTCTGTAATCAAAACAACATGGTCAGCACCTTTCATTTTCATTACAATTTCAGCTGCTTCTGGACGAACATGGTGTCCATCACAAATTAACTCAGCATAAGTGTTTGGTGTATTTAAAATTGCTCCAACCATTCCTGGTTCTTGGTGAGTCATTCCAGACATTCCGTTAAAGGTGTGAACCCAAACAGATGCTCCAGCTTGTACCCCAGCAACTGCTTGTTTATAAGTCGCATTTGAATGTCCCAATGCAATAACAACACCTGATTCAGTTGCTTTACGGATGAAGTCTTCTGAACCATCACGTTCTGGGGCAAGACCGATTTTTTTGAGCATTCCATGTGCAGCTTCTTGCCAATCTTCAAGTTCCCACATTTTGGCATCGCGCATGTATTTAGGGTTTTGAGCCCCTTTCTTTTCTTCTGTAAAGAATGGACCTTCAAAGAAAATACCACGAACTTTGGCTCCGCGAGCTTCTTGGTAATGTTCTCCTACAACCGTACAAACTGCTTTCAATCCTTCATGATCATCGGTCAAAGGACTTGGTAAAAATGAAGTGACCCCTGCTGACAACAAGCCTTCTGACATTGTTCCCATAATTCCTTCAACTTCAGCATCTTGAGCATCCGCTCCACCAAAACCATGGATATGTGTTTCAACAAGACCTGGGGCAATTGATTGACCTGAATAATCTAAAATGTCAGCTCCTGCTGGTGCTTCTTCTGTCCACTCTCCAAATTTTCCATCAGTAATTTCTAAGAAACCACCTTTTTTTGTTTCATAAGCGTAGAAAAATTGATCTGCTTTAATATAGTAAGTCATAAATATCTCCTCTTCTTTTTCTTTAATTTTAGCACCCTTTATCTTTTTTGTCAATAAACAGTATATACCAATTATCACTATAAAAAATTACTGACAGATTTTGCCTGAGCCTATACAAATCATGCTTTAGCAGATGAAAATAGCGCTCAATTTCTGTCAGTAATTTTAAAATTTAATTTAATTGTTTATTATTTGATAATTGTAACAATTTTTCTTTAATTTCTTCTTCCATTTTAGAAAGTTCAACCTCACCTTGTTGACGTTTTTGACGTCCTTCGGCCTGAATTCTCATGGTTTCTTGAATAGTATCAACTAAGTTTTGTTGAGTTAATTTTAATGTTTCAATATCTACTAAACCACGTTCATTTTCAGTTGCAGCCTCAATTGTTGATGCTTTAAGCATTTCTGAATTTTTACGCAACAAATCGTTGGTTGTTTCTGAAACAATACGTTGACTTGTCAAAGCATCTTTTTGTTTTAAGAGGGTCAAAGCAATCGCAACCTGATTTTTCCATAGTGGAATGGCAGTGTTAATTGAAGTTTGGATTTTCTCAGCTAATTCTTGATTGGTATTTTGAATGAGACGAATTTGTGGGGCTTGTTGAATTGTCAACTGACGAGCAAGACGCAAGTCATGAGCTCGTTTTTCTAAGCGATTTTTATATGATTCTAAATCATTCACTTTTTGAACAATCAAGGCATTGTCAGTCGAATCTTGAGCTTCTTTTCGAGCTTGCGGAATAATTTCTGTATCTAATTCTTGGACTTTTAATTCAGCACCTGCAATATAAACATTCAAAGCCTTGAAATAATTCAAGTTTTCATCGTAAAGTTTATCGAGCATTTCATTATCTTGCAAAAGTCCTTGTTGCTCATTGTTCAATTTTGCAGAAATTTTATCAATACCTGCTCCAATTTTTTGGTATTTTTGCGTCACTTCAAAAATTGAACGTTTAACTTTACCAAACATTTTGGTAAAAATCCCTTTATTTTCAGCCACCAATTCGTTTGGATTGGCTTGTTGTAAGTTAAACATCAAATCTGTCAGTGAAGAACCAACTTCACCCAAATCTTGTGCCTGAACTTTATTTAAGACACTTTGAGAAAAAGCCGAAATCTTATCTTGGGCGCTTGCTCCATAGTTAATGACAGATTGAGCACTTGATTCATCCAACTGTTTTGATAATTCTTTTGCTTTTTCTAATTCTTCCGTAGAAAGAACTTCTACTGCTGCTAAAGAGGCTTTTTCGTGCATTTTTACAATTTCTGACTTTTGTTGTTCATCTAATTGCTCTGCCTCTTTAATGACTTTATCATTGGTCATCAAATCATCTAAAATTGGATTATCCATATCTTTAATTTCCTTTGCTATACTTATATTTCTTTACTTTTAATTATAAATGATTCCTGCCAAAATTGACAGGAATATTTGTTTTTTTACTTACAGAATCATCAGTTTTACTGACAAGAATTTTTAAAATGTCTGTCAGTAAAATTATTTGTCAAAATCAACTTGATGTTTGATGACATTGACATCGTCCATCAAAATTTCATGGTAGTTTTTAGAAATTGAATGTGAGAGTGTTTTTATCAAAAGTAAGGTTTCATCTAAATCACGATTGATTTCTTCTGTTCTTACTGACTGTTTCTTCATCTCAATAAATTTCTCTGACAATTTGACCATGTTTGGCAAGTCTTTATATAGAAACTCATTTTGTTTTGTGAGTTCTTGTGGATTTTGAACAATATATTTAAATGTTTGTTTGCTGGCTTCTAAACCACCTGTCACTGATTCAACAACTTGTAAATCATCTTCTTTTTTCAGTAATTTTTCCCAAGTTTTGATATTTTCTTTTGCTTCTGACAAGTTTTCACGGAAAATTTTAATATCCGTATCTGAGAGTCCTGCTTCGTGGTAACGTTCAATATTTTCTTTTTTGCTCATTCCTTTATCCTTATATCCTTCTTCTCTTTCATCGGGGTTTTTTCGCATAAAACTAATTCCGATAATCATTTTTATAATTAAGAAAAAGAGAACTAATCCAAAAATCACATTCACGATTCCTAGATGACCATAACCGAACATCATGTCCTGATGATTCATAAATAAACTGACTGGCATATTTTTTTCCTCCCGCTTGCGTCCTGTTCTCACAAGTTTCTAATTTTTAAATTTCATTTTTAAGAATAACCTTTCGGATATATCTCTATTTTATCATAATATTTGAACCCTAAATCATACTTAGGGCTGATTTTTATTCTTGCTTATGTTAAAATGTAAAGGAAACCAAAACGAAAGAAAGGATCATTTCTATGAATCCACAAAAAATTGCAGTTTTAGGCCCAGGTTCGTGGGGAACTGCACTTTCACAAGTTCTTAATGATAATGGTCATGAAGTTCGTATCTGGGGAAATAACCCAGAACAGATGGCTGAAATTAATGAAAAGCATACAAATACACGCTATTTTAAAGATGTTGTTTTGGATGAAAAAATAAAAGCATTTGATCGTTTAGATTTAGCTTTAGAAGACGTTGATGCTATTTTATTTGTTGTACCAACTAAAGTGACACGTTTGGTCGCAAAACAAGTAGCCGAAGTCCTTAAACACAAAGTCCACATTCTTCACGCTTCTAAAGGGCTTGAACAAGGGACACATGAGCGAATTTCTACTATTCTTGAAGAAGAAATTCCCGCTCAATTGCGGGGAGAAATCGTGGTAGTTTCTGGCCCTTCTCATGCTGAAGAAACAATTGTTCGTGATATTACTTTAATTTCTGCAGCTTCTAAAGACCATGATGAAGCGAAATACGCTCAAGCGATCTTTAGCAACGACTACTTCCGTCTTTATACTAATACTGATGTTATTGGTGTTGAAACAGCTGGCGCCCTTAAAAATATTATTGCTGTAGGTGCGGGTGCTCTGCACGGTCTTGGTTTTGGTGATAATGCTAAAGCAGCAATTATTACACGTGGTCTTGCCGAAATTACTCGTTTAGGTGTGGCTATGGGGGCTGAACCTTTAACTTATAGCGGTTTGTCTGGTGTTGGTGACTTAATTGTAACAGGTACTTCAATTCACTCACGAAACTGGCGCGCGGGTGATGCTCTTGGTCGCGGCGAAAAGCTAGCTGATATTGAAAAAAATATGGGAATGGTTATTGAAGGTGTTTCAACCACTAAAGCTGCTTTTGAGCTCGCTCAACAGCTAGGTATCGATATGCCAATTACCGAAACAATCTACAAAGTTCTCTATGAAAATCTAGATGCAAAAACTGGAATTCTTGATATCATGCGCCGCGAAACTCGTGCCGAAAATGAATTCATTAATAATAAATAAAAAGTAAATACGATTTATCTAACTATAAAGGAGTTATTATCCATGAAACAAAACACTATTCCAACTAAAGCCAGAAAAGTACGTAAAGCTGTTATTCCTGCCGCTGGTCTCGGAACTCGCTTTTTGCCAGCAACTAAAGCGATTGCCAAAGAAATGTTGCCAATCGTTGACAAACCTACTATTCAATTTATCGTTGAAGAAGCCTTGAAATCAGGAATCGAAGATATTTTGATTGTTACTGGTAAAGCAAAACGTCCTATTGAAGACCATTTTGACTCAAACATTGAGCTTGAACAAAATTTGCTTGAAAAAGGAAAAACAGAATTACTCAAACTTGTTGAAGAAACGACAGATATTAATCTTCACTTTATCCGTCAATCTCATCCAAAAGGATTGGGACATGCCGTTCTTCAAGCTAAAGCTTTTGTTGGAAATGAGCCTTTTGTAGTCATGCTTGGCGATGACTTGATGAATATTACTGGGAATGAAACTCCTTTAACTAAAGACCTAATCAATGATTATGAAAAAACTCACGCTTCAACAATCGCGGTTATGAAAGTTCCTCATGATGATGTTGATAAATATGGTGTCATTGACCCTAACGGTGAAGTTTCTAAAGGCCTTTACAATGTTGAACGTTTTGTCGAAAAACCAAATGTTGATGAAGCTCCTTCTGACCTTGCAATTATCGGTCGTTACCTCTTAACTCCTGAAATTTTTGATGTTTTAGAAACACAAGTTCCCGGTGCTGGAAATGAAATCCAATTGACTGATGCTATCGAACGTTTGAATAAAACACAACGCGTTTTTGCTCATGAATTTACTGGAAAACGTTATGATGTTGGTGATAAACTTGGTTTTGTTGAAACAACAATTGAATATGGTTTAGAACACCCACAAATCGGGGCGAATTTGAAAAACTACATCATTGAAAAAGCAAAAGAGCTTTCTAAAGATGACTCAAAAAATATCACTAAAAAATAAGAAAGAGCCGAAAGGCTTTTTCTTTTTGATTTCGTGAATTTTTTCATTAATTTTGCTATAATTAACCTTAATGAACTTCTTTAAAAACACGGTTAATTTTTTTAAAAGCATAAAGACAAAACCGCTTGATTTTGTTATTATTTTTCTACTGTTCATCGCTTCTTTTTCAACTTTGTTCTTCTTCGCTACTGGTTCCAAGGGAGCTCAGGCCGAACTAAGAATTAGTGGTAAGGTGATTAAAACTTTTGATTTAAATAAAAATCAAACTTGGACCTACCGTGATAAAGATGGCGATTATAATAAAATACAAGTTAAAAATGGTGAAATTGCGGTTGTCGAAGCCAATTGTAAAGACCAAATTGACGTCCAAAGGGGCTATATTTCTAAGACTGGGGAAACTATCGTCTGTTTACCTCATAATTTAGTGATTGAAGTTATGAGTGGTCAAAAGGATGAACAGGTAGATTATAAAGTATGAATATTAAAGAATACGTTTATGTTTCTCTATTGACAGCTGCTGCGGTAGTTATGGGAATTATTGAAAGCTCTTTACCTCCTTTTTTTGCTTTTGCACCTGGAGCTAAAGTTGGCCTTGCCAATTTGGTGATGATTATTGCAGTTTTCACTTTAAGATGGCGACAAGTTTGGGTCATGCAAATTCTTCGTCTATTAATTACAGCACTTTTTACTGGTTTTTCCGTTTTTCTGTACTCTTTTGCAGGCGGAATCTTATCTCTATTAGCCATGTATTTGATGAAGCAATTTGGACCAAAACTGGTTTCAATGATTGGAATTTCGACAGTTGGTGGATTTTTTCATAATTTTGGCCAATTAGCAATGGCTTCTCTTTTAGCTAAAACAACTTCTGTGATGCTTTATTTGCCTTGGCTTGCCTTTTTTGGAATACTTGCTGGTTTTGCAATTGGCATTGCTGGAAATCAATTAATTACACGTGTTAAACCTATTCAAGAACTATTTATTAAAGAAAGTAAACAATGGACTTAAAAAATAACTTTTGGAAAGACTATCCAGAGCTTGAAAAAGAATTGGTTCAAGTTCAACAATTAATGAAAAGCCACGTTACCATCAAAAATTCAGATGTTAAATCGGCTATTTTTGATATATTTGATGCGGGCGGAAAAATGTTGCGTCCAGCTTATTTACTTTTATTTTCAGGATTTACTGATCTTTCTGAAAGTGAAAGATTGGCACTTGCGGCTTCTGTCGAAATGATGCATACAGCGACTTTGGTTCACGATGATGTCATTGACCACGCAGACACACGGCGTGGCGTAGCTACTTTGTCAGCAAAATACGGACCAGAAATTGCCGTCTATGCTGGGGACTATTTATTTATTGCTGTCTTTCGTCTAATGTCTGAACACTCATTAGAATTATCAAATTTAACCAAAAATATTGGTTCAATTGAGCGTTTATTAGGTGGTGAGCTTGGTCAACTTAATCATCATTTTAATCTTCAACAAACTTTAGATGATTATATTGAAAATATTTCAGGAAAAACAGGAGAACTTTTTGCACTTTCTGCTTCTGTTGCTCCTTTAATTTCTAAAAATAATACATTGACCAAACGAGCTTATAAAATTGGAATGAATATTGGGATTTCTTTCCAAATTATGGATGATTATTTAGACTATGCATCGACTGCTCAAACACTTGGCAAACCAGTACTTGAAGATATTAAACAAGGCATTTATTCTGCTCCTGTTCTCTTTGCTTTACAGGAAAACAATGCTCTTGTTTCTGAATTAATTAAAAATGAAAAATTTGATGAAGTTTATGATTTTATCAAAACTTCTGATGCCCTTGAAAAAACCAAAGCACTTGCAAAATCTTATACTCTTTCAGCATTAAATTTAATTGATAAATTACCAAAAGGTAAAAATCGTGAGCTGATTGCTGAAATTACTAGAAAACTTTTGGAGCGAACTTTATGACCCCTGATGAATTTTTGTCAGCACTGACAGAATTTGATATTCAACTCTCTGATAAACAAATCAAACAGTTTGAACGCTACTTTGAACTCTTGGTTGAATGGAATGAAAAAATTAACTTGACAGCAATTACTGAAAAAAATGAAGTCTATTTAAAACATTTTTATGATTCTATTGCACCAATTTTATATGGATTGATTACTGACCAGCCTGTCAGTATTTTAGATATTGGTGCTGGAGCTGGTTTTCCTAGCTTACCAATGAAAATTATTTTCCCTGAATTAAAAGTGACTATCATTGATTCTCTCAATAAGCGAATTAATTTTTTAAGTTTACTGACAGAGGAATTAGGCCTCGAAAATGTGACTTTACTTCACGGACGAGCTGAAGATTTTGGTCAGGATGCTAATTATCGTGGAACTTTTGATTTTGTTACTGCCCGTGCGGTTGCTAGACTTTCTGTTTTGACTGAATTTACGATTCCCTTTCTCAAGAAAAATGGTATTTTATTGTCATTAAAAGCAGCTCAATTTGAAGAAGAATTGAATGACGCTAAAAAGGCAATTGCTACACTTGGCGGAAAATTTATCAAAGAAGTCGCTTATGAATTGCCTAACGGTGATGAGCGTCACATTGCTCTGATTGAAAAGAAAAAAGAAACCCCTAAAAAATACCCACGCAAAGCCGGAACTCCTGCAAAAAATCCAATAAAATAAAAAAATCGGCCATTTTTAGCCGATTTTTTTGCTGAGATTAATCACCAATACTGAAATAGAAACAATCGCAGTAAAACTATTCATGACCATTGCAGGTGCCGTCAGTGAAAGGCTAGTAAAGATTGAGAGTAAGATAAAAGTAATATGTATTGACCGATAGCGAAACCAAAATTTAGTAAATTTATTCTTCCACACTTTTTGACTTTGTTTTTGACTTTTATTTTGAATTTTAAACCATGACCTTACGACGACAACAACAATTAAGTCTAATAGGAGCATGTAAGCAAAAACCATCGCAAAAGTAATCCCAACTGATAAATAATCAATCTCGGCTAAAACTTTATAAAGAGTGATTGTTTTATTATCAACTTGTAAATAAACATCACCAACAATCGTATAAATTTCTATGAATAATCGAGCCAGTATAAAAGCTACAAATATTCCAAGTAACACAACCAAAAAGTGAAGTAATTTTTTCATTTTATTGATTCCATTCTGCTTTTATCGCATGATAGCTAGCTACTGGATCTTTTGCTTGGGTAATTGGACGGCCGACAACAATATAATCTGAACCAATTGTTCTTGCTTCTTTAGGTGTCATTACTCGTTTTTGGTCGCCTTTACTTGCACCTTCTGGGCGAATTCCTGGTGTGAGACAAATGAATTCTTTCGATGTCGCTGCTTTAATTTTTTCAACTTCATGTGCCGAACAAACGACACCGTCAAGTCCTGCTTGAGCGGTTTTTTGTGCGTAATTAATAACCGATTCTTCAAGACTAGTCATAATTTTTTGGTCATTTTGCATAATTTTCTCAGAAGTTGAGGTTAATTGTGTGACCGCAATTAATTTTGGTCTTTGCCGTCCAACTGGCGTTCCAGCCACTAAACCGCGTTTAGCTGCTACCATCATCTCCACACCACCAGCGGCGTGAACATTAACCATATCCACTCCCAAACGTGCTAAAACACGCATTGAGGATTCAACGGTGTTTGGAATATCATGGAGTTTTAAATCAAGGAATACACTGTGACCGAGCGATTTTACATAGTAAACGACTTGGGGCCCAGCCGTGTAAAAAAGTTCCATTCCTAGTTTAATATACAATTGTTCTGACGGGTCAAATTTTTCGAGAAAATCTTTTACGTCTGAGAATTCAGGGAAATCAAGGGCAATGACAGGTCTATTTTCTTGCATTTTTTCTACTTCCTTTTTCTAAATATTTAATGACAGAATTATCAGCTTTGATGACAATTCTTTTAGCTATGGATAAAATGCTCGCTTTGGTCGCTAACGAACGAGAGAATTATCAGTTCCACTGACAATTCTTTTAACTATCGATAAAATGCTCGCTTTGGTCGCATTTTACTGACAGAATGATTAAACAGGCTGTCAGTAATTTTAGCTAATAATAAAATCATTTTTTTGAGTTTTTAACTTCTTGAATCAAGTTTTCTAAGCTATCAATTCCATATTGATCCATTACCTCTGGTAATTTTTCAATGATCTTTGGACAGGCAAATGGGTCAGCAAAATTGGCAGTGCCAACGGCAACGGCTGAAGCTCCTGCCATATACATTTCTAAAACGTCTTGAGCACTTTCAACCCCACCCATTCCAATGATTGGAATGTCAACCACTTGAGCCACTTGATGAATGAGTTTGAGTGCAACTGGTTTAATTGCAGGACCCGACAATCCACCTGTGATATTTGCTAAAACAGGTTTTCGTGTTTTCAAATCAAAACGTACACCCATCAGTGTATTTATCATTGTCAATCCATCTGCGCAAGCATGCTCAACTGCTTTTGCAATCGGAACAATGTCGGTCACGTTGGGTGAAAGTTTCACATACAAAGGCACCTTACTGACCGCTTTACAAGCTTTGACTAGCGCAGCTGCAACATCTGGATCTGTCCCAAAAGCTTGTCCGCCGTGTTTAACATTAGGGCATGAGATATTTAATTCAATGGCTTTCACATTGGGTGCATCACCAATTTTTGCACAAACAGCCACATAATCATCTTCTTCAGAACCTGCCACATTGGCAATAATCGGAAGGTCTGGAAAATTTTCATTGAGCCAAGGCAATTTTTCGGCCATTATAACTTCTAATCCTGGATTTTGCAGTCCAATTGCATTAAGCATGCCACTCGCTGTTTCAGCCACACGGGGTGTTGGATTGCCAAAACGAGGATGAAGGGTTGTTGCTTTGACCATGATTGACCCTAATTTGTTCAAATCATAATATTTGGCATATTCTTCACCAAAGCCAAAACAACCTGAAGCTGGAATGATTGGATTTTTTAAATCAAGTCCGGGTAATTTTACTGACAGACGATTATTTTCGGTCATTTTTTCTCCTAATTTTTTGTGACAATCATCAGCTCTACTGATGATTTTTTTTATGCCGATAGAGTAGTCCAATTATAGTGATAGTTGTTTTCCTAAAAATACAGGGCCATCTTCACAGACTTTAAGGGCATGATTCTCATCTTCTTTATCATGTTCAACGCAAGCATAACATGCTCCGATTCCACAAGCCATCCGGCTTTCCATTGAAATATAAAGTCGTTCCAACTGGTCATATTTTTTTGCAACAGCTTTGAGCATGGCTGGCGCACCACAAGTATAAAGAGCGTCAACTTCAAAATCAACTTCTTCCATTAACATCCCAACATGACCTTTTGTTCCATAAGAGCCATCGTCAGTTGCAATTTTCAAGCTTACATTTTTTAGTTCAGCAAATTCCTTCTCTAAAATCTTGACCTTTTCAGAAGCGAAACCTAGCAAAATGGTCATTTGGCAGTTTTTTTCTTCAAGTTGTTTAGCCAATTCATAGAGAGGTGGAACTCCGATTCCTCCGCCGACAATTAAAATTTTATCAGTCGAAACTACTTCATCTACTGGAAAACCATTTCCCAGTGGGCCCATTACATCAATTTTTGCACCTGTTTGTAATTTTGAAATTTCATAAGTTCCACTTGTTTCGTCCCCAATTCGATAAAGAATCGTACAAGTTTTAGCGACTTTATCCCAACTGGAAATAGAGATTGGGCGACGTAAAAGCATACTAGCATTAGGCACCGCAAGATGTAAAAATTGTCCCGGCAAATCCATCTCTTCTACTAGCTCTCCTTTAAGAACCATCTCGAAAATATTAGAAGCAACTTCACGTTGGCTGACAATCGTCATCATCTCTTGTAACTTAGGCATTATTTCTCCATTCTTTATTCGGACAGAAGCTACAGCTTACTGAACCTTCTTTTATTCATCGATAAAATGCTCATGTTAATCGCATTTTACTGACAGAAAGTGCAGATTTACTGACAACTCTTTAATTGACACAAAAAAACACTTGTAAGAGAACTTACAAGTGTACTAAAAAACTGGTAATTTACTGACAGAATAAATGGGCTAAAGAGAAGTTCATCTTTAAGCTGTCAGTAAGCCAAATTAAATTTTCCGTATCCTTGCAAGCCTCTCTGGACTTAGTTAAAGGTTTTAAAATATTATAACGAAAAAAGTGTCATTCGTCAAAGATTTTTTTAATGATTGGCCCTAATTTTTTTCAAATTTGGGAAACTGACAATTAAACTCACGATAATCAAGATGAAAAATAGAGCTAAAATAATTGAAGTTCCATGACTCGTTCCAACTTTGAAGCCATTGAGTCCTTGGAAAATTGAAAGTGTCGTTGCGACAACTGCTGTTGCTACTGCACCAATAAATTGTTGCAAAGTATTGACCAAAGCATTTCCATCAGAAAGTTGGTCAGTAGCTAAAGTGCTCAAGCTACAAGTCATTAAGTTACTATATGAAATCCCAAGACCTAACATCAAGACAATGTGTGCCACCAAGAGTAAAGCAAGGCTTTTTGTTGGTAAAAAGACGAAGAGCAATGCAAGACCAAGGGCTGCTAAAATCAAACCAGTCGTAATTGGTTTTCTGGCACCAATTTGGTCCAAAACTTTCCCAGAAATTGGTGCTAAAACTGCGCCAATCAAAGCTCCAGGAAACATAAATAGTCCCGCCACTGATGAACTAAATCCCGCAGAAACTTGAATAAAACTTGGTAAAACAAAAGATAGACCTAATAGCAAAGCTTGATATACTAAAAGACTGAAAATTAGCGCCACAAATCGGTGATTTTTCAAAATTCCTAAATCAATTAAACTTTCTTTGCGGTTGAATTGAACAAACAAGAAAGCTCCAACCAATCCTACAATAAAGAGTAAGGCGAAAGTCATTAAATGCTCTGCACTTAGAGCCGAAATGAAAGCAAAGAACATGATTGATAATGCAATAACTGGACGAAGCGCCAATTTCTTGGGCGTTTTTGCCCCTTCTCTTGGAAGACAAGCCAAACCAAGCACTAAAGAAATTACCACCAAAGGTAAAAGGAAAATATAGATATAACGCCAATCAAGCGAATTAGAAATAATTCCTCCATAAGTTGGGCCAATAGCCGGAGCGATGGAAGTCGTTAAAGTCCCAATCCCCATCATCATTCCTCTTTTATGAAGTGGTGCTTTAGTCAAAATCAGGTGGAACATCAGAGGTAAACCAATCCCGGTTCCCACCCCTTGTAAAAGTCGGCCAAATAATAGCATGGCAAAATTTGGTGAGAAACAGTTGGTTAAAACCCCAACTAAAAAGATAAGATTAGCGACCAAGAAAAGTTTTCTTGCTGAAAATCGCTCATTAAAATAAGAAGAGAGCGGAATCGTAATCGCAATCACAAGCAGATAAATCGTCGTTACCCATTGTATTTTTGAAGTAGAAAGTCCAAACTCATTAATCAGCGTTGGGAAAGTCACATTCATCGCCGTTTCAATCAAAACGCCAGAAAATGACAAAATCCCTGTAGCAATCACTGCCCCCAATAAGTGGAAATGGTTGTTTTTATTCATGCAATAAAATCTCCTAAAACTAAACAAAAAGAGACGAAATTATTATCCTAAAATAATAATTTCGCCTCTGTATAATTCAACATAATTTATGTTATCTGTACGAAAGTTATAACTTGTCTATTATATCTATAAATCTGATAAAATGCAAGCCTTAACTTGTTAATCCTATGATACAAGAATTTATTTAAAGAAACAGGAGAGAATCAATAAATTCCGACTTTAGTTTGATTTTAGTAAATTTTCAAATAATTGATAGGTTTCGTCAGAGAAATTTGATATAATTAAGTCAAATAGCTGAGCTATTCACTAAAGGAAAGGAAGGCAAATTCATTCTCTAAAATTTTGTTTTGAATTGAATTTGTTTGTAAAAGAATACATGGGAATTATTAAAGCTGCAACAGGTTCACTCGGTGGGGCGTTGGCTGACCAATGGCTTGAGGTCATTGAGCCAAATGAAATGTCAGACCAAACGGTTTTCACTAAGGGAATTAAAGTAAGAAAAGATGCAAAACGTGGTTCTAATCGTAAAGGAACCGAAGACGTAATTACTGACGGTTCTATCGTTCACGTTTATGAAAACATGATGATGATTCTTGTGGATGGTGGTAAAATTATTGATTACACCGCTGAACCTGGATATTATACTGTCAAAAACGACACTGCGCCAAGTCTTTTTAATGGTGATTTGCGTGATTCAATTCAAGAAAGCTTCTTCCGTTTCAAATTTGGTGGAACAACTCCTCAAAAACAAGAAGTTTATTATGTCAATCTTCAAGAAATTAAAGGCATTAAATTTGGAACAGCGACACCTCTTCAATACTTTGATAATTTTTATAATGCAGAGCTTTTCTTGCGTACACATGGAACTTATTCAATAAAAATCACTGACCCTCTTGCTTTTTACGCAAACGTCATTCCTAAAAATGCTGACCATGTCGAAATTCAAGAAATTAATGACCAATATTTGGCTGAATTTTTAACGGCTTTAAATACGTCAATTAACCAATATTCTGCTCAAGGCGAACGGGTTTCATTCTTAACTTCAAAAAGTATGGAGCTCAGCAAATACATGGCTTCTGTACTTGATGAAGATTGGAAACAGTTGCGAGGAATGGAAATTGTTTCCGTTGCTGTCGCTAGCATTTCTTACACTGATGACAGTCAAAAATTAATTAACATGCGTAATCAAGGCGCAATGCTTGGTGACCCTTCTATCCGTGAAGGTTTTGTCCAAGGAGCTGTTGCTCGTGGTCTTGAGGCTGCTGGTTCAAACACTGGTGGTGCGCCAAATGCCTTTATGGGAATGAATATGGGTGGACAAAATCTAGCTGGTTTTTCACAAACTAACCAATCTCAAATGCAAGCCCAAGCAGAGAACAAGGCCGATACTTGGACTTGTCCTGAGTGTAATACTAAAAATACCGGTAAGTTCTGTTCAAATTGTGGGCAAGCGAAACCCTCAGCAACTCCTGTTATGCCTGAATTAAATATGGCTTGTAACGAGTGTGGAGCAGTCGTTAATTTGGCGAATGGTGTTCCTAAATTCTGTCCTGAATGTGGTAAGCCTTTTGTTGCCAAAGCGCTCTAAGACATGTAAATAATGATTTAAGATAAAGTAGTTCTAAATTAGGGCTGCTTGTCTTTGCGTATTTTTAAGAATTTATTTCTGATGAAAATTCTTTTAGTTTCTAACTGAATTTCCCCTGCTAAATAAGCAGATTTCATAACTTAAAAGTAAGGAGTAACGATGAGCGAAAGCCAAGTTCTTACACATAAATGTCCCAATTGTGGAGGTCCACTGCTTTTTGAACCCAAAAATCAAAAATTTCACTGTGAATATTGTGGTTCAACATTTACGGAACAAGAAGTTTCTGATTTCGAGGCCAAGCAAGAGGCAGCAAAAGTTACTGACAGTCCTATCAGCTCTGTCAGTAACGCTGAAACGACTGACGAAAAGGAAAAAATTACTGACAGCGACCAAAAAAGAGCTGACGAAAACACTGACGAAGAAATTGGACTATTTCTCTGTCCATCTTGTGGTGCAGAAATCGTCACTGATGCGACAACTGCTTCAACTTGGTGCTATTATTGTCATAATCCGGTTGTTCTGACCGAGCGATTGTCTGGTAAATTTCTCCCCGAAAAAATTCTCCCTTTTCAAATTGAGAGAAAAGCGGCTGAAGAACAATTTTTAGACTGGGTGGGCAAGAAAAAATTTGTTCCCAAGGCCTTTTTTGACAAAAAACAAATTCAAAATCTGTCAGGCGTTTATTTCCCCTATTGGGCTGTTGATGCTGAATTATCTGGCGGTATTTCGGCGCAAGCCACCAATTTACGCGTTTGGATAGTTGGAGACACTGAATACACTGAGCATTCTCAATATGAGATTCAGCGGGGCGGAGAGACAAAATTTAAGGATTTAATCAAAAATGCCTTGAAAAAAAATCTGTCAGACAAGATGGTTGGCGCCGTTCAGCCTTTTGATATGACTGCTGCTATTCCTTTTAAAAATCAATATCTTTCTGGCTTTTTAACTGAAAAACGAGATATTGAATTCCCTGATATGAAAGAAAATGTTGAACGGGAATTTCGTCAATATGCTGACGGATTAATGGAATCAACAATTGTCGGTTATACTTCTGTCAGTAATTTACAGAGTAATCAGCAGATTAAAAATATCGATGAAGATTACGTTTTACTCCCAATCTGGCTGGTCACTTATAAAGAAGCTGGCAATGACCGTCTCTTTTATTACGCGATGAATGGTCAAACTGGTAAAGTAGCCGGCCTTCTACCCATTGATAAGAAAAAACTTTGGACAGTTGCCATTGGAATCTTTATTCTAGTGCTTCTTCTTGGAATTATTGTGGGGTATTTGCTATCATGAGAAAAAAATTAGTTATTCTTTCTTTATTTTTCTTAAGCTTCTTCTTTTTACTCCTTGCACCAAAAACATCAGCGGCGACTTTCTCGTCAGGTCTTGAAGATAATCTTCAACTTTTTGGTGGAAATGTAACCCTCCTTGAACAAGAAGCTCAGAAATTGGCTAATGAAACAAAAGCGGGTGTCTATGTTGTCACGACAGATAGCTCTACCCCTGCCAGTCAAATGGCAAAAACTTATCTAGCTGATAAAGTAGGCGCTAAAAACAACGGTGTCGTTTTGGTCATTAATATGAACTTACGTAAAGTTTATATTTGGGCAACAGGAAATCTTAAATACTACTTGCCTTCAAGTCGAATTGAAAAAACCTTAGACATTGTCCAACCCGAATTGACTGACAATAATTATTATCAGGCTGTCAGTGGATTTTTTGACCAAGTTTCTAAATATTACCAAGCAGGAATTCCAACATCAAGAAAGTATTCTATCAATTCCGAAACAGGAGCTGTAACTTTCCATCGCAGCTTTCAACCCTTATCAATTTTGATTGCTCTTATCATTTCTTTGATTGCAGCTGGTGGCTTCGTTTGGACCATCTATCGTCGTTATCAAATGAAAGACGCTCATGCCGTATGGCGCTATGATTACGGTCGAAATGGTAATTTAGAACTCCATCAACGTGAAGATATTTTAGTCAACACATTTATAACTACAAGAATTATCCCTCGTCCTTCTTCTGATAACAATAATTTCAGTGATGGTTCTGGTGGCGGACGTTCTTTCTAAATAAAAAGGAATCACAAAATGATTCCTTTTTATTTTTGAATAATTTTATATTCCCCAGATTTTAGATTACCCAGTGAATATTGACCAATTGACCAACGAATTAATCGAAGCGTTGGGAAACCGACCGCTGCCGTCATTCTTCTAATTTGCCGATTTTTTCCTTCTTTGATTGAAATTTCAACCCAGCTAGTCGGAATTGCCTTTCGTTCACGAATTGGTGGAGTCCGTTCCCAAAGCCAATCAGGTTCATCAATTAATTTTACTTTCGCAGGCAATGTTTTTCCATCTTTTAATAGAAGACCTTTTTGCAACTTTTGCGCTGCTTCTGACGAAAATTCTCCCTCTACTTGAACCAAATAAGTCTTGTAAGATTTTGATTTTGGGTCTGTCAGTAAATGATTGAGCTTTCCATCATCTGTCAGTAAAAGTAGACCTTCACTATCTTTATCCAATCTTCCAGCAGCATAAACATTTGGTATTTTAATATAATCTTTTAAAGTTTTCCGCCCCTCTCCGTCAGTAAATTTTGTTAGTACATCATAAGGTTTATTAAATAATATAATCATAATTTTTTTGCAAAAGTTCATCTTTCTCAAATCTATTTCTATTAATTATTTTACCAAAAAAAATTATTATTAGCTTACAAACAAAGTTTTAGTTTGTACTTTGGCTATTATTGATGAGCTTTAGTTGGTGCATTAATTTCTATACTAATAAGGCACGCGCACTTACTTATAAAAAAACAAGAGTACTTCTGACTAATCTTACTTTTGAATTGCAGTTTTAGGACCTCATTATGAGCCTATGAAATGTTTAATCTTTTATGATATCAGCACTAATCAAATAATAATAACAAAACCTTCCGTTTAAAATGGAAGGTTTTTTATTTTGAAGTAAATAGGGATCACTTTTTATTCAAATCATCAATTATTTTTTCTTGGACTTCTATTTTTTCTCTAAGTGCTTGCTTTTCTTCTTCCTCTTTTTGAGATTTTTTTCTACGTTTCCATAATAAGATAATGAAGAATAAGACAAGTAGTAATATACCGATGACAAATAATAGCCATGTCCAGTCTTTTTCTTTTTTAACGGTTGGGTCACTATCATTCAGTTTTTGAGCTTGATTATCAGAAATTGTAAACTCTTGATCAAAGGTCCATTGATACTTATATCGTGCCGTTTTATTATCGACCTGTGCCTCATATTTTCCTTGATCATCCGTTCTGGCATTAACGACAAGTTGAAGGCGATATTTCCCGGGTTTTAGAGGTTCTGATACCCTTGTAGCCGCACTTTGATTACTAGTTGGTATAGGTAAATCAAAACTTGTATTTGGGGCCATTTGCATCATTGAATTTGAATAAGTATATTTTATATCTGTATTACTTATACCACTTATCGTTGCTTTTACGTTCATCGTATTGATATAAGTCATCGTTGGATTTTGCAGATTAACATTAATCACATTTCGTCCATTAATTTGACTAGGGCTGACCGTCTTTAGCTTTAAATCTGGCGAGACCTCATTATCATTTTGCCTCATTAATAGAGCAATAGTATAAGAATAGGTATTCTTAACCGTAATTCCTTCTGAATCTTCTTCCTTATCATTTTGCCCCTCTTTTGAAAAGGTAATTCCACCAGCAATTTGTCCATCAAACGCTTCATTTGGCATTTTTACTTTCAGGTCCAGTTTTTGGCGAGTAAGAGGTGGCAATGTCACAACTTTGGGAGTATTAACATAGTCTTTTAAATTATATTTCAGTGAAGAATCTGCCACTATTTCCGTTGGTTCATAAACAACAAGACCCGTCATATTTGTTACTGCGCTAGATAAGGTAACATCAATTTTTATTTCTTGCTCAGTATTATTAGATAATTCAACTTGTAAAGTCTGTTCTTTGTCGGCCCCCAAAAGAATATCAAAATATCCTAAATCTTTGTTCGATTGATTTTCTGGAATAATTGGCTTCACAGTATAATCATCAGTCCGAGCATAGCCAGTTTGAGCCAAACCAAATGATAGCGTAAGAAAAATCGCTGATAAAAATAATTGTAATTTTTTCATTTATAACCCCCATAATCCCCAAATTTTTATAAAAGTTGAGTCTCCCTTTTGAGAGACTCAGTTGCTCGAATCAACTATTATGCATTACCTGGTGCACTATAAAGATTCCAGTTTAAAGTTGTAGTATAGGTATCCACCTTGGCAGATCCTGCTGGCACATTAAGAGTAATATTGGGATCTACTTTACCTGTTGTATTCGTTGCAGAATCCAAAGTTTCTGGGTCGGTTACCAAAGTAGAACCATCTCCCGCACCAAAACTAAGCAAGTTTGTTCCTGTCCCTGTCCCTGCATCTGCTTGGAAAATATTTACTGCCGTTCCTGGAACAAGAGCATTCGTTGCCGTATTTACGGTTGAACTTGCTTTATTCATTGATGTACTAACAACCGTATTAGTTTTATCATTGTTAAAAGTCATAACAGCATTGACTAAATCACCAGCTTTCATTCCTTTAAATTGAGCTGTTTGCGTCAAAGAAACTGACCATCCTGTTGGACCAGTCGCTGTTCCTCGGTTATCTGTTACTTGCATGAATTGCGGAATAGCTTTACCACTTCCATCATTTGCAGCCCAAGCTGACCAAGTATGAGCTGTTGAAGCATCTACATAGTGAGTACCAAAGTTAATGGCTGGTACATAATCCAAAGTCAATCCATCATCTGAAGCAACAGGATTTGAAGTATTAGGAACTCCTGGCGTAGTTGGACTAATTGGCGTTTTACCATCGCCAGGTGATACCGGATTGGTTGGCGTTTTCTTAGGTTGAAAAGCCACATTAGCTCCACTCGTCGTGCTTCCCACTGATGTGGCACTGACTTCTAAAACACTTGTTGACAAAAGTGTTGCTGTAATTACTGCGACTCCACTAAGGCTGAGTATTGTTTTTTTCATAAAAGTTCTCCTTTATCCTTATTCGTTTGGTCTTTTTAATCATTAGACTTCCAACTCCAATTGTCACTAATCCTACCACGAAAGGCAGTAAAGAATCATTCTGGTTAGTTCCTACAATTGGTAAATTTTGATTAGTCAATATTTGACTTTGACCAGTAGCTTGCGAACTAGAAGTTACTGGTGGTTTTTCAATTGGTTCTTTTTCTAAAAATCCCACTTTCCCTGTCGTGTTAGTTCCCCCAATTTCTTGAGCAAGAATAACACTTGTATTTAAAAGTAAGAGTGCACAGATAACCCAAAGAATATATTTGATTTTCATTAATCTCCTTCCTAGTTTTATCAATCTTGATTTATAAACTGATTGACTATTTTTTGAAATAGGCATAAATTCCGCCAGAAGATATGACGACCATTAGAATTAATGATAGGCCTACTGATTTTTTATTTAGGGGCTGAATCTCTTCTTTTTTCTTCTCTAGAACCTTTAAGTTCCCTGAGTCAGAAACGATTAGATTCCGCTTAAAAGTCTGATTAGAGGAGTCAACTGTTAAATAATATTTTGCTCCCTTTACTAGTTCTTTTTGATTATTCAGTTTAATACTTACCGACGCATTAGGGACTACTGCTGTCTTTGGATTACTAAATTCTGAAACAACTTCCCCTTTTTGGTCTTTTATCACTGCTTTTATATTCATATTACTTAGAAGAAAGGAATTGGGATTTTCGATTTTTATGACTTGTTCTTTCTCATTAGATTTTTCCAAAGCAAATTCTAAATTCTGTTTATGTGATTCTGAGTAATCTTTATCTTCCATCACAAGAGCAACAACGTTGCTGTAAACATTTAAGATTCCTTCTTGACGGTCGCTCTCTTTTGGCACTTTTGTGACATTTATCCCGCCAATTAGTTGACCTTTGATTCCTTCTTTAGGAATTTTTAGATTAATCGTGATTTCTCTAACTTCATTAGGAGCCAAAATAATTTTTAATTTACCTGCTTCTTGCGTTCCATCAAAATAGATATCTTGATAGAAATTAAAATTTGAATTTTTATGATGTAAATATTGACTGACTTCCTCTGCTGATAAGCTATAATCGAGAGTAAAATTATTATTATTAACCGCTTGATTAGATGTAATTTCAAAATTATTTTCTTCATTACCATTACTAATTTTTAACTTTAGATTTAGTGACTGCGTTTTTTCTACTTGCAACCACCAATAAGTAATGCTTTTATCTTTTTGGTGTCCTTCAAGTATAGCTTCTACGCTAAAATCACTGGTTGGACTTTCTGAATAAGCAACTTTAGATTGAACTATCAATAATATACTAAGGATGGATAGAAAGATTAATTTATAAACTTTTTTCACTTTCTCCTCCTTTATGACGGCCCATTTGCTACGGTGTACTGAAAAGTTCCCGCATTAGTATTAGTTTGTGTTAACAAGCTATTATTCGCTTTAATGTTTAGGCCTGAATCAGTTGGAAATGTCATTGTATACCAACTTCCTGCACCAGTCATTTTAATCCAAGATGGCAATGTACTATCACTTGTGATACTTGCAATTTGTAAAGCAGAATTAAGGCTTAATTGGCTGGCTGTTTTAGTTGTTGGGTCAACCCAATAATACTGAAGTCCATTAGGAAAATTATTCTGAGTCATTTTGACAAGGACATGTATATTGGGATTTTGTGCTCGATCATCACCGACAACAAGTGTTTCAGTACTTGCACCATTAATTAGAGAAGACCATGACCCATCTACCGGTGTCCCTTGAGTTAAAGTAGGATCTAATGAAACGTTAAATGTCCGATTCATACTTGATAAAGCTGCATTTAATTGAAATCCTAGAGGCTGATACCATGAAATATATTTCCCAGCTGCAATACTTGATGCGTCACTTCCATAACTATTAGGACTTAAATTTGTTACCTGTAAAGTAGGGTTAAAGGTCGTGAGTGTTCCCGTATTCATCCGATACCAAATATCTGAACTCGTTGGGGTAATTGTTCCTTTGTTGGGTGTTATCAAGTCATAAGTCGAATCAAAAGTATAACCGGTTGATGATGAGTGGGTTCGCAAGCCACTTCCCGAAATCGTAATCGGAAATGTTAGAACGGTAGTAGAAAAGACTGAGCCACCCGCTGTATTAAAAGTCACAACTTTGGGGTCGGTCATTGTGATGCTACTTCCTAATCCTGGAGCAAGTGAAACTACGTTTTGATTTGGATTTAAATTATTAAATAGAACACTTGAACCCTGTGCAAAATTCCATTTTACTGCGCCCGTCAAAAATGCATCCAAACTAATTACCCCGCCTGTTGTCACTTTAAGCGTTGCATTTTGTCCAACATTTAAGTTCCAACTATTTAATGTATTTAAGGCCATAAACCAGCCTCCAGCATAAGTAGATGAGGTATTTACAGTTCCATTAATGACAAAACTTCCATTAATATTCCAATTCAAAGCTCCAACTGTCAATAGACTTCCATCATCATAGTACATCGTATAAGTCTTATTTAGATTCCAAACCATTGCTGCTCCGGCATCAACTTGTAAAGTTGAACCACCACTTGAATAGTATACGTAGAAAGGTTGGTCATTTCCCCAACTTTGGTTCAACGTCGTTGTACCAGTTACTACTTCAAGATAGGCTCCTCCTTGAATCCATTCACCTTGATTATCTGCCCCAGCTGAACTTGTATCATTAATATTGTGATTTTGTAAAATATTAAAGGTATTTGTTCCACGAAATAATACTTTTCCATTATCATTTCTAATTGGTTGCGCTCCGTAGATTGCATCGCCATTGCTTACTGTCACATTTTCATATACAGCCGTAGCCTAAGCATTTAAACCTTTCATTTGAAAAATTCCACTCGTGATATTGTTTACAATTGTTGCATTCTTAACTGTTAGAGTCGTATCCGTAGAAATCGTTCCATTAGAGCCGAAAGCTCTGGCTGTTCCATCACTTCCACCAATACTCTGAGCCGTTGTATAATTCGTGTCATTATCAAGATAGAGCGTATAATTATTTCCATTTATTGATAAAGATTTACCACTAGAAACGGTGTTGCCAGAGTTCAAAATACTATTTCCGGGAACATCGGATGTCACATTAAAAAATATTGTACTCATTGATGCTGCGTTTGGAGTAACTGATTTATAAGTGTCAATCATATCCTGCCAGCTGTTGGTATTATAATAAGTTGCTCCGGTCACTCCAGTTACGGTCCCTGAGCTATCAACTGTTCCTGTAAGAACCGCCGCCTTAGTTTTGGGAGCCAAGCCAAATAGAATAATTAGAAATCCCAGACTTATGAGAATTATAATTTCTTTTTTTATTTTCACCTTTTCTCCCTTCTATGGTCCTGTTACAAGTGTTGAGGTAATCGTTGCTTTATAAGAACCTGTAACAATTACTCTAGTTGTTCCATCTACTGTTAGTTGCGCTGTCACAGCACCACTATTCATCGTTCCATTCGCTCCCGTTCCACTTCGCAAAACAACACCATTCTGTTTGAAAATGTTGACATTGGAACTTCCAATAAGTTTTCCGTCAGAACTATTCGCTACTGAAACATAAAAGCCAGTAGCTGGTAAAACGACAGTGTTAGATACTAAAGTAAAGTCCGAAATTGATTGTTGAAGAGAAAAACTTGTTGATGTTCCAGATAAATTGACAATTTTAATTGCTGCATCTCCCGTTGCATTGCTATTGATTACTGACGAGCTTGCTGTTTGAGTGCCAAAATTGAAATTTGGAGCAGTAAGAGACCAAGTGTTTGTTGTTGGTGCAGTCACATTAATATAGGCATTCGCTACTGAATTTTGACTGTCTATAGCAGTATCTGCTGATATGGGCCTTTCGACAAATAAAAGGAAGGAAATATTAATAAAAAAGAAACTTAAAATGAATATTTTTACTTTATTTTCTCTTGTCATTCACCGACCCTCTTTCAATATTTTGTCGTTTATAAATTACTAAGTAGTCTATATATCTTTTATAACCTTTTTTCTAACTCAAGTCTAATAAAACGCTTTCTTTAATGCACGTGTACGAATATTAATACATAATTGAAGTAATTTTTGTTTTTTTATTTAAAAATAAAAAAAGCCCCGTTTGGGACTTCTTTATTTTTTAAATATTTTTAGTTGTAAAACTACGACTTTGCATTACTTTTAAAATTGCAGCAACAGTATCTAGTGATGTGAAAAGTGGAATACCGCGACTAATTGCTTCTTGACGAATACGGAAACCATCGGTAGCCGTTGTTAATGAGGCACGAGTATTTCCCATTGTGTTCACAACTGCTTGAACGCGTCCATGACGAATATCTTCAACTAATGTTCCTTCTTCATCTTCTCCACCAGCTAGTTTTTCAACTTCACGGACATAAAGTCCATTTTCCTTAAAGAATGCAGCGGTTCCTTGAGTTGCAACTAATGAATAACCTATTTCTGCGAAATCTTTAGCAAGTGATAGCGTTTCTTCTTTATCTTCATCAGCAACTGTGAATAAGACCGAACCATAATCTGCCATGTGCAGTTTAGCGGCTTCAAATGATTTATAAAGTGCTTTTTCAAGGGTCACATCTGAACCCATTGCTTCACCTGTTGATTTCATTTCTGGACCAAGTAAACTGTCAACTTTTGCTAGTTTTGTAAAGCTAAAGACTGGTGCTTTCACGTGAACCATATCAGGAGTTTCTGCTAAGCCCTCTGTGTAGCCTAAATCCTTCAAGTTTTTCCCTAAAATCATTTGTGTCGCCAATTGTGCCATTGGAATGTTTGTCACTTTAGATAAAAAGGGAACAGTCCGTGACGCGCGTGGATTTACCTCAATGACATAAACTTGTTCTTCAAAAATAACAAATTGAATGTTCATCATTCCGATGCAGTTCAAACCAATTGCTAATCGTTTAGTGTAATCAACAATTGTATCAATAATTTCTTGTGAAAAAGTTTGTGGTGGATAGACAGCCATTGAGTCACCTGAGTGAACCCCTGCTCGTTCAATATGTTCCATAATTCCTGGAAGAAGAACTTCCGTGCCATCACAGATTGCATCGACTTCACATTCACGTCCTTGTAAATAAGAATCAACGAGTACTGGATGTTCAGGTGAAGCTTTTACCGCACGATTCATGTAATCACGCAGGTCTTTTTCATTATTAATGATTTCCATTGCTCGACCGCCCAAAACAAAAGATGGGCGAATAAGGACTGGATAACCAATTTTATTGGCGTTAGCAACGGCTTCTTCTTCATTTGTTGCTGTTGCTCCTGGTGGTTGTGGAATCACTAAATCTTGTAATGCTTTTTCAAATAAATCTCTGTCCTCAGCACGGTCTAAATCTTCAACTTGCGTTCCTAAAATTTTAACCCCAGCTTTAGAGAGAGGTTCCGCTAAATTGATAGCTGTTTGTCCGCCAAATTGAACAATCACACCTTCTGGTTGTTCTAAGTCAATGATATTCATCACATCTTCAAAAGTTAGTGGTTCAAAATAGAGCTTATCTGAAATTGAGAAATCTGTCGAAACGGTTTCTGGATTAGAGTTGATGACAATTGCTTCTTTTCCAAGGGCTTGAAGTGCTTTTACACAGTGAACTGTCGCATAATCAAATTCAACTCCTTGTCCAATTCGGATGGGACCTGAGCCGAGTACAATTATTTTCTCTTTGCTTGAACGTTTAGATTCATTTTCCCATTCATAAGTTGAATAGAAGTAAGGTGTTGAGCTTTCAAATTCAGCCGCGCAAGTATCAACCATTTTGTAAACTGGAATAATTTGATTTTCTTGTCTACGACGTCTTACTTCTTCTGGACTAACGTTCCATAATTTGGCAATCTGACGGTCAGAAAATCCATTTTTCTTAGCCGTTTTTAAGAGTTCGGGTTCAAATATATTTACTTTTAATTGGTCTTCAATTTCGACGATATGGAGTAATTTATCAAGAAAGAAAATATCAATCTTGGTTAAATCAGCAATTTCTTCAATCGGAATTCCACGACGAATCGCTTCTGAAACATAGAAAAGTCGGTCATCTTGTGTTTTAACCATTTTTTCATAGAGGATTTCATCATCTGCATCTTGTGCTTCTTGTAAATCATTATGAAAAACACCAATTTCAAGTGAGCGTACAGCTTTTAGTAGACTTTCTTCGATGTTCCGTCCAATTGCCATGACTTCGCCTGTTGCTTTCATTTGTGTTCCTAGGTGACGGTCACCATTTTCAAATTTATCAAATGGGAAGCGAGCGATTTTTGCTACAACGTAGTCAAGTGCTGGTTCAAACATGGCATAAGTTTTATTAGTGACTGGATTAATGATTTCATCTAGTGTCATCCCAATCGCAATTTTAGCAGACATTTTTGCAATTGGATATCCTGTTGCTTTAGAAGCTAAAGCTGATGAACGACTTACCCGTGGGTTAACTTCGATTACTCGATATTCATAAGAATGTGGGTCAAGGGCAAGTTGAACATTACATCCCCCTTCAATTTTTAGGGCACGAATAATATTTAGTGAAGCGTCACGAAGCATTTGATATTCGTTATCTGAGAGCGTTTGACTTGGTGCAAAAACGATTGAGTCACCTGTGTGAACTCCAACTGGGTCAAAATTTTCCATATTGCAGACAACAATCGCATTGTCAGCAGAATCACGCATAACTTCATATTCGATTTCTTTATAACCAGCAATTGATTCTTCAATTAGGCATTGTGTTACTGGAGAAAGTTTTAGTCCATTTGCCACAATCTCACGAAGTTCTTCTTCGGTATCACAAATTCCTCCACCTGTTCCACCCATGGTAAATGCTGGACGGACGATGATAGGATAACCAATTTTGTCAGCAATTTCAACTGCTTCATCAACCGTTGTTGCAATATCACTGGCACAGAGTGGCTCACCAATTCTTTCACATAATTCTTTAAAGAGCTCACGGTCTTCTGCTTGGTCAATGGCGCTTAATTTTGTTCCAAGAAGTTCAACATTAAGCTCTTCAAGAATTCCTGTTTTGGATAATTCCATTGCCATGTTAAGCCCTGTTTGTCCACCAAGTGTTGGCAATAAGGCATCAGGACGTTCCTTACGCAAAATTTTACTGACAAACTCTAAAGTAATTGGTTCAATATAGACAGTGTCAGCTATTTCTCTGTCAGTCATGATTGTTGCCGGATTTGAATTGACTAAAACAACTTCGTAGCCTTCTTCTTTAAGTGCAAGACAGGCTTGTGTTCCTGCATAATCAAATTCTGCGGCTTGACCAATAATGATTGGTCCAGAACCGATAATCATGATTTTTTTGATATCATTGCGTTTTGGCATTTGTTTTCTCCTTTGTAGTAAAGCATAACTTCGTTGCAAATGATTCACAACCCGCTTCGCTCCTTGCGCACTTTATTTTCAACATTAAAATGTCATAAATAAAGCAAAAACATCTGCCAGAAACCTAGCAGATGTGTCCTAAAATGCCTTAGCAACCTACTGACAGTTCTGTCAGTAACTTTTAAGGATAATATTTCTTGTTCACAACCTTGCTAGCCTCTCTGGACTAGATTAAAAGTTTTATTGTTTATTAGTTTAGCAAAATAATTGAGCTTTTACAAGTTTTAAAACACTTTTCCTTAAGAAATTAATTAAAGTAATTTTTGGATTTCTTCTTCCATTTCTTTAGGTTCCGTTTTTGGCGCAAAACGTTCAATAACATTTCCTTCTCGGTCAATTAAAAATTTTGTGAAATTCCATTTAATGGTCCCGCTAAGTGCCCCTTTTGCTTCTTTTTTCAAAAATTGATAAAGGGGATGTGCTTCTTTACCATTGACTTTAATTTTTTGAAACATGGGGAAAGTGACTCCATAATTTAACTGACAAAATTCATTGATCTCCGAATTTTCGCCAGCGTCTTGATTAGCAAATTGATTACAGGGAAAACCTAAAATTTCCAATCCTTGGTCTTTATAGTTTTCATACAACTTTTCAAGTCCTTCAAATTGCGGTGTAAAGCCACATTTACTTGCAGTGTTGACCACAATTACAACTTTGCCTTTAAAATTAGACATTGAAACAGTTTCGCCGTTCATTTTAACGGCACTAAAATCATAAAAATTCATTTGATTGCCTCCATGACTTTTATTTAATTATTTATTGACAATACCGATTCTGTCAGTAAAAATTTATGGCTGTCAGTAAAATTTTACTGACAGAAATTTTATCGCTTACTTCTTAACTAATTTTAGTATAACAAATATTGATTTTTAAGCCAAGAACTTGAATTTTATGTTAAACTATTTTTATGAAATATAAAACTCGACGAAGAAAACCAAATCGACGTCAATCCTTGTTAAAACAGCTCATCTTTATTTTCCTAGTTATTTTAGGAATCTTAGTCTATAATAAAATTTTTAATAACCAAGCACAAAAGCCGTCTGAAGCACAACTTCAAGAAATTAATGAACATAAATTCATCAAAGAAATTGCTCCACTCGCTCAAAAATCACAAAAAGAAAGTCAAGTACTAGCTTCTATCACCATTGCTCAGGCCTGTCTTGAGTCTAATTTTGGCAAAAGCGAACTTGCAAGCAAATATCATAATCTTTTTGGTGTCAAAGCATCTGGTGATGTGCCAAAGGTTTCGCTTGCTACGCAAGAATATGAAAATGGTCAGTGGGTCACTGTCCAAGGTGTTTTCCGTGTTTATCCTAATTTTGCTGATTCGGTTTCGGCACACACCCAGCTTTTCCTTTACGGAACAACTTGGAATTCTAAACAATATGCTTCGGTTCTTAGTGCAACTGATTATAAAACTGCTGCTAAAGCCGTTCAAAACTCTGGCTATGCAACAGACCCCACTTATGCTGACAAACTTATCAATATGATTGAAACTTATCATTTAAATCAATATGATAAAAGTTCAAGTATTTAAAAATCACTGACAGATTTTTGTCAGTGACTTTTTTTAAAATTTTAATGTTTTTCAAAAACGCCTTTAATTGACTTGAGAATTTCCATACAGATTACAGCAATTACGGCAAGCCCTGCTGCTACAATCCATTGAGACCAACCAAAAGCAGCTGGAATTGAGAAAATTTCTCTGAGGAATGGAAGAGTAGTCAAGCTGTATAAAGCAAGACAGAAAGTCACAGCCATCAAAACGTACTTATTCGTTGTAAAACCAAGTTTTAAAATATTTTGTGAATTTGAACGTGCAGCAAAAGTTTGCAAAGTACGTGCCAAAATCAAAGTTGTAAAGGCCATAGCCACACCCATTTCAGGTGATGTTTTTTGTCCAACATATTGCGAAATAATCGCCGCAATCCCAATCAATGAACCCCGAATCAAAATAACCCGCATTAACCCATTGGCAAAGATTCCTTCATTTAACTGACGAGGAGCTTTTTCCATAACATCTGGTTCTGCTTTTTCCATCCCTAAGGCAATTGCTGGGACAGAGTCATTGACCAAGTTAATAAATAAAAGTTGCAAAGCAGTGAATGGATTGACCCAGCCCACGACCAAAGCAAAGACAATCGCAATAATCGCTCCTAAGTTTCCAGAGAAAAGGTAACTAATTGATTTTTTGATATTATCATAAACCACACGACCAATTGATACAGCAGAAACAATTGATACGAAATTATCATCAGTCAAAATCATACTTGACGCATCTTTTGCTACATCTGTTCCTGAACCCATTGCAATCCCAATATTAGCTTGTTTCAGGGCTGGAGCATCATTTACACCATCACCAGTCATCGCGGTTACTTGATGCTCATTTTGCCAAGCACGAACAATCCGAATTTTATTTTCAGGAGACACACGAGCATAAACCGAAATCTTTTCTAAATTTTCACGAAGTTCATCCTCAGTCAGTGCGTCAAGTTCTTGACCAGTGAGCGCCATATCTCCTTCGTTCATCAAACCAATATCTTTGGCAATGGCTTGTGCTGTCGTTTTGTGGTCACCCGTAATCATAATCGTTTTAATGCCGGCTTTTTTTGCTTCAGCAATAGAATCATAAACAGCCTCACGAGGTGGGTCAATCATTGCTGACAGACCAATCAGAATCAAATCATTTTCGTCAGTAAGTGTGAGTTCAGTCTTATTATCACTGACAGGTTTGTAAGCATAAGCTAATACACGAAGCGCTTTTTGACTGAAAGCTTCATTTTGAGCTTGAAATTTCTCTTTCAATTCAGGAGTAAATTCTTGCACTTTTCCATCCAAGAAAACTTGATTACAGCGATTAAAGAGTACATCTGGGCCACCTTTAACAAAAATTGTTTTCTGACCTTCAAAATCATTGATTGTACTCATCAATTTACGTTCTGAATCAAATGGAAATTCAGCCAGACGTGGTGATTTTTCTCTTAAATCTTGATATGGATAACCGATTTTATCACTGTAAGCAATTAAAGCCACTTCAGTAGGGTCACCAAGTAGCTGACCTTCTTGTGAAAATGATGAATCATTACAAAGCACCATTGCATTAAGTAACAATTTTTGGTCTGCCTGTGTTAAATCTGTCAGTTCTTTACTGCCTTGCGTTGGCAAGAAAGAATCAACAACGGTCATTTTGTTTTGCGTCAAAGTTCCGGTTTTGTCAGTACAAATGACTGAAGTTGAACCCAATGTTTCTACAGCTGGCAAATTACGCATAATCGCATGCTGTTTTGCCATTTTATTTGTTCCAACAGATAAAACAATTGTAACAACAGATGAAAGAGCTTCAGGAATTGCAGCAACCGCAACCGCAACTGCAAACATGAATGAATCAAGAACAGCCTTTTGCATATCAGCCGTTTGATTTGTCGTAAAGAGTCTCAAAATTTGAACAGCAAAAATTAAAGCACAGAGCGCTAAAATTGCCCAACCTAATTGTTTCCCAAATTTTTCCAATTTTTGTTGAAGTGGCGTTTGTTTAGCTTCCGCAGTTTCCAACATTTGAGCAATTTTACCAATCTCGGTTTGCTCAGCAATTGCTGTTACAAGAAAATCTGCTCGTCCATAAACAACAAGACTTGAACTGAAGACCATATTCTTGCGGTCACCAAGTGCAACTTCTCCCTCAATGACATCCGAAAATTTTTCAACTGGTTCAGACTCACCTGTAAGCATTCCTTCTTCGACACGTAAGTTTTGAACATTAATTAAACGTCCATCTGCTGGAATAAAATCACCGGCCTCAAGTGAAACAATATCGCCAACAACAAGCTCACGCGCAGGAATTGATGTTTTCTCTCCATTACGTAAAACTTTAGCTGAGGGTGCCGACATCTGTCTCAAAGCATCTAAAGAACTTTCTGCTCGTTTAGTTTGCACGACCGCAACCACTGAATTAATCATCAAAACAATGAAAATAACAAGTGATTCAACAAATTCTCCCAAGAAAAGTTGGACAAAAGCAACTAAAAGTAAGATGATAACCATTGGGTCTTTCAAAGTATCAATAAAAAGTTCCCAAGTTGAAGTTTTTTTCTTTTCTTTCAATTCATTGAAACCATCTTTAGCTTGACGATTTTCAACTTCTTTTGGGCTCAAACCTTCGAATTGACTTTTAGTTTCCTCTAAAACTTCATTGACGGATTGATTGTAAGGCTGCATAATGATTCTCCTTTATTTCTAACTGATATCATGAGAGGTTTTACAAAAAAAGACCTCTGCCAGATATCAAAACTGGCAAAGGTCTTGCTAAACATACATAAGTATGTCAACAAAGCCGGTGAGAATCTCACGAATTGACGACTTTGTTTCGGTCTTACCGACGCTACTCCCCTTTGGAATATTTAAGTTACCCTCATTTTATTAAAAATGGGCTTTTTTGTCAAGTTATTTTCTTATTTTTTAAATACAAATCTATGATTATGATTGATTTCTAATAAATTTAATAGCTTCTCGATTCTGTTCTTTTAAATCAATCCCTTGTGCTTTAGCCGCAAAAATACATCCGCAATAACATTGACGATAAACATCGTATTCTTTACACATCTCTACTGAACGTTTATAACCATTATTCTTCTTAAAATCACTTGGAAGATAATTCACATCGTAAATCTTTTGAATGTCAAGACCAATTTCATTAATTAATTGGCTATTCTTCTTTGGTGATAAAGTCAAAGCACTACCAAAATAATCAAAACCAAGTTCTAAAGCCTTCTCAGCAACTATATCCAATCGCATTTCAAAACAAGAGGTGCAACGTTTCCCACCCTCAGGTTCATTTTCTAAATGTTTTTGACGAACCATTTGTAAAAAGACATTTGGTTCATATTCGGCAGCAATAAATTGAACATTATTTCCTGTCCGTTCATTAAAATCTTTTACAAATTGTTCTTGAACCATTTTTCTTCTTGTATATTCAGTTGACGGATGAATATTTGAATTAGCAAAATAAATCGTCACATCGGCTGATTGCGTAAGGTATTCTAATGAATAAGTACTACAAGGGGCACAACAAGAATGAAGCAAAATTTTGGGACGAACAGAATCTCTTTCCCAACTTTCACGAACTTTTTGAAAAACACGATCATAATTTATTTTTTGATTAGGATTCATTTTTTCAATGATATTTAAACTATTTTCCATCATTATATCCTTAAATTCTCTCTATTTCTGTCAATTATTATATCACATTTTGAAATAAAAAATGACCTCTTTCAAGAGGTCACTATTGGTTATTATATCTGTTAAATCAAATTCTTGGAAATTTGAAAAATCTAAGAGATATTGGATAAGATAATTCTACCCATTTTCGAGTTCGCTTTCAATACCATTTATTGGTAACTTTTGTTAATCACAAAAATATCTACTCACTAAAAGAACTATTTTTTCTTCTTCTCGCTAAACTTTTTTCCAATTTTTTATTTTTACTTTTTATAAAAGCCGTAAAAGTTAAACTTGAAACCCCGGTTATTAACCAAGTTTCCCAACCATCTTTAGCATTAAATCTAGCAAATATTGAAATTTCTTTAACTATTTCTTTCCAGAATTCCGTCACTACTTCTTCCACTTCCATGTGTGAATTTGAATAAAAATGAGCACCAATTATTAATAAAAACAAAATACCCCAACCAATTATATAAGACCAATTCTTTTTCATCAAAATAATCGGACGCTGATATTTATCCTCTTTTCCCTCATCTTTAAATTCAACTTTTGAAGCTTGCAGCCATCCCACCAAAAATGATAAAAAGAGTAATATAATAGCCACCATTATATTTTCTTCACTCCAAGTCATCGTGATAAAAAACATCAGCGTTGAATACAAAGGCAAAATAATTAATTCAAGTCTGCTAACTTTTTCAAATTCGAACGAATGTTTTGATAACCTAAAAGCCAAATAAAATAATAGGATATAAGATCCAATTTTTAACATAAATACTCCTTCTGCATTCTATATTATATTATAAAATTCAAAATGATTCTCAAACTTTTGAATGGTTTTCATAAAAAAATGACCTTAAACAAATTCCTGATAAGATCAAAAATTGTTTAGATCATTTTAAAAACTGTCATTTATTGAACCATGGAAGTATCCATATAAACTTTAGATATAATTCTGTAACCAGTCTCACTATTTACATCTTTAATCTCTAAATTACCATCAGAATTAATTCTAAATTCGTTAATTAATGTTTTGTTAGCATTATCGGCACCCCCATTAGCGGAAGGTGTATAATCGATTTTAAAAGCCTTCACATTTGCGATACTTCCATCAGTAAACGTTTCTAAATCATAAACCACATCAATCCCAGGTTTCAACCCCTTTTGTTCAAATAAAACATCTTGAACAGCTACTACCCACATATTTATTTGATTGGTTGTTAATTGATTCTGTTTAATTTCTGGAAAACTTTGTGATACAACTTTCATTGCTGGATAATGTTCAAAATCAATCGCTTCAAGTTCTCCTGAACTATTAACTTTATAAGAGTTAACGGAATCAATTCGTGTCGCAGTATAATCTATTTTTGCTTGATACAAATTATTATCACTTTTAGAAACAGTAATTCGAAGAGGATGAGTATCTTGCATTTGATTGCTCTGCGTGATTGCTACCCATTGCTCAAATTGATTTTCAGTTAAATTTTTTGTATCCACACTCAACTGACTTTGAGTTGTTTCTTCTTGACTGCTACTTGATGTTTGGCTGCTTGAACTTTTCTGGCTTTCATTTATTTCACTAGTTTTTGAAGTCATTTCTTTTTTTGAACTACTTTTTAAACTAGAAGCATTTGTCTTTACTCCATCAGTTTCATTATGTTTTACTAATGCAAAGCTTACTCCACCAATAATTAAAACTGCCACCGCTCCAATAGCAGCAAATTGCCTTTTTGTTAACTTTTTCATCTGATACTCCTCCTAAAATCATTCTAGCTTAAATTAATCTAAAAATCTATTATTTAGATATATTTCTTTGTATTCTTTTCACAATCTAAAACAGAATCTGCTCCATTTAGCCAAACTTATGAATTCAATCAAGAAAAATTATCTTTAATTTTAATGATGAAGCAAATAAAATTAATGACATTCATATAATTGACACTAATAGCACATCTCGTTTATATCCAAATTAGATCCAAATAACTTTACAGAATCATCTGTACTCACCTATTTTAAAGTTTTCTTTGGTGCAGACGCAGAAAACTATAGTTTCCTTCCTGATAAAGATGGAGATACTTGCATAATTAGTGTAATTTCCAATAAAATACTTGCAAATGGTGGAAGTGGAACAGTGGGATTTTATCAAGTTTTGCCAGATGGGTCTTTCTATCTAGTCACTCGTGATTCAACTAACAACACCTATATAAGATATCAATAAAAAGCTAATAAGCTCTTTCTATAACAGAGTTTATTAGCTTTTTTTGCTATAATTATAAGTATGAATAAAAGCAGAATAGAGGCGCTTACTGACGGAATATTTGCCGTAGTAATGACCCTAACAGTTTTAGAATTTAAAGTTCCAGAAGACGGAAACCTTTTTTCACCAAATGTATTACTTATGCTCCTTATTTATATCACTACTTTTGTTGCTCTTGCTTCCATTTGGAACTCACTGCACCATGTAATGACATTTATCAAATCAAATAAAGTTGATGAGTTAATTCTCTGGTCTAATCATTGGATTCTACTTATTGTTTGTCTCTTTCCCTTTTCAACTGTTGCACACGCAGAACATCCAAACTCTTTGACTGCAAGTTTAGCCTATGTTTCAACCTATTTAATTCCTTGGATTAGTTTGATTGTTTTCAGTCAAATAATTTATAAACAATACAATGGGAGTGCTACTCTTCGAAAGAGAAATCTGGAAAGAATTAAAATCTTTCTAGTCTTTTTACTACCTGGAGCTCTGATATCACTTGTTTGGTTGTACGCTCTGCCAATAGTGACTATTTTAATGGCAATAAATTGGGGAAGACATAGCAATTTTGATTAAGCGTCTAAACAACGCTTTTTTTATTACCGTTTTGCGATTTATAGATTTCTTGACTCCAAACAATTTATTTCTGAAATATAAATGAGTATTTCCTCAAAACTGACCTTACATAAACGTAAGTTATACCTTCTATTTTCCATATTAAAATAGATAAGTAAAATATATTTTTGTGAGGTACTTTTTTGAAACAACGTTTTGGTTTATCTGGCTATCAACTTAAAATAATAGCAATCATATTCATGCTACTTGACCATATTTACCTAGAAGTTCTTCTAGGACTTCCTGGGATACCCGATTTTTCTATCTTAGATATGGCATCCCGATTCGTCTCTCCTCTCTTCTTTTTTCTAATGATTGAAGGGTTCTTTTATACCCGAAGTCGAAAAAAATATCTAACACGCCTTCTAGTTGCTGGAGCAGTCATGGCTCTCGGAAATTTAGTCATACATTATCTCATGAATGTCTCCATAAGCTTTTTTACCATCCTTAATCCAAATATCTTTCTGAGTTTAGCCTGTGGTTTTGGTGCTGTATGGCTCCTTGATACTATTATAGAAAAGAAGAAAATATTGCTGATTTTTCCGCTCATTTTCGTTTCAGCTCTTTCAATATTTACAGAAGCAAGTTTAGTTGCTCTAATCCTTCCATATTTAATGTACGCATCACGTAAAAGTGGAAAAGATTGGATTCTTTATATTGGTACACTACTTTTATCAATCTTATTTCTTCTACAGGCCTTTTCTTTTGACACTTCCATGTCGCTTTGGCAAAGTATTTCTCTTAACCCAGAATTCCTAATCATCACCGTTCTTCCTTTTATTTACCTATACAATGGCAAAAAGGGTGGTCGCTCTTCAACCTTTGAAAAATATTTTTTCTATGGTTTTTATCCAATTCATATCTGGATTTTATTTATTATTGGTCACTTACTAAACCACTAAATAAATTTGAAATAAAAAAACGCTAATCGCAGCGTTTTTTTATCCTTAAAGAAGTTAATTTTAGGTTCAAAGCGATAGCAAAAGAACTATTAAAGTTACAAGTGCCGGTAAAGCTTGAACAAATAATATTTTTTTCGTCACTGTCAAAGCACCATAGATTCCAACTAAGATGACAAAAAGCATCGCAATAATAAAAACGGAAGTAGCTGCATCCATTATGGCTAGTACTATAATCATCAAACCAAAACCAAGGTTATAAATCCCTTGGTTGGAGAGCGCAACCTGTAATGTCTTATTTTTTAATTCAGATTCATCAAAACCAAAAGCGTCAGCTTGTAACTTTGTTCCTCCAAACATCTCAATAAATCCAAACAATAAATGCTCTATTCCTACAATAATTATTAAAATAAGTGATATCATAAATTTCTCCTCAACTAGATTATATCAGTATAAATTAGATATAAAAAATAAAAAGAACTATCACTAATGATAGGTCTTTTTATTATAAACTGATTCTTATCCTTGAACGATAGTTACACCACAAGGTGCATGATTGACAACATAATTCGTCGTAGATCCTGCAAGTAATCTATCAAACGCTCCTGCTCCTGTTGCCCCCATGACAATTAAATCAATATCATTTTCCTTAGCATATTGAACAATTTCTCGTTTTGGAGAACCCGATAAAATTTGCGTTTTGAATTTAGATTCTGCTGGAATAATAGAGCCTACTTTGAGTAAAATATCATTTGCCAACTTATCCAATCCTGGAGTCTCAACAATACCATAGTTAGCAATGCCATAATATCGCACTAAATCTTTAACGGTCAATACAATTAACTCCGCTTCAGACCATTGCGCTAACATCACTCCTTCTCGAACCGCATTATAAGCTTGGTCAGAACCATCGACAGGAACTAATATTTTTTTATACTGTTTCGCCATAATAATACCTCCACCTATTCTTATAATTTTATTATAATACTATCACTAACAAAATGAAAGCGATAAACATTATATAATAAATGAAAATAAAAAGCTGACCGAAATCAGTTAAAACTTATTTATTTTTTATATGCTTTAAGTTCTTCTTCTTTAAAATACAATTGTTGACTTCCGTTAAACCTAACTAAGATTCCTGCTTTGTTTTCAGCGATTACTGTACCGATAATTCCTTTATATCTTGTTTCTGGTAAATTTACTAATTGTCCGATTTTATACTTCATTTTTACTCCTTTATAATAGATAAAATAAATCATTTTTCAATCATTTTAACTTTTTCTTTTATTAAATCTCTTGTTTTTCTAAACTCAGCCAAAATTTCTGTTTCTGTCCCTGTCGCACAAGCAGGGTCTTGTAAGTCCCAGTGTTCGTGATTAACTCCTTTAGGAATCATCGGACATTTATCAAGAGCATCTCCACATAAAGTAATTATCAAATCACATTCATTAAAATAATCTAAATCAATTAGCTCAGATTTCTGAGAAGAAATATCTATTCCCTCTTCTGCCATTACTTTAACTGCACGGGGATTTAAACCATGCGTTTCTATCCCTGCGGACCGAACCTCCCACCCTTCCAAAATTTTATGCCCATAACCTTCGGCAATTTGAGAACGACAAGAGTTACCTGTACAAAGAAAATATACTTTTTTCATAATAATACTCCACTTATTTTTATTAACATATTATATAATAATTTAAATTTTTTCTCTTAGTTGACAGTTGACTATTCCAGCTTTCAACGATGAGAAGGCGAGGGGCAATAATAACATGAAAAACCCACCATTGGCGGGCCATTTAAAGAAATCTTCATATAGGAAGATGATGGATAAGATAACCAATATACATTGGCTGTCTAAGGAGGATGTGGGATTCGAACCCACGCACGCTTTTACACGCCTGACGGTTTTCAAGACCGTTCCCTTCAGCCAGGCTTGGGTAATCCTCCGAACTATTAAATTAGTATATCATTTAATTTTATATATGACAAGTAAAAAACCAATATGTAGCACATACGTTACTTTTTGTTTAATAAATCAAAAAAACCTGACCGAAGCCAGGGTTAATTTATTATCGTATATTAGTTACTAGATTCTAGAACTTCTACGATAAGTCGCTCCTACTGTTTCCGTTGGCATAGCCGGAATCTCATCTATTCTTTCTTGTTTAGTCAGGTTGTTACCTTTAACTTTATTAAGGCTAGGTAATTCAATGTATTTCCAGCTGAGTGAAGCAACAATTATTGATAATATTGAAGCTAATACACCAAATATTATGAATGGAATACTGATTCCCATTTTAACAAAGCAAAAGCAATAAGCTGTTGAATTGGAAATGCTACTAAATATACTCCTTAAGATAAGTCGTTCTTCTTTATCCATTTAGGAGATGGAATCTTATTTGCAATAACAAACACTACAAATAATATAAAAGGCGCAGCATATTGATATCCAAAATTAGGAAAACTTGTAATTATCAAGGAGGCTACAATTAATGAAATGATTCCACCGAATAAATTAAACCGCAAGTATTTTTTAAAGAATATAAAAGCGAACCAGCCATAAAAACAGAAAATAGTGGAATAAATAACTTAACATCAATCAAACTATTTCCACCCGCTTTAATTAATTCGGGTAAGCGGCTGGAAAGAAAACTTAAACCCAACCAAAGAAATGCCATGATTGGTATATAAATTTTTTTATATTTAATAATTAAAGATACAACAATAACTATAATAATATAACAAAGAAATTCATTCCAAATCGTCCAAGTCGAACCATTCCAAGCTTTAGGATAAGGGTTTGTAGATAACGTACTCCCAATTCTCCAACTTTTTATTGCCAACAAATAATTACCCCAAAAATAACCTATAGGCGTAACTGGAGTTTCCCATAATTTAGCGATACTATCACCGTTTAAAAGTGTTACAAGGGGACCAAATATAAATGCTGTTACGAATTGAATAGCAAGGTAAGCTGTAAAAATGCGTGCAATACGTTTAATTAAGTACTGTGGAACACTATTTGAAAAAGAACTAGCTGTAATTAAATATCCACTAATTCCGAAAAATATATAAACAGCCCATGCTCCAATACTTTTACGAAATAGATCAAGATTAACTTTATATCCACCTAATTCATAAACAACTAATATTGCTAAAAATATCCTAATAATATTTAAACTATTATCTTTTTTTAATCCTTTTCCATCAAAAAAACTCCAAAAATATTTTTCACAAAAATCTCCTTAATCAAATATTATCATAACATATTATAAATTTAATATTTATATAACTTTAAATGAAAAAAGCTTGCATAATGCAGGCTTTTTCTTAGAATATATCCATATTCAATCGAATTTGTAATTCTCTGACAGAATCAGAAACTGGGCTAATAGTTCTATCTTGTGTTGTTCCAAGCTGTTTTTGCATGTCTTTAATTGTAGCTTGACCAAATAGATCATCTTGTCCGATTCCTAAGAATCTTTGCAATGCTTTCTGTCAGTGATGCATCGAACTGTTATCCGCTTATATCGTATCATATCGGAACACCAAAAACAAAAACCGCTCTATTGAGCGATTTCTAATACTATAGAATTCTATAAAATCCATTCAATGGAGGCGAGGGGAGTTTTTATAACAGCAGTATAATAGAGCTGATGAGTTTTACCCCTCTTTTTCCACCTCTCCATTTAATTTATGGTTCTTGCTGGACTCGAACCAGCGACCGAACGGTTAGCTACCAACTAAGCTAAAGAACCGATTATGATAATCAAAAGCGCCTTTATTGGTTATTATAAGTGGCAGGCGTGAACTGCTATTGATTATCTACATACATACTTTAAGTGCTTTTATTATTGTCCACTAAATTAATTATACAATATTCCATGAAAAATAAAAGAATGCCAGCTAATTGCTGACACCCATGTTTAAGACACTCATTATATCATATTTGATAAAACAGCAAATAAAAAACGCCAGTAAACACCAGCGTTTTTAATTATCGATTTATTCAATAGTTGTAACAGATTGAATTATTATTTTTCCTTCTAGATTTTCATACAGAATTACGCTTGCTAACCCGTAGCTGACTGGATTAGTAAGTTTTGTTTGTTTGCAGTAAACCATGTGATTTACCCCAGAAACTTGTTGTTGAGCCGCATACATCAAAGGTGAATATCCTACCCCATCAATTGACGAGAAAAGGTCGTTTAACGCAGAGGCAACCTTTTGAGGATAAGAATCAATTGCAGCAACAATTCTCCATGCTCCTAATCCTGTAGCATCTGATACAAGATCTTTAATAGATCCACGTTTAATTATTGAGCGTCCAGTTAAAGGTTTATAGATTTCCATTTCAACCAATGTCTTTATCGGAGTACGAGTAGTAGAAGTTGATTGAGCGATAAATTTATAGTTAACCCCTTGAACAACCTGACTCCCCACAAGTATTAATGCTTTATAGCCCGCTCCATATATTTCACTTGTTGCTTCTCTGAATGCAACTAAGGCATCTCTTGGAATTTTCGTTGTAGGGTTAATTTCATACCCGCCAGCTTTTAAATTAGTTTCTGATTCGACTTGTGTTTTCATATGTTCTTCCTTTCTTGTTTGGCTCAATAGCCAGCGTTGTTGTAACTGCTTACAAAGCCATTATATTATAATAGCCTAAGAAAAAGAAATCATATGCACATTTTTTTCTAATTTTTATTTTATAAAACAAAAAGCACCCGGAGTAAGCGATGCTTAGGAGTATTTATGAAAAATTTTAAATTTGGAATAAATATATTATAGTACTTCTATCTTAAATGAATAATAAAGGCATCTAAGAATCTTAGACGTCTAGCTACACACTAGAGTATAATATAGAATAAAAAAACTTATGGAATAGATTACTCCATACATCATAAACCAATGCATATACAAACTAATTATATGAAGTTTATTGATTATTTTCAAGTCATATATATAGGTAGCCTCGCTCAAAAGGAAAAACGCCATCATAGCTGAGGCGTTTCTAGTTATTATATTAAATCCTGGTTTGGAAAGGTTAAATACATTAATAGTATAAACGTTTACATCATTGTAAGAGATAGCATTTGCTAACTATTTCTGATAACATATCTTTAATTGACTATCTATACCAAAATATGGTACTATTCCAATGTTACACTAGCTCCTGAATCTTACATTCATTTAGCTAAAACCACCAGTCTAACGTCGCTGGTGCTTTTATATAATAAAACGCTCCAATGACGGTTGGAGCGCTTATGCAAAACAATCTATATCCATATTATACATTGTAAACGTTCTCCTTCAAAATGATATACTTCAATTTTAGATTAATAACTAATAAAGTCATTTCTTTTGACAACGCTCTCTTTTGTTGGTATTCTATAAACATCATAAGAAGGAAACCCGAAATGGTTGGGAGAATATTATTATTTAGTGGGTTCAAGCCCCACCTCCTTCATTTATTTATGTTAGAGTTCTTTGCAATGTTTTACCTCTACTTAAATATTTAAATTAACCTACTAGCCCGCTGCTAGTGGTTTTTTTGTAAAGAAAACAGAGCATCCTAGAGGGAATCTATAAAAGCTCCACATTCGATTTTTCCTGTTATAAATAATCGATATTATGGTAGTTTAAATATATCATTTTAGAAATTTATTTAAAAGAAAAACGTCCCGGAGGGCGATATATTAAATAACGTTCTTTGATTTTAATTTATTATATTCTTCTAGAGATGCATTTAATTCATTTTCTCTATTAAAAATTTCTATTTCTTCATTCTCGAATAAAATTATTGCTCTTTTTAACTTATCAGAAAAGTCGAATTGATAAAAATACTCAACCAACTCCCCTTCTTCATTAGATGTCATCTTACAAATTAGTTCATTATTTTTTTTATAATATTTTATTTCGCTATAGTTTTCCAACTTTATATTTCCCAATAAATTAGCTGGTGTTAAAATAGCGGAAGCTGTTAATTCGTAGATTTTATCAATATATGCGGACATATTAGTTATCACCTCTCAAAAAAAATCTTTTATATAATCGGCTTACTGATTCAGAATTTCAGCAGCTCTTTCATAATCATCGTTATTACAATCTTCTCTTTTTCGTCCAATAGAATTTTTCAAGAAAGTATTAAAATAAACAGCCAACATAGCGGCATTTGACTTAAATCTTGCTGGGATCCAAGCATATTTACCAACAAAAATAGGCATATCTTGTAATTCTTTGCCATTAGTTTCTACACTTGCTATGGTCAAAATTTCAGGTACAATGACTTCTCTGATGTTCTTGTCTGTAACCTTTTTTCGCATTTTTAATATAACATCAGGTCTCTTTAATTCGTTTGAATCAGATTCCCTTTCACTTATTATATCTAAAGCTTCTTCTTGAGTAATACTTAATAAATTAGAAAGCTCACGAGCTTTCTCTTGCCGTTTCTGGCTCTCTTCTCGCTCTTTCTTAATGTATTCTGTTTCCATGTAAACCGAGTGTTCTAAACTACCTTTACCACTCTCGCTTACTTTCCCTACATCCAGTTGTATTATTTTCCCATTTTCCGGGTATTTTTCAATTGTCGAATCAGAGATATCATGCTCTGATATTTCCTTAATAAAGTCACTTTCTTGTAGTTGTGCTCTATAGTACTCCCAAAGTTGATCTAAGAAAAGTAACTTATGCGCTACTACAGCTCCTATATTATCTTCTGGTTTACATATCTCATCGTCTGGAATAACTCTCAATATACGACCAATAAACTGCTCATATGGTAAAGGACTTTTAAAGACTCTGAATATTGCAGCTACAGAAAGATATTTGTGATCATAGCCTTCCCCCCATCATTGACACATTTACAACGACATCAACCCTATGATTTTCTATATCATTAAACGCTCTTTCTTTTTCATCTTGTGACAACTCATTATGTACTGCAACAGCTTTAACCCCTTGTTCATTGTACATTTCACAAATTTTCTTTGCTTCATTACTGTTTGTAGCAGCTGCTATAATTTTATGAGGCACTTTTGTATTTTTACGTTTGCTTTTTAGTAATTCTATACTATTTTTAACTACACTTAACTTACACTCATCAGAAAAAACGACTGATCTAGCAATCCAATCTTCATCTTTAAGCCCCAGATCCATAATTTCTTCATATGTGAATTTACGGTCTAATTCTCCATCCATTGTAAAGTACAATTTGTCAGGTAATATAGTTAAACTTTTCAAGTGATTTAACATAACCTTTACTCATAGCTTGGCTGAGTTTGTACTTATAAACTAATTCTCCTACTAGAGATTTTTATCAGTTCTGTAGGCTGTAGCTGTTAATTTTATTACCTTTGCATTTGAAAAGTGATTCAAATTTTCTAACCAAGTTTTTGCCTCGGAATGGTGAGCTTCATCAATAATGATCATATCAAAAAAATCTGGTTCATATTGATTGAGCAAAGCTCTATCGTTTCTAGATTGTAATTTTTGAATATTTGCTATTACAATATTAGCCTGCTCTAAATGCTCTTTTATAGTACTCTTCCCGTCATATTTTACAACAACAGGAAGATTCTTAGGATTTGAAATAATTCCTGTATCTATCCAGAAATTCCGAGAGTTCCCACTATCCAAGCCTTCTTCTAGAGTATCAAGTATCGTTAACTGAGGTGCAATAATCAGTACTCGACCATTTGAAATATTAAAGGGAAGTATCGAAATAAGGCCTGTTTTTCCACTTCCGTAGGTAAAACAATTATTGCATGGTTAGTTTTATTTTTATTAATAAAATGGTCATATACTTCAACATATGCATCAATCTGTGGGTCTCTCAGGTTTGTATTTTCAATAATATTAGTTCTAGTTTCAATAAAATAATTACTTTTCAATATCTTTTCATTCCATCCATATTTAATAATATATTTTTATACAATTATATTTCATAATATCAACTATACACCTTAAAAACAATCTCTAATTTTATTTTAATCATTTATTTCATTGACTAATACTGACTATTATGTTAAAGAATACAAAAAACACCCGCCGAAGCGGGTCTTGAATAACATCTACTACTCTTTATTCGAAATATCTTTTGCCTTCATCTTCTCTAGCTCTTTTTTTATTTTATTCTTTTTGGTTTCCTTTCCGCCTTCATATATCATGACAAGTACAAAAAATCCTAAGAATGGCATAATTATATCTTTAAAATTAATTCCTAATGCACCCTTATACAAAAAGAAACCTATAAAGCCAAGAAATATTATAGGAAGGATAGACCCTAGATATTTATTTCCAATATACCCAGAAAATGTTTGAATAGCTATAACAGCTATTATTATTAAAATTTCTATTAAATTATCCATCGATACTCTCCTTGTGTTTTCTAATTATTTCTTTAGCAGAGTCTAAAGAAATTTTTTCATCAATAACCATCTGCATTATATTAATTTCGAAAGTATCCCTGTTATTAACTGACAGCTTTATCTTTTCAATAATTTTATCTACTCTAATTCTAACAGTAGGATAACTTACTTCATACTCTTTTGCCAATTGTTTAAGTGAACCCGAAACAAGAATAAACCTCTTTAAAAATTCTTGTTCTTCTTTTTCTAAATTAAAAAACCAATCCATCCAATCCCCTTTCTTTAATTTTATTTAACTTATTTTAACATTATTAAGCCAAAAACACAAGATTATGTATTTATATTCAAAAACCCTGACGCAAGTCAGGGTTGATTCCTATAATAGATTAACTTATGTTATACTTAATAAAATTAAAATTTATAGGTGGAATTATATATGTTCATTTTTTATGTTCTTGTGGCTGCTTTAATATGGGCTGGAGTATCATACTGGTTACATGGGAATAGACCAACAAAAAATGTTGATGAAGTACTGCAAATATACTTTATTATAGCAAGCGTAGCAGCAATTATTATTGCATTAATTCTTCTCATTTTTTTTATTTACATGATGATATCCAGCAAATCAATAGATAATTTACCATGGGCTATCATTTGTATATTAGTTATCGCAGTTGCCGCATTGTTCTTCAAAGAAAATAAAATTTAAAAAATCCCTGACCGAAGCCAGGGTTTTATTATATATTATGATTGTGATGTACTTGTAGAATATTGTGAAAAGATTGAAGAGAACGATTTATTTTTAACTTCTACATTATTCTTTTTAAGATATTTAGTAATGACACTGTTGTTATATGTAGTATCGCTTTCTTTTTCAGTTTTTATAACATTTTGAAGTTCTTTTTTGTACTTGTTCATGTCAGTTCCCTTTTCAGATGTTTTTACCATTTCAACAATATAATAAGAGGTTGCACCTGTTGATGAACTTGTAGACTCAATGACATCTGAAAACTCACCATTTTTCAATTTGAACGCAGCTGTTTGAACTTCAGCAGGAACACTTGTTGAAGCTGAGTTAAATGTTACTTTGCTTTCAGCATTTGTTTTTTCAAAGCTTGCTTTACCAGCATCATCTTTTTTAGCAGCTTCCAAAGCTTTTGTTGCTGCATCTTTTGATGTTTCAGAAACAACATAAGCCGTCACATCTGGGTGATAAGATTCCCAAGCTTTTTTAAGGTTAGCATCAGTGTACTGGTTTTTTTTGATATCATTATCAATTGCTGCATGTTCAAGCATTCCTGTACGAAGATATGCCTTTAAGTTCTCATTTGTTAACCCTGATTGTTGAAGCATTGAAGAAAATTGATCTCCGTATTGAGATTTTAAAGCATTTACTTGTTTAGTTAGCGCCTTATCATCAGCTTCTTTAGCAAAATCTTTACTCAATATCTTATCAAAAGTAAGATTTTGAACTAAGACAGTTGATGATATGTTAGGGAAAGTTTGTAACTCTTTATAAAGATCAGAAACTTTTACTGAATCTCCCTTCATTGTCACAATATCTTTGTTTGGCACCACATTATTACTACTAGAGCATCCTGATAGAGTTACTAACGTAGCCCCTAAAATAATTGTAGTTGTAATAACCAAACTTTTCTTTTTGAAATTCATTAAAAACCTTCATTCTTTTTTTATAATAATATTATTTATCTTATATTTTACTTCTTAACTTTCCCTTAAGAATATCAAAAAAGCCCTGACCAAAGTCAGGGTTAATTTATTCATATATTTTGGATTTTCATACTGTATTATCCAATGAATCTACAGGACATTTATCTTGTTCTCAAAGCATAAAAAGCAATTTTTTCATAACGCCACCCTGCAGATACTAAAGAATCTTTTTCGTAAGAACTTACTGTGTAAGCATGGCTCTCTTGAGTTCCTTTAGCATTTGGATTAAATAGACAGTAAACTGGTACAGTACCACCAGAGTAAAATGATACTTGTTCATAATTCCAACCTGCTTTTACCAAACTATCTCTTTCATAAGAACTCATGGTGTAATAGTGTTCCCCACTAGTCTTATTATACAATCGATAAACAGGTGATCCAGTAGTCGGTGCTACCCATCCACCTTTTTCTTCGTAAGTCCAACCTGCTTTTTGGGTTTGTGTCGCTTCATAAACGCTTGTCATATAAACATGTTGTCCTGCATTAGGATTATATAATCTAAAGACATATTGTTCTCCCGCTTTTTGACCGTCATTATTTGGAGTTGGAGCAGGTGTTGATGATAGAATTCTTCTAGCAAAATCTGGATAATAGTACTTTATATCAACAGTTGTAACATTTTGTCCAGGCTGTGGTGCATGTATCATTTTGTTATTGCCAATATAAATACCAACATGTGTAGTATTCCCTCTCATTCCATAGAAAAGAAGGTCTCCTGGTTGCAAACTATTTAGTGATACTTCACTTCCCACTTTTTCCTGCGCAGTAGTCACTCGTGGTAGCGAAATATTCACTGCATGAGAATATACATATTGGGTTAAACCTGAGCAATCAAAGCCAGCAGGTGTATTTCCACCCCAGACATAAGGGACCCCAAGGTACTTTTTCGCTTCCTGAACCACCTTTTGTTGTTGTGCTGTATCCGCATGAACTTTTGAACCAAACATACTTATACCCAAAATAATACTAACTAATGTAAGTAGAAGCAACAGTCTTTTTAAATGTTTTTTCATAAAATCTCCAATGGTAAATTATTATATATCCTATATTTAATTAAAAAACACTAAGATACAGATAAATTCTATCACTATATAAAAAAGAAAACGTTAACAAATGTTAACGCTTCAAAATAACTGCAGGGGTCAGGGTTAATTTTAATAATTTAAAGTTTGACCAGCATAAATCAAATTAGGATTTGAAATACCATTCATTGAAACTAGACTTTGAACTGTTGCTCCTGGACGGCTGGCAATTGACGAAAGGTTATCACCAGAACGTACGGTGTAATTTCGTGCTGTAGCCCCTGATTGACCGCCTGTGAAGCGAATAACCTGACCAGAGTAAATCATGTTAGGATTAGATAAACTGTTCTGATGTGCTAATTCTTGCCAGTTTGTTCCCCAATTGGAAGCAATGCCACTTAAAGTATCGCCAGACTGAACAATATGAGTTTGAGTATTTCCAGTTAAATTACTTCCGCCTGTATCTAGCGCTTGAACGTCACTTGCTGCAACCCAGCTCATAATATTATCAAGCAAGACTTTATTCCCTGATTTTTGAAGCACTTTATATGAGTTTTCTTTAACCCATTTAGGGATTGCTTGTCCTGTTGAGTAATTCGTTGCACTAAACTTGATAGTGACAGTCATGCCCTCTTGAATTTCATTTGGTGTCACTTCGTTGGCATCCTGTCCTTCATCGGTGGCTGGTGTATCGGTATCAGGTTTAGTTGCGTTTCCGTTCTCATAACCTTTGTCAGTGATTCCTGTTAGATCCACATTGCCATCAAGTTCTACATCGACATATTTTGATGTAAACTGCCAAATTTGTATATTATCATAACTTGGAAAGTCACTATAATCAGGCGCTGATTTTTTAGTATTCCAACCATAACCAGCCATCCATAATCCATAGTTTTTGACAATTTTGTCTAAGAAAAAATTATCTGTAAGGTAACTTTTATATCCATAAAGAAGTGGAGTATAACCATGATCTTTGATATATTTCAAAGCCCACATTGTAACGTCAGTTGATTGCATTCCAAACTCTGCATCTAGTGCCACAATTGAGCCTTTAGGCGTTTGAATTTTGGAAAGCATTGTATCCATAACTGTTTTAGCTGTAGAATAATCAGTGACGTTTTCCCACCAAATATACGTATGCGCTCGTTTACCTTGAGCAATAGAAGATTGAACCTGTGTTGGATAAGTTGATTGCCAGTAAATTCCATATTTATTGTGACCTCCAATTTGAGAAATCACGAACTTATCAGTCGGCAACCCTGCTTTTCCATAGTTGTCGTTATACACTGACCAGTCCACCCCTTGGTCACCGACTGCCGCAAACACTGGCCCACTTGCTGCAACAACAAAGAAAGCTACCATTCCAATGGCAGCTTTTTTGATTAATTTTTTCATTTGTTTTCCTCCGTACTTTCAGTTTCAATAACATCTGTTTTGCTGTTCTTAGATTTCAAGTAATTCACCAATTCTTGAAACATCGGATTTATTTGGCAAATCAATTGAATCATTCGTGCCCCAAAGAAAGCAAGTGAACCATTAATAATCCAATTTACTTCATTTTCATAAGCTCTTGAGCTTGAGAAGTGCCAAAACTCAAATACAATCCAAAACAAAGCGATTGTTGTTAAATCAATAATGATTCTTTTTCTCAAAGGTGGGTCCATTTTTTCCCCATCTTTTAACCATGTCAGCCCTAATATAATTAAGATTAGTCCTGAAACTCCCAATAATTGATACTCCAATTTGTATTTTCCTTTCATTATATGCTTTTCGTTGACTCATGCCAGAAATTAGGCATTGAACGAATTTTTCATGTCTTGCATTTTCTAATACTGGCATTTAATCTCCTTTCACCAACAATAAAAGGCTGCCCAATGGATAACCTGTAATAAAATAGCAAGTCAGGGAGTCGAACCCTGACAATAACACCCTACTGTACTTGCGACCAATGCAATTCGCTTATATTACTTTACATTAATAGTAAAATTGCCCAATAGTTTTCACCCCATTGTCTTTATAATGTGACATTTGAGCTTGATTAGCATCTACGGTCTTTAAGTAGCTTGCTTGATGTGCCGCGGTTACTCCATCCAATCTAATCATTATTTCTCCACTATAATTCCAGATTGAACCGTCCATTTTTGAATTTTTATCTGTTACTTTTAATAAAATCATTTCAATATCTCCTTTTTCTTCTTGTGAATTATTCATTTCTTTTTGAATAGCATCAATTGGATTTAGCCAAGAACCATCATCAACATCCCAGCTACTTAATGCTGTTCTCCAGTTTTTTTGTGTAATTCCTAAATGAAGATGTGTACCTCCATTTAATCGACCAATACGTTGACCTTTTGTTACTTTTTGACCTACTGAGACAAAGATATCACCAATAGATTTTGAGAATTCCTGATACATTACCTGGTAAGGTGGAATAGATAGAACGATTACAGAACCAAGACCATCTCCCATCACTCCAGTATAGATCACTTCACCATCAGATACAGCTAAAATATCTGGTCCATAAACTGAGGAATCAAAATCAAATCCATCATGAAAATAACCACGTCCCCTTGGATAAGAGGTATTCCCAAACTGTTGACCATCAACATATATTACGCCAGTGTAGGCTTTCGTAAATGGCCAAGTCCAAGAACTTGTTTTTGTTCCCCCATTTGTATTTGGAGATGAACTGTTATATAAGGCAATTTCTGCTTTGCGTCGACGAGTTAAACCTTCTTCATATTGGGTTCCTTTATTTACATAAAGAATCATTTCTGAACAAATCTAACTATCACTTGCAGTTTTACTCCAATTATAATTAGCAAAAACTCCACCACCTAGGTTATATGCAAATGCTACTAACGCATCAAATTGATTTTGATTGAATGAACGAGTAAAATAATTATTTACTGCATTTTCAAAATCTACCAAATCTGCAGTAAGTTGATTATCTGCTTGGGCTTGTGTCCAGGTTGTAACACCAGCCACCAAGTTAGTTTGACCTACCGGCTCTGCGTGTCCCCAGCCAATAGTAATTTTTCCATCGTCAATATTGTATGCTGTTAATCTGCAGCCTTCAAACTGTTTAATAAGATTTAAACCATTTGTGCCAATTTTCAATGCTAGACCTCCTTTTATATTTCATCAAATAAACTCGTCAGTTTAATTGACTGTAATTCCTAATATACAGCTGTATTAAAACTAGGAATGACTCAAAGCCGGAATCGAACCGACCGCAGTTTTGCTAGTCCAACTTTTGAGTCTTTATGAAGTATATCCAAACCGAATTAATTGATATTTTGTGCTTTTGACTTTTACTTCATAATACAAGTATATCAACTAAAACAGGGGGTAAAATTCACTGAATCATTCAAAAACATTTCACGATTTTACCACTCACAAATACGGTCTAATCATTTCTTTAAAAGATTTGTTCCAGCGCCATAGTGTAGTAACACCCACAAACATTTCTTGAGCTACTCCATACCATGTCATTCTTTGCCTATAATGAAGTAATAAAGCTTTTTTCGTGTCACTACATTCTATATACCAAAACATATCAAGTATTTCTTTTTGCCTTTTCATTTTTCCTAGAACACCCTTGAGTTCATCTTCCTCAACTCTTAAATATTCTATCTCTTGAGGTGCTATTCCAAGTGATTGTGTTCTAATTCCGAGATTGTCTTTAGGTTTTCTAGCTCTCAAATCAAGCTCTCTTGCTTTGATATTTGCAGCTAATCTCCCTGTTAAGTAATCTCCGATAATTCTATCTAGTTTATCTGCCATTAAATTAATTCTCCTTTTTAATATAATCCAGTTAGAAAGCTCTTGCTATATTCATTCTTTGTAGACTTTATTTTTTCACAAAGAAAGTCTATAATGAAAATAAAAAGGGGGAAATTATGGTTTATAAAATCACACATATTCGTCTTTCTAACTCTTCTGAGGTATCCACTAAAAAAATTACTCATATAAAATTAGAGAGTGGTGTTGTGGAAACAGCTGCTATGGCTGCTTATTTTATAGATATGGGGTGTAAGTACACTTATACAAATAGTGCTGGTAAAGAAATATTTGTTACTTCTGTCCATCCTATTTTTGGTAATCCATATATAGAGACACTTGATCGAACGACTGAATTTGATGAATTACTTAACTTACCCTATTTCTAATTCCAGTAGGCTTTCAACCGATTTATTTGTACACTTTGTGTTTTCGATTTATTAATGCTATACTTGGCAGTATAGAATTTCGCTATGCCTTTCATATTTTTAAGAAAGGAGAATGCAATTATGACATTCACTAACAAAAATAAATTTTTCCAATATACAGTAACTCTTGATACTTCAAATGATATTTTTAGAGCAAATCTTGCTGATAACTCAGGAATCTATGGTTATGGAAATACCATTGAAGACGCAGTTAAACATTTGGAAAACTTAGTCTAAAATGACATGCAACTACTACCAATATGGTGGTAGTTTTCTTATTCCTTCCCGAACACATTCTCTGACTCGTCAAGATCTGAGCAGTTTAATTTTCCATCATATACTTCAAACTCTGAATTACTTGAAACCCACTCAATCTTTTCACATCTCTTGCACACTCGAATATAGAGTGCATTTTCCCACTTATGCCCGAACAGCTTACATAAAAGTTTCATTGTTTGTCCTTTCTAAATATCACGACCATGCTTGGAAATGATGCTGCATTTTTAGTATCTCCAAACTTTAGCCGATTTTTTGATAGATATACTCATGAAAGTAAATCGTATCAGTGCGAGCTGGAGTAAGCATTACAACGGTTGTATTATCTTTCTGTGATTCCTCGTAGGCTTTTTTAACCCAGTCTTTAATCTTTCTTCCGTAAGGCGGATTGCAAAAGACTACTTCATTGCTCCAATCTTGCAACAATCCATCCTCCTCAATCGTGAAATGCTTATTACACTTTGCATTTTCATGAGTTGAGCATGGGTCTAAAGTAAAACGGAACTCATCATTGAGTTTCTCAAAGAAGTTCCAAGGAGTGGTCCACAAATCAGTTTTACTACTGAACATTAATTCATTATTCATTCAATCCCTCCCCAACAGTCACACACTTTGATGACCAGCGATAGTAGTTTATTTTTCAACTCTTTTCTCCTTTTTCGATATTTTTATAGTAAAATGGTTAATATTAAAATCACATCGAGGTACTTCTATGCAATTCCAAGATTTCAAAGGCATTTTATCCTTAATAGTCCTTGTCATCCTTATTATCACCCTTATAAATTTTTGTATTTATATGGAAAAAACTACAAAGCCCTTTGTGAAAGCAAAGAAGCAGTTAATTAAAGAAAGATTCCCTAACCTCACAAATAAGGAACTCAAATCTCGGAATTTTTCTATTACAAAATATGAACTTAGTAACTTTTTCAGCCGTAAGCAAAGAACAATAATAAGAATTTATGGTGCAATTTTAATATTGTCCTTCATTTTAATAATTTTTGGACTGATAACTCAAAAGAGTATTTTGGAAGCATTATTTGCGGTCGTTTTTTTCTACCTACTTGCTCTTCTTTTTAAACTTGTACGTCTAATTGATAATGACCGCCTAGCTTTTTGGAATGAATATTTACTAAGCACCCCCAATAATCCTTTAAAAATAGTCATGTTAGATGATGATTCTAAGGCCAAAGTTAACGCTATTAGAAAACAATTTACTAGATATTTCTTTGTCTTTGGGTCTTTATGCTTTTTTCTTTTGTTCTTGGTGTAACATTTACTAATTTATCAAAGCGCCCATGCGCTTTTTTTATTCCTCCCCACCAGTCATTGACCAGCGATATTAGTTTGTTTTTCAATATATTCTTTCTATCTTATGTTATAATATTTTAATTAACGTGAATTGCAGGCGAAGTGCGGTTAAAAACATTGCCGTTGAAATAGAAAGGTGTTATTATGAGGATTAATATCTTACAACACTCTCCAAATGAAGGCCCTGGTTTCATAAAAGATTGGGCACTTGAAAGAGGTCATGACATTTATGTTTATCACCCCTACTATTTTGACGGTATACTTCCTAACGAAAAAGACACTGATATGTTAATCATCCTCGGTGGCCCTATGAGTCCAAACGATGATTTGCCTTGGATTAAAGATGAGCGTAAATTAATTCAAGAACTTATTGATAGAAGCATACCAATATTCGGCGCCTGCTATGGAGCCCAACAAATTTCTAAAACTTTAGGATACGATGTTTCAAAAGCACCTTATAAAGAAGTTGGTTGGGCACCTGTTTATCTCAAAAGTAATTCAATTCAAAACATTCCACCAAAATTAAGTGCACTACATTGGCATGAAGAAATGTTTGAGATTCCAAAGGAAGCCGAGTTATTGTTCAGTAGTGATTTATTGGAAAATCAAGGTTTTCTTCTAAAAAATATAATTGGATTACAATTTCATTTTGAACCTACAAAAACAGATATACATGAAATTGTCGTAAATGACGCTTCTTATGCTTTGAATAACAATGCATTGAATCAATCTCCGAAAGATATTTTGACTAATGATTTTCCAAGTGAGAATAAAGAAACAATGTTCAAACTACTTGATTACATTTCACAATAAACATATTGAGAGAGCAAAGGAAGAAATCCTTTGCTTTTTTCATCCCTCCATCACTTTCACTAAATCAACTCCGAGGGCTTTTTGCAATAGCATTTCTGCGTCTACACTCTGCATTTCTTTCTTCATCCGACAATTTACCAAGCAAATCATTTCCATGCGTCAAAGCTAAAAACATGAGGTCTCCTACGTCAAGTGCATCCGCAATGCTTTTAGGAATCGTGAGTATTTTCCTCATATCACGATATCTGTTTGCATCTTGCTTTATCATTTCTTCGTTAACGATTTCACCATTATTTTAATTAATTCGTTCATTTTTTTACCTATTCTTTTCTTTGTTAAATTTGTGATTTACAATATATTTTTCAATGCACCAGAGATGCTCTTTTTGTCAATAAATGCTCCAACTTTTTATTCTTTAAGTAATAATCATCTGCAACTTCTAAAGATACGCATGTTAGATATACAATAAAGTGAATTGGAGTAATTTTTAAAGGTTTATCGGTTTTTTCAATAAACTTTGTAAAATTTTCATAATCTTTGGCAGTAACGTCAGCAACAACTTCTGATACTGTTTCTGCGTAAAATTTTGCTAGTTCATATTTTTTAGCACTAGCTGGTACTTTTACCAATCTGCTTTTACCTCTTCGCTTTTCTTATTCATAGAAGACCATCCAGGAGCACCTTTTACAACTTTGTTACTTCTAAATCCTTGAATAGGTGTTAAATCGTAGTCATCTTCCCAACCCTTACCGTTAAACCATGTGCTGCCATGTTTTATATAGTTTTGTTGGGTATTTTTAACTCTTATTTCTTCCAAATAGTTTTCAAGACCCGTTTTAATCTCTTCGTCTGTCGTTCCAGATTTTACAGCTCTTTTATAAGCTAATAGAGCTTTCGGTTTTCCTTTTTTGTTAGGATATATTTTCCAAAGATTATTAAATCTAGTTTCTAAACCAGACTCTTTATCGGACTTGTCCGATATATTATTATTTGATTTATTGGTTGATTTATTAATTGATATATTATCTTTTAGATTTTTCCCAATACCCTCTTTGGTTTTTTCACTAGGGGTATTTAGATTTTTCCCAATACCCCCATTAGATAAATCTAAATAGGGGTAAATATATCTTTTTTTGACTTCTTTACCTTCGAATTCATATTCCATTTTTATATAGCCTTTTTCTTGTAACTTTTTCAAAGTCGTTGAAACTGTCCAAGTTGTTTTGCCATACCTCTTAGCAAGATAAGCATTTGAAGGAAAGATACTGCCAAAAGAATTAGCCATCGTGTATATTTCACTAAAAAGAAGTTTTTCAAAATCATTTAAATCATCAGCTTCAATAATTGGCACTGGTATTTGGTTAAAAAACTTTGTACTTTGTTCCATCACTTCGACCACCTTAGATTTCCAACATAATTATTTGATTTGTTACCATCAATATGTTTAACGTTTGGCAGTCCTTCAGGGTTTGGAATAAATGCCTGTGCTACCAATTGATGTATAAATGGCATTACTCGTTTTCCGTTATCTAGTGTAAAACCATATCTTGGCCGCTGGTCTGATGTGGTATTTATTTTTACTTTCTTACGAATATTATCACTTATAACTTGTCTCAAATTTCCATGACTGCTAATCTCATATTCGCCTACTGGAATACCAACAATTTTTGGAGAGTTAATAAACTCAATTTTTTTCCATGTTTCAAATTCCATTTATAATTCCTTTCTAACAGTTTATTCAATATCATTAAACAGCTCTACTGCTGCATCGTAATCACAATCATATTTCTCCATGATTCGTCTTATCATGTATTCGTCATAGATCATCTTGACCTCCTACCGCAAAAGCGGGAGTAGTTGAAAGCATGCTCAGGCTGACTAAATACGAGCACTACCGCCCAAGGTAGTCTTGCTTAAAGTTGAATTATTTCTAATTCTACTGCTCAGGATTAGTGAGGACTGCAGTTTGCTCATAGGTTTTAAAGCAATGGTAATTCTTCGGCAATTGATTCTTCGTTATTTTCCGATGATTCGGTTTGCTCTGAAGTTTGAACTTCTTCTTTTGGAGTTTCTACTTGCTTCGTTTCTGCCTCTTCAAGAACAAAATCATCATCAGGAACTTCTGCTTCCTTAATCACTGTTCCTTCTTCGTTGTTATCCAATGCTGCAGCACTGGTTGGCTCTGCATAAGATTTAATAATAGGTTTGAGTAATGCCTTGATGACCGTTCTCTTACTCATTTCTTCTGGAAAATCTTCTTGATTTTTATTGAAAGCTGTTAGCTTTCCTTTTTCAATTTTGCTTGTATCCGCAACTTTCACTGTCCAAGATTTACCGTAATTATTGTGACGTTGTTCTTCAACAAAGTTTTTATCCAAACTATTCGTTTTAGACCAAGATTTACTTATTTGATAAACGGACATATAGTGAGCAATTTCCTCATCCCCAATTTTCACTTTCGCATAAGCTCCAATAATGTCATTATCAATAGCTTCAAAAGCTTTTTCGTGTTCCAATGTTCGTCCTTGAAAAAAAACCGTCTCTCCTTGGCGAACCACCTCTGCGAAAATGCTGCCTCTTTCAATTTCTGGAATGTCGTAAGCAAGTTTTTTGTAACCAAAGTACGATTCCATAAGCATCACTTGCCCTTTTTTATTAGGAATAACATAGAGTTGGTCTTTTCGAGGGTCGAGACCTTTGCTTGCTACTTTTATCAATGTGTCAACAATTACTTCTTTTGAGACTGTAAACCCACTGTTGACTATTGCTAAAGCTGTGTACCCTAGCGCACCTTCCGCATCGAAGTTTTTAGGAATATTCACTCCCATGGTAATCTGACGCTTTAAAGTATTTAATGCTGCTTTTTGGTATTGTTCTGCTGTTGTCACTTGAATTTCATTTGTCATTTTAATAGTCCTTTAATTTTTTTGATAAGCCCTAAAACAGATTCTCCAGTATATTCTTTACTTGGATCAATTAAGTTTTCAAGTTTTGTTAGTCGAGTTAGAACTTCTTGGGTTTTTTCAGCCTGTGATTTTTGGATATTATCAACGGCTTGAGCTTTTGCGTTTGCTCTATTACGCTCTTGTTCCAACTCTTTTTGAATAGCTTGTGTATCGTTGGCTTCTTGGCGAGCTAAGTCCTGCTCACGTTGGCGTAGCTCTTGTTCTTTTTTAGCCAGCTCTTGTTGCTTGTCTCGTTCAGCAATTCAAGCTGCTTCCAAAAGTCGTTCTTGTTCCAAATTAGCCTGAGCTTGCAAACCTGCACTATCTATTTTGTCTTGGATAGATTTCTTTAAATCTCCTTTTGTAGTTAGTGCATCAACACTTGTGAATCTGCCTGTTGTTAAAACAAATCTAGTTCCTGAAAGCCCATAAACTACATTGGTTTCATGTACTGCTAAGTCAACTGCTTCAAATCCTGCTCTTCGTCTGCGCTCATCGAAGTCGCTGTTCATTTGAGTAATCTTAGTTACAATTCCAGCAAACTTAGAACGAGCTTCCCAGACTTGAGGATTTCTATCCCTGAAAACTTCTATTATTTCATCAATTTGTTTCTTTTCTGATAGGTCGATATCGTTAATAGTTGCTGAAATTTCTTTTTTATAATTATTTAAAAATGTTTTATCATCTTTGCTGTTTACGATGTCCGGAACTTTATTTTCAACTTCTTTAAGGAAAGAAAACAATTCATCATTTTGTAAAATTCCTCCCTCAAAAACTACTGGTACTGTCATTTAACGTTCTCCGTTTCTTATTTTTGTTGAAACGTGATATAATCTAGGTATAAAATTTTGAAGACACATCACGTCTTTGCGTTCACTTTGCCGAGTGGACGCTTTTTTGTTGTTTGCTCATATTTAGTAAACCTCAAGTAATACTCCACCGCTTCTAAGTGGTGTAAAATTCATTGTCTTACCTTGATAAAGCACTGTATCGGTCTTTCTTGTGATAATCCACTTTGCACCATCGATTAGAGCAGTTTGAAGCGCAGCATCTGCTTCTCTGGATGTTAAAATTATGTTTTTAATTTTATTTACCTCGTCTTTGTAACTGTAGATTCCTTGGTTCTTTGAACCAATCAATAACTAAATCTCTTGACCATTTTGTGCCTGATTTTCCGTAACTCATTTCAGCAAATTTCAAATGCTCTTTAAATGAAATCGCAAATGTACTTTCATCTCCGCAGCCAATCAGCTCCATGACTTGTTTTTGAGTTAAAGCAAGAGGGTACTTACCGTCATCAGAGATAAAATCATGCATGGAATTTAAAACATTTCCTCTAACAGAATCTCGCATTTGTTGAATCATTTCTTCAAACATGAGTTTTCCTTTCTAAGCTTCAAGTTCCTGCAAAAATTTATTCACAAAATAAATTTGACCTTTGCCAGTAACTTTAGGCGTTTTAGTAATCCTTACTGATCCATCGGTATTGTTATGAGTAGTTTCTTTAATTTCAAAGAAGCCACGGTCTAATGATTTTTGGGTAGGCATATTCCAGTCTTCACCCTTTCGGTTACTAAGCCAACCTTGACTACGCAATTGCTCAAACAAGCGATTTTGTCCGATTTCAAAGCCGTTTTGCCGAAGCAGTTTAGCCAGATGTACTACCAAGATAGAACTTCGAGAAGTCGCTACACTATCTGCAAACAAAGCTTTTGGCTTCATTTCAGTGATAATCAGCTCTTTTGCCTTTAGTTGTTGACCTGCTTGTAAAAGTAAATCAGCGAGTCCGCTGCCGTTTATTACATCTAGAGCTTTTTTGTCAGTCATATATGCTCCGTTTTTTCGGATTATTTTCAGGATTTCTTTCACTTTTTTCTTGAAAGCTTTCGCCTGTTGTTTTTTAGATGACATGAGAACTTCATAAAGTCCATCTTCAGTTAAAAACCACATATTACGATTTTGACCTGATGCAAGGATTGGTTGCATCAGCTTTTCATCATCATCAACTGTTTTTAGCATTTCGGATGCTCTTGAGTGTTCGATGAGTTCTGCAATATCTTTTGCGAAGAATAGAGGATTTTCTGCTGTTCCATAAATTTTGGCATTGAATCCATCAATATTTTGTAATTCGTTCATATTTCACCTTTCTAACTAGCTTCAAACCGATTATATTCGGTTGTTTTTCCTAAAAAAATATAATCAATAGGATAATCATAGATATCTGCCAATTTTCGAGCTAGATTCATGGGTATTTCAGTACTATCTTTTTCATAACTCAAAATAGTTTGATAATTTTTACCTACAATCTCAGCCACTTCTTTAGCTGAAAATCCAGCATTAGTTCTTACTGCTTTTAATTTAATTTTGGGTGGTGTTTTCTCTGCCATACTGGCTCCTTTCTATTTTTAAATTTCTGCATTCGCAGTAAGGGAAGTTCAGGAATCGAACCTGTTCGCCAGTCTTCCCTGCTCATTGTGAGCGATATCATAACTCCGTGCTATAATGTAAGTGACTAAACTAAAATTATATCGGAGATTTTTATGAACAAAGATAATATTGGTAGTTTTAATTTATTTCACTGGATAGGTGAACAAAAAGATTGGCTAACTGTTTTCTTATCACTCACCGCCATCTTAATATCTTTTATAAGTTTAACTTATCAGATGAAAATTAATGCTCACAACCAAGAAAGAGAATTCATAAAAGAACAGCGTTCTCAAGCAATAAACGTATCAATGTGGCTTTCACCCGAAAAAATTGGTACCGAAACTCCCAATGTTACTATTAGTAATTCAAATTTAAATGCGATTTATGATATTTTTATATTTTCAGTATCTAATATGAGTTCGGGAACAATTGATGACCTCGGAAATTTAAATAAAGATAAACACGATAATTACTATCAAGATGTTCAATATATTGAAGTTCTTCCTCCTGGTAATTCAAAAATAATATTGACCTCTCAAAGTTCCATGGGCGGAGAACATTCAGTGCCCGAAATGACTTTTAAAGATTCTAATGGGGAAACTTGGTTTAGAAATAAAAATGGAAATTTACACAAGGTGAAATCACTTGAAAAGTTATTACCGAAATATAAAATCTCTTTTCCTCTCACTCAGTATTCTAAAAAAGTAATTTATCCATAATATATGCTGACCAAGATATCCCCCATAAAGTAAATACTATTGTACCAATAATGAGTGAAATTTTTAATATCAATTCTCCCTCTGATGAAGCTAACTTTATACAGAGTAATATACCTGCCGATAGTTCACCGAATAACACGATAAAGGCTAGTGTTAGAATTACTTTATGCATCGTATATCTCTCATTCCGCCCCATTGGGGCTTTTTATTTTCCAAACTTGTTACTTACGCTGAGTTGAATACAACGTGTAACTACATTCTCAGAAGCTGCGCAACAGTTTTGTTCGTTCGCTTGTTTGACTTTATGAGTTAATTATACCACCGATTTAATTCGGTGTCAATGATTAAAACGATTTAATTCGATATGTTTTCGCTTTTATCATTTACAACACCGATTTTTTCCGGTATAATGTTTTTAAAACATAAGGAAAGTTGAAATATGGGAAGAGCAAAATTAACGCCAAGAGAAGAATCGTTAAAACCTATTATTGCTACTAATATAAAAAAATATTTAGATGAATTTAACAAAAAACCAGCAGATTTACAACGGGGCACCGGAATAGCGCAAAGTACAATTAGTGATTATACCAGTGGAAAAACATTAGTTAATCCTGGTAATGTTGAAAAAATTGCTAGTTTTTTTGGAATATTAAAGTCTGATATTGACCCAAGGTTTAGTGATGAGTGGGTAAATGAAAACGAATTTCCTATCATCGAAAAAACAATTAGTGCCATGAAACAGCTTGAAGAACCACGCCAAAAAATAGTTCTCGATACTGCTTCTTCTCAATTAGAAGAACAGAAAAAAGAACAGACTAAAGTTGTATCCATTAAAGCTGAACAACAAAAGCGAGGTATTGATCTTGCAGATTTAGTAGATGATAGCAAAGTTGATTGGGATAAGTGGGTTTCGTTTGATGGTAAGCCATTAACTGATGAAGTTAAGGAAGCCATGAAAAAAGCACTTGGAAAACAATTAGAAGACAAATAAGGAGGTTTCTATGAGCAGACAGGAGCTTTTAGAATATCTCTTCAAAGAAATTGAAAAATGCGGGTTTAAGATTGTTGATGTTGGATTCTTTCCAGTTCCCGCAGCCGTTAATTTTGATAACAAGATAATGATTTATAATTCTGATGAAGCTTCCCCTTTTGAGATTGCTCATGAATTAATTCATGTTCTAAATAAAGATAATCATCGTGGAGATTACTTTGATGCAACTAACCCTCAAGAAGTTATAGCGAATCGCGAGTCCGTTCTTCTTCTTTGGGAAATATTTGAAGCTAACGGGGGAAGCTACGAATATTTCAATGTGTTTGTAAATACAACAGACGCACCATTTGAGTTAGCTGAATCAATAATAAAAAATGAATATTTAGAGATGCATAAAGCTATCACTGAAATTTTTGAAGATGAAATAAAAGTCAGTATTAATAAGCAAGAAATGCATGACTATATTATCGATTATATTAGCTATTTTGATGTAATTGAAACTGTTAATATTTATCAATTTTTAGATCGTTATCATCTAAGCCATAATTTCTATAATATGGCTGAAACAGAATTCCAGCAATTATTGGGCACTGTTTAATTTTAGGAGAAACTATGAAATTTGGAATGAGAAAGCCTAGCTTAGCAAAAAGTTTTAAAGCTAGAACAACTGCAAAATATAAACGTAAAGTGAAAAAAGCCCTTATTCCTGGTTATGGAAAAAAGGGCATGGGGATGATTAAAAATCCGAAAAAAGCAGTTTACAACAAAGTTTATAAGAAAACAACTTTCTCAATTTGGGATTTGTTTAAATAAAACAATTATGAGCAATGTCTTGAACCTCAATAAAAGCTGGACAGGAGAAAATTTTATGAATAATGGATATGGACCAGAAACTAAATGGGGACGTCAATCTTTTTTTGATGGTGGCTTATTAAGTTTTATTGGTTGGAATATTTTAGGTGCTATTATTACTACTGTCACTTTGGGCATCTGTTATCCTTGGGCATTATGTATGGTTTATGGTTGGAAAATCAATCATACAGTAGTTGATGGCCATCGCATGAGCTTTAGTGGATCAGCTATTGGCCTTTTTGGAAACTGGATTAAATGGTTGCTTCTTTCTATTGTTACATTAGGAATTTATGGTTTTTGGGTAGCAATAAAGCTTGAAGATTGGAAAGTTAAAAACACGACCTTTATAAATTAAAAAAAATCCACCCTATCTTTAGATGGAGCAGGGTGGAATTAAACTTATAAAAATACGAGCAATGTCTTGAATCTCGTTAAAAGCTAGGTTGGGAGAAAATTTATGGAAAAACTAAAAAACTTATGGGATGACAAATTATGGTTCAAAATACTAGTAATTGTTATTATATTAGCTTTAAGCTACTGGTTTGGAATCATTGCAATACTTTTAGGATTTATTTTATTCATTTATGCTATCGTAACAGTTATTAGAAAATATATTTTTAAAAAAAATACCAGATTTAAAGTACGTTATATACTTCTTAGTTTCCTTGCCTTAACAATCGTGGGTGGATATGGGTATGCTCAGACACATCCAGAAGAAATGGAACAAAGTAGAATTAGTCAGCAAGAAACTAAAAAAGCTGCCGAAACTAAAAAGGCTGAGGACGCTAAAAAAGCTGCCAAAGCTAAAAAAGCTGAGGACGTTAAGAAAGCTGCCAAAGCTAAAAAGGCTGAGGACGCTAAAAAGGCTGAAGATGCTAGACAAGCCGAAGCCGCTAAACAAGCCGAAGCCGCTAAACAAGCCGAAGCCGCTAAACAAGCCGAAGCCGCTGCTCAAACACAAGCTGCTGCTCAAGCACAAGCTGCTGCTCAAACTGAACAAAATGGAAATTCTACTGGTTATACTCGGGATGCAAATGGCAGATGGCACCGTTCTAACGGACAATTTGCTTCAAAAAAAGAAATTGCTGCTGCAGGACTAGTTTGGTAAATTTTAATCAAAAAATCCACCCTATCTTTGGTCGGACCAGGGTGGATTTAATCTCAAATACAGTATAAACACTTCAAACGAAGGTCTATTACTGTACTCAATTTTAGCAAGAAATGGGGTAAAAATCAACTTTGGAAATAAAATCATATAAAAAGAAGAACGGCACTACTGCTTATAAATTCAGAATATACTTAGGAAAAGAAAATGGAAAAGATAAATATATAAAACGTTCAGGTTTTTCTAATAAAACTGATGCAAAAGCTGCTATCATGCAACTACAAAAAGAAATAGATAATCCTACTCCTAAAAGTGAAATAACTTTTAGAGAATTATACAATGAGTGGCTAATAATCTATGAAAAGGAAGTACAGAACAGTACCTATTATAAAACTACGAGAGCTTTTGATAAGCATGTTTTGCCAAAATTTGGTGACGAGAAACTGTCTGATTTTACACCACTAAAGCTACAAGACTTTCAAAATGACTTATCAGACAAGCTCAAATTTGCACGTAAGCTCTTTGGAATGATTCGCAAAGTATTTAATCACGCTGCACTTTATGGATACATACAATCAAATCCAGCGCTCCCTGTTACATCCCCAAAAATAAAACGAACAGCCGAAAGTAAAAAAGATTTCTACAACCCAGATGAATTAAAACATTTCATGAAATTACTTGAAGCAACAAACAATATTAAAAAAATAGCCTTATTTAGACTACTCGCATTTACTGGAATAAGAAAAGGCGAGTTACTTGCCTTGGAATGGTCTGATTATCCAAAAAAGACACTTGATATAAATAAGGCTGTTTCTAACTCTCCGCTCGGGCTTGAGGTTTCTGCTACAAAAACTAAGGCAAGTATTAGATTAATAAGTCTTGATGATAAAACTTGCGACATACCCAACCAACTACATGTTGCTTTTCCTGATAGCACTAAAATATTTGAATCTGAAAACGGTGGTATCCTTTCTCCTTCTAAGCCAAGAAAATGGCTACATGAGATAATAAAGAATAGCGATTTAGAACCGATAAGAATACATGGCTTTAGGCATACTCATGCAAGTTTATTATTTGATTCAGGCATGACTTTAAAAAAAGTTCAATATCATATCGTTTAGGTCATTCTGATTTAAAAACCACTATGAACGTTTATACCCATATTACAGAATTTGCTAAAGATAATATTGGAGATAAATTCTCGGCATATATCGACTTTTAACTAGCTAAAAACTGCTAGTTTTTTTGTATTTTTTTGGGTCAGCTTTTTATCCGATTATATCGTATCATATCGGATTATAAAAAACAAAAACCGCTCTGTTGAGCGATTTCTAATACTATAGGATTCTATAAAAACCATTCAATGGAGGCGAGGGGAGTCGAACCCCTGTCCAAACACCTTGCTACATCAACGTCTACAACCATAGGACTTTCTCAAATTTAACAAAATGCCAAAGCCAGTCTCAAACAGCGACATTTTGCGGGGCTTTAAATCTCTTTTGCTGCGTCAAGCCTCCACAACAACGTATCTGACTAAAAGTTTAGGCCGTCAAATTGCCATCAGTGAGCAAAAATCAGGCACGCATGGTGCTGTTTAGGCTGCCATTGCGTAAGTTTGTGTATTATTTTTAGCAGTTATATTTATCTGCGGATGATTATCCTGATCCCTCAGCAGTTGCAGTTCATGCGCGACAATGCCTGTCGAATCCGTAACGCCCCCAAATTTAAGGAGAGACCTACTGATTATTCTGTCAGTAATTCTTTGAACCTTGAAGTCTAATTATAGCATATTTTAACTTTTCTGTCAGTAAAATTTCTTTAAAGTATGTATTTTATATGAGAAAGGTGAGCTGACAGATTCCTTTATCATTTGATTCAAAGCTGTCAGTAATAAAAAAATTTCTGTCAGTAAATTCTTTAAAACTCTTCTTCATCAATTTGTTGAATTTCTTGTAGTTTAGTGATTAAATATTGGTCAGTAGAATATTTTTTCATTAGCTCTTCTAATAATTGATTACGAACCACATAATTACTAAAAAGATGTAATTTTTCTTCGTAGCTTTCAAGTACTTTTTCTGTTCTCTTGATATTGTCATAGACAGCTTGACGACTGATATTAAATTCTTCAGCAATCTCTGCCAAACTATAATCATCGGCATAATAAAGTTCAATGTAATTCATTTGTTTATCAGTCAAGAGTGTCGCATAAAACTCAAAAAGAGTATTCATTCGATTCGTTTTTTCGATTTCCATAAGCTCTATTATAACAAAATTTATATCATTTTTTATGTTTATTCATTATTTTCTAATTGATGATTTAAAATAATAAAATGTAATTTTTTTATCTTTATCAAAGTCTAAGTATCCATTATTTTTTTAGCTAAAAATAATAATTTATTCTATACAAAACTCCCTGTTTTCGTTATAATTAAAAGTATGAAAAAAATTTTAATTGCTGATGATGATCGGGCAATTTTGACCCTTTTATCTTATAATTTTCGGCAAAATGATTACGAAGTAACTATTGTATCAGACGGGAAAAAAGCTTATGACAAAGCTCGTAAAAATCCCTTTGATTTACTTCTACTTGATTTAATGATGCCCGAATATTCCGGAATTGAAGTCACCCAAAAACTTCGTAAAGAAGGTAATTTTACACCAATTTTAATTTTAACTGCTCGAGATGATGATGAAATGAAACTGACAGGGCTGTCAGCAGGTTCTGATGAGTATTTAGATAAAACGACTCCAATGAAAGAAATCATTGTCAGAGCCGATGCGCTCATTCGCAGAAATCAAATGTATAACCAAGCACCCTCCGAAACTGTCAGTGAAGCTTTAGATGAAAGTCCTTCATCATTAGTTACTGACAGATTGGTCATTGATTTTATAAAAAAAGAAGTCACTTTTGACGAAAAAGTTTTAGATTTAACCAAACGAGAATTTGAAATCCTTGAACTCTTAGCTAAAAGAGAGGGAAAAATTGTCAGTCGTGAAGAACTCCTGCAACATTTTTGGGGAATTTCAGACACTGCTGAAACCCGCACCATTGATGTGCTCATTTCTAAAATTCGTAAAAAATTAAATAATCATTATATCAAAACAAAACGAGGATTCGGATACTATTTTGAAGAAAATGAAACTTAAACACATCATGCTTATGACGGTCCTATATATTATTGCGACCTTAAGTTTGGTGATTCTATCGAACCAAAATATCTTAGAAAATGATACAAATCGAGTATTAAAAACAATAGATAAAATACAACTCTTTTTAGAAAAACATCCTGATAATCCTCTGCCAGATAATTTTGAACATCTTCCAAAGAATACAGTAAATTCGGATACTAAAAAAATTAAAAAGGGTGCGACTTACGCACGTAGTTTAGATTCTCAAGAAATAACCGTGACCAGTCCCATATTTAGCGAGGGTCAAATTAACGGTTATCTAAAGGTTACAGAAAATCGTACCTCTACTTTCTTTACAGATTTTGCCATTATCATTTTTGCAATTTTATTTTACTTGGCTGTCGCCATCCAAGTTTTACGTTCTGCTCAGAGAGCTTATGTTTTTCGAGAAAATACCGTTGCTAAAATTAAAAATATCGAGCGCAGCCCATTGACTCAAAGCTATTTGATGAATGAGAACGACGATAAAATTACAACTGAGCTCAATAAATTGGGCGAAAAAATTCAGAAACAAGCGCTCTCTCATACTGAAAAGAAAGAAAATCTCTACGAATTTATTGAATTTTTCCAATTTCCGATTTTCATTTATAATAATAAAGGAAAAATTCGTCGGGCCAATGCTTCTTTTAAAAATGAATTTTCAGATACTGAAAATCTAGATATTTTCAGCCCCTATGCTGATTTCTTAAATTTTCTTGTTGATAAAATTTTACATCCTGATATTCAAGAAAAACTTTTCTATTTTGAAAAACTTGGGGCTTATTATCAAGTCCGTATCACTCCTTTACCTGATTTGGACAGTCGATTTATGGTGACTATGATGGATGTTAGCTCTTATCGTCGAACAGTGGATGCCCACAATGCTTTTATTGCTAACGTTTCTCATGAATTAAAAACTCCCCTTACTTCTATCAAAGGCTTCGCTGAACTTCTGGAAACAGATTCAATTTCAGGTTCTGACACAAAAAATTTCGCATCTATTATCAATAAAGAAAGTTCACGCCTGATGAATTTAGTTCAGGATACACTGCTTTTGACCAAACAAAATCATCGAATTGATAAAAAGAAAATTAATCTTACAGCTTTGATACAAAATATTCTCCAAAGCTCAGGACCACAAATTAATGAAAAATCACTTCATTTAGAATCCCAAATTGAAGAAATCACTTTTAAAACCAACGAACCAATGGTTCACAGCATTTTTGAGAATTTGATTGAAAATGCAATTAAATACACTCCAGCAAATGGACAAATTTTTGTCAGCTTACATCTTGAACAAAATAAAGTTATCTTCAGTGTAACTGACAATGGTCCTGGTCTTAGTGAAATTCAAAAAGAGCGAATTTTCGACCGCTTCTACCGGGTTGATGAAAGTCGTGCAGAAGTTAGTGGAACAGGTTTAGGACTTGCTATCGTTGAGAAAAATGTTCAAGAGCTTCACGGAACAATTGACGTTGTATCCATTCTTGGAAAAGGGACAACTTTCACCGTCAATCTTTAATCGAAGCCTTCAACAAATTTACTTATCAAATTAAAAAAATCTTATAACCAAAACTCTCCAATTAAGATAAAATCAATTTATCAAGATTGGAGAGTTTTTATGGCTAAATATACATTTCAGGGCATTCCTCGCCCACTCGTTCGTACTAATCAAACTTTTATTGTTCTCAGTGTTATTTTGGCAGTTGTCACTCACTTCTATTGGATTCTCCTACTTTCTATTCTCGCTGGACTATCTGGCATTCTTTTCGAGAGAAATTTTATTATTTTAATCGCCAAAAGATTTCTAAAAAAGAAAACTTCAGAATACGTGCTCGAAGATAAATCAGACCTTCGCTTCAATCAAATTATCGCTACTGTTCTATTAAGTGCTAGTTTGATTTCCTCAATCACTAATCATCCTATCTTAGCAATAATCTTTGCAGCTTTTGTTTTTCTAGCCGCTTCTATTGCTTTAAGTGGTTTTTGTATAGGATGTTGGATTCATTTTCAACTTCGTCAGTACAAATATCGTCGGCAAGCAAAAAAAGGACTTCACTAAGTCCTTTTTATCTTTCCAAATAAAATTCAAAACGGTCACCAACATATTGAGATAAGACATATTCAAAAGCTGTACCATCTGTTAAATAAGAAACCTGAGTTAAACCAAGAATAGCAGCTCCAACTCTTGTTTTTAAATACTCTGAAACCTCTGTACTGACTCTTTTAGCTGAAACAATCTGTTCACTACGACCAATCACATGTCCGTGACTTTCTAAAGTTTTAAAGAAGTTACTCGTAATTTCTTTTTTATCAAAAGATTTGACCAATTTGAAAGGAATGCTTGCCACTTCATAACAAATTGGAACATTATCCGCATAACGAATCCGCTCCATTCGGATGATGGAATCCTTTTTGGTGATATTTAGTTTTTCACATTCAACCTCATTTGGCGCCGTTCTAATATAACTCAAAACTTCTGTTGAAGGAACTTTACCTTGTGAGCTGATAATTTCTGTAAAGGAAGTTGTTCCACGCATTTTTTCGCGAACACGTCGGCTAGCAACATAAGTTCCAGAACCCACACGACGGTCAAGAATTCCTTCATCAACCAAAGCTGTTACCGCTTGTCTTGCTGTCATTCGACTGACAGTAAAACGCTCGGCCAAATCACGTTCGCTTGGAAGACGTTGTCCAATTTTCCAGATGCCTTTTTCAACTTCATCTTTTAAGGCATCATGTATTTTTACATAATTCGGTACTGATTTTCTTGCCATAGTTCCCCCTAACTAAATAATAACAATATATACCACTTTAATATCTGTCTACCATTATATCACAGTTCATATGACTTACAAATAAAGAACATTTAAAATAATCGCAAATCTTATCTTCTATTAGCTTTTAATTTATAAAAAAAGAATTAGTTAATATAACTAACTCTATTTTATCTTTTATCAGTATTCAATTATTTTGAAGGAACAGTGATTTTTCCATCAATAATATCTGCTTTTGCTTTAGCAACTGCATCTTTGATTTCTGAATTTGCACTGTCAAGTCCTAAGTTAACCCCACCATTTTTAAGGTCATAAGTAACGATTGTTCCACCAGGGAATTTACCATCTTTAGTCTTGTCAGCGATATCTTTTACAACATTACCAACTTCTTTGATTGTTGATACAAGTACAAAGTTAGAATCTTTACCGTCTTTAGATTTGTATTTTCCAAGATATTCTTGGTCTTGGTCAACACCGATAACCCAAACTTTGTCAGCCTCATTTTTAGTTGAGTTCAATGCTTTAGCTTCACTGAAGACACCAGTTCCTACACCACCAGCACATTGATAAACTACGTCATCACCAGCACCGTACATAGCTGCAGCAATTGTTTTACCCTTGGCCGCGTCAGAGAAAGATCCCGCATATTGAACATCAACTTTAATATCTGGGTTTACAGATTTAGCTCCAGCTTCATAACCTTTTTCAAAACGTGTAATAACATCTGATTGCATTCCACCGATGAAACCAATTTTGTTAGTCTTAGTTGCTTTTGCGGCAGCTACACCAGCAAGGTAGGCACTTTCGTTATCAGCAAAAGTTGCTGATGCCACATTTTTTTGGTCTTTGATGACTGAGTCAACGATTACAAAGTTAGATTTAGGATTATTTTTTGCTGCAGCTGATGTTGCATCTTGTAAAGAGAATCCGATACCAAACAAAAGTTTGTAGCCTTGTTGTTCCGCAGAGTTATAGTTAGTTGTATAATCTGAAGCAGAGTTAGATTGGAAATAAGTGTATCCTGTACCTTTTTTCAGGTTATTTTCTTTCCCCCAGCTTTGAAGACCTTCCCAAGCGGATTGGTTAAATGAACGGTCGTTTACACCACCAGTATCGGTGACGATTGCTGCTTTAAGGTCAGTTTTTGCTTTACCTGATCCGGCTGCGTCATGTGAACGGCATCCTGCAAGGACTGCGACTGATGCAAGTGCGAGAGCACTAACTGCGATTACACGTTTTTTCATGGAAAGGGTATCCTCCGAGTTTTGTTTGGCTAAATATAGCTTAAGACTATTTTAAGATATATTTAGCCTTTTTGCAAGTCCAAATAAGCTGAATATCCCTTTTTCTCGCTAAATGTTCGGAAATAAGCTATCAATTACTAAGAATTATTCATATTTATCAGCAATTACCATTTTTACATTTTTTAAAAGAAAAAAGATAAAGCGCTTACTTTAGTTACAAATTAATATGCTACCTGTTGATAGCATATCAATTTTATTTTAATCAAGATTTTTGAAAGAATATGGTAAAAGTTCCTCAACTGAAGTTTCTTTTACATTATCATTTTTAGAAATCAAAAAAACTGGCATATCTGCTGGACAAAATTCTGCAATAACTTGTCTACAAGCACCACAAGGGCTAATTGGTTCTTCTGTTTCTCCGAATACATAAAGAGCATCAAAATCTTTCAGGCCTTCTGATATTGCTTTAAAAATAGCTGTTCGTTCAGCACAATTAGAAAGTCCAAAACTAGCATTTTCAATATTACAACCTGTGATAATTCGACCATCAGTTGTATGAAAAGCTGCTCCTACAGGAAAATGAGAGTAGGGAACATATGCCAAACTCGCCGCTTCGCGTGCGGCAGCAATCATTTTTTTAGTAGTTGTCATTTGAAGTCAGACCTTCCATAATTGCAACACCAGCCGAAACACCAAGACGTGTTGCACCAGCATCAATCATTGCTTTTGCTTCTTCAAGATTATGAACTCCACCAGAAGCCTTAACTCCCATATCTAGGCCAACCGTTTGACGCATTAATTTTACATCATGAACAGTCGCTCCACCTGTTGAGAAACCTGTTGAAGTTTTGACAAAATCAGCACCAACTGCTTTAGCAATTTGGCAAGCTTTAATCTTTTCATCGTCAGTTAAAAGGCTTGTTTCAATGATAACTTTAAGAAGTTTATCACCTTTTACTGCGTTGACAGCTGCGATATCTGACTCAACAAGATTCCAATCCTTAGATTTGGCTGCGCCAATATTAATGACCATGTCAATTTCATCAGCACCATTTTCAATAGCGTTTTTAGCTTCAAAAGCTTTGAGTTCAGAAGTATTAGCACCTAAAGGAAAACCAATTACTGTACATACTTTAACGTCTGAGTCTTTAAGTTCTTGACTGGCATAACTTACCCATGTTGGGTTAATACAAACGCTCATGAAATCATATTTTTTTGCTTCATCAATTATTTGTTGAACTTTAGATTTTGGAGCATCGGCTTTAAGAATAGTATGGTCAATATATTTATTAATTTGCATTTTATGTTCTTTCTATTTTTTTAATCTTAAGTAAATTATTCCAACGATGAGATAGACTACAACGAAGATAATGATAAAAGCAATAAGTTGAATAAGCCAACCAAAATTTTGTAAGTACAATTTGGTCGCTGCTCCAGCCAAAGCTGACAAGATAACTTGCAGGGCCATAACAGGTGTTGGGATTTTTAAATCATTTTTCATCTTATCTGATAATTTCTAGAATTTCTTTTTGATGAACTTGTTGATCACTAATGACCAAACTGTCATTAAATTCAGCAACTAATTCGTCAGTAATTTCGCGGTTGGAATAAAGATGAGCAATGACTTCACCGGCACTCACCTTATCTCCTACCTTTTTCGTCAGAGTAACACCTGCTTCAAAATCAATATCATCAGTCTTAGTTGCACGTCCTGCTCCTAATTTCATAGCAAGAAGACCAATTCCTAAGGCTTTTTCTTCACTAATAAATCCTGATTTATCTGCTTTAATTTCCACTTGATATTTTACTTGAAGAGGAGCTGTCAAATAGTCAAAGGCAGTTGGGTCACCACCTTGGGCATTGACCATTTCAACAAATTTTCCGTAAGCTAAACCATTAGTAAAATGCTCTAAAATTTCAGGAATTGATTTTTCAAGTCCCGCAAGTTGCAGCATAATTTGGGCAAGTTCCGCAATAAATTCTTGGAATTCCTTTGGCGCTTTTCCTTGTAGAGTATGAACTGCTTCAGTCATTTCATTTCGATTTCCGATAGCAAAACCAAGAGGCTGACTCATATTTGTGATGACAGCGACGGTTTCTCGTCCTACAGATTTACCAAGGTCAACCATTGTTTGAGCGAGAAGGCGAGCATCTTCAACTGACTTCATAAAAGCCCCATCTCCTACAGTTACATCTAGTAGAATGGCGTCAGAGCCTGCGGCAATTTTTTTGGACATGACAGAACTAGCAATTAGAGGAATAATATCAACAGTTGCTGTGACATCTCGAAGAGCATAGAGTAATTTATCGGCTTTAACAAGTTCATCGGATTGCCCAATTATGGCAATTCCTGTTTCTTTGACCTGATCAATAAATTCTTTTTCCGTTTTTTCAAATTTGAAGCCAGGAATTGACTCCAATTTGTCCAAAGTTCCTCCCGTATGTCCAAGCCCACGACCAGACATTTTCGCAACAGGAACCCCAAATGACGCTACAAGCGGAGCTAAAATAAGTGTTACTTTATCGCCCACTCCACCAGTAGAATGTTTATCAACCTTGATTCCGGCAATATCAGTCAAATCGAATTCTTTTCCTGAATGAACCATTGCCATCGTGAGATAAGCAGTTTCTACTGTTGTCATCCCTTTAAAATAAATTGCCATCGCAAGTGCTGACATTTGATAGTCTGGCACGATTCCTTTGACATAATTTTCAATCATCCAATCGATTTCAGCTTGGCTAAATTCACCACTATCTCTTTTCTTTTGAATGAGATCAACCATCCGATAGGTCATAGGCTCCTCCTCGTTTTATCTTATCAATAATTATATATTTTTATAACTTCTTAAAATAAAGTATCCTTTGTCTCTGGCTACAAGCTGACAATTACCAAATACTTCTTCCATTTTCTTTTGAGCAGACGGGGCACCCTGTTTCTTTTGGATAACAATCGTCAAATGCCCTCCATCATTTAAGTGACCAAAAGCACCAGCTAAAATTTCATGGACCACTTCTTTACCGGCCCTAATTGGCGGATTTGAGATAATCGCATCATATTTTTCACTGACAGACTCATAAATATTTGAAAGTTCAATTTTACTATTACTGACAGCATTGTCAATTGCGTTTTGACGGCATAAATCAAGTGCCCGACTATTGACATCAACCATTGTCACACCTAAATCAAACTTTTTAGCTAAGGTTAACCCTAATGTTCCATAACCACACCCAACATCTAAAAGACTTTTTGCACTTTCAGGTTGATAGTTTTCTAATAAAACACGAGAACCATAATCAATTCCATTTTTTGAAAAGACACCACGATCTGTTTTAAAACGCATTGACTGACCTAACAATTCAACTGTTAAGGTCTGGAAGTCATGCGATAAATCTTGATTGTCTTCATAATACATATTTGTTTTAACCATTAATTTTATTTTAACATAAAAGCCCTTTTTTATCTTAAAAAATTTTTTAGAACTTCTACTTATTTTGTAATCTCTTACACTTTTACTGACAGAAGTGTAAAAATCTTGTCAGTAACTTATTTAATACGCTTACAGATTTATTAGTTTTTTTACCTTGATAAGCCAAAAATATGATAAAATATTTGTCATGAATGAATTCATTAATTTTGACGAAATTAGCCGAAAAACATGGCAAAATCTTTATAATACTTCGATTGCTCCCTTAACTCATGATGAGTTAGAGTCAATCCGCTCACTCAATGATGAAATCAGCTTACAAGATGTGGAGGACGTCTATTTACCACTGATTCATCTTCTTCGCTTATATAAAAAAAATTTAGAAGACATGAGTTACTCTAAAGGACTTTTCCTACAAAAAATTGTCAAAACTCCACCACTCATCATTGGGATTTCTGGCTCAGTCGCCGTTGGAAAATCAACGACCGCAAGACTTCTCCAGCTTCTCCTTTCACGTGCCTTTCCAAAATTAACCGTTGATTTAGTGACAACCGACGGATTTTTGTACACGACTAATGATTTAAAAAATATGGGGATTCTCGACCGCAAAGGTTTTCCCGAAAGCTATGATATGGAAAAATTAACAAGTTTTCTTTATCACGTCAAAAATGGTGAAAAATTTGAAGTTCCGATTTACTCACATGAAACTTACGATATTTTACCTAACCAAAGTCAAATCATTGACAGCCCTGATATTCTTATTGTAGAAGGAATTAATGTGCTTCAAAATCCACAAAATCAACTGCTTTATATCAGTGATTTTTACGATTTTTCAATTTATGTCGATGCTGACGAAAAACTCATTGAAAAATGGTACCTCGAACGTTTTGATAGCCTTTTAAAACTAGCTAAATATGACCAGACAAACTTCTATCATCAATTTACAAAAATGCCAGAAGATAAAGTAATCAATCTAGCCCGTGAAACATGGGCACGTGTCAATCGTGTCAATCTCAGAGAATATATTGAGCCCACAAGAAATCGGGCAGAAATTATTCTTCACAAAACAGAAAATCACTATATTGACAAAATTTACCTGAAAAAATTCTAAAAAAAATACTGACAAATCTGTCAGTATTTTTATTGTCTTCAATTTTACTGACAGAACTGTCAGGCAAGATTAGAAATAATCTGCTGTATCATCATTTGGAAAAACAAATTTCTTTAAGACAAAGACACCAATAATTAATATCAGAATAGCACTAGCAATCAATAATACTCCAACCAATCGTTCATGATAGGTTAACAACAGTCGAATCAGTGAAGTAATCCCGAGTGATAAGAGGAAAATTAAAGACACATGTCCTTTATTTCTCAATGAAGTGATAATCAAAGTTAAAAATTCAAAGAAGATAAAGAAGGAGAGAATACTTTCCAAAATATCATAATAATGAACCTCACTCTCAGAAAGAAAAGCAAGTAAAACAAGATTATAAACTTCTCTAAATAGAAAATAAACCATCAAAAGCCCTACTACCATAAGCAACATAAAACTAATTTTCGATAATAGATTAGCAAATTTTAGTTCAATATGATTAAAAAAATTTTTCATAGGCGCTCTCCTTCTTGTCTCATCTTTAAAATATTTCTGTCAGTAAATTAGGCTTATAAATCTGAAGATTGGACATAGCCCTGAACGAATTCGTCAATTTCAATATAAATATAGCACTTCTTATCACTAATTTTTTTTCTGATTTCCGCTTCAATTTGATTAATAATCTCATAATCTTCTAAAACAAGCTTACTCACCAAATCAATTTTTGCAGCAATCAAAATCTCTGTTGGTCCAAGGTGAACCGTTTTAACATTAATTACTCGTTCTACTTCAGGACGATCAAAAGCTGTCAAAATCTTTTCTAAATCACTATCTGTCACACGTTCACCAACAATTAAACTATAAAATTCTCTTGTTAAGAAAATCGCTGCTGCCATAAGCAAGAACCCAATCAACAACCCACTAATTGCATCAAAAACAGGATTGCCTGTCACCATCGTCAAGACAGTTCCTAAAAGCGCTAAAAGCAAACCAATAATTGCGCATAAATCCTCAGCAAAAATAACTAAAATTTCACTGTGACGACTTTCATGCAAAAACTTAAAGATTGGTAATTTTTCTGTATTCAATTCGCTAATTTCTTTAAAAGCCACTCTTAATGATGAACCTTCAATTGCCATGCCAATCAACAAGATTCCAATAACAATGCCCGCATTTTCAACACTGTGTGCTGGGTGAACCAACTTATCATAGGCCTCCATTACACCAATGACACCCCCACCAAAAAAGAGGAATGTTGCCACTATCATACTAAAGAAATATTTTGCCCTAGCTTCGCCAAATTGATGGAGATTAGTGCTCGCTTGTCTTGAACGACGGTCGCCAAACAAAAGTAAAATCTGATTCCCACAATCCACCACTGAGTGAATACTTTCATTAAGCATCGCTGCTGAGCCAGATAAACCAAATCCAATAAACTTACTGATTGCAACCAGAACATTAGCCCCAAGTGCCGCAAAAACCGCAAACATCCCTGAAGATTTTTTCTCTTCCATAACTCTCTCATTTCCTATTCAATCTATCTTAATTATAACATAAGCCCTTATTTAAGATTTAATTTGTAACTTTTAAGTCAAAAATAAAGAAAACTAAAAGGCTCTTCCTACAAAGAAAGAACCTTCAAGAGAATAAATCATCAAAACCTATCCTCAATACTATGTAAGAAAAGAAGTCAAATGAATTCCACTAATGAAGCTTCACTCAACCAAAACAATAATACAACATTTACAAAAAAGTGTCAATCCCTTAACGTAAATATTTTAGTGAAAAATTAATCTAAACGTTTCTTATTATTTTTGACCTTCTAAAATCAAGATTTCAAGTTCTTTTTTCTCACGATTCAATTTTTCTAAACGATAAGCTAAACTATTTTTATTGTCTTTTTCTTCGATTCCTAACAAAAATTCAATTGACACATTAAAATAGTTTGCCATTTCAAAAACACGACCAACACTCGGTTTTTTCTTATACTTATAATTTTTCAAAGTATTCCGAGGATAACCAAGTTCCCGCTCAACTTGATTAAAAGATTTATGAGCATCTTTAATCAACAACTTTAATCTTGAGTAAACAAACAAATATCCATGTTCCATAATAATAATCCTTCTTTTTTAATTTTTTATAGATAAGTTTTCAATAAGTGAATAAAATAAATTCAAAGAAACATTCAAATTCACTCTTCACTGATTTCTTCATCTTCTTCCCAATTCCAAGCCCGAGAAAATTCCTGATTTTGGAAAAGTGAAGCCAAACCACTCAACTGTTTTAAACGAAGCAACTCTTCTTTATCCATTCCAATATGTTTCATAATCCACTGGTCACTCAACCCCGATTCTACCAATTGTTGAACAATTTCCGTCATCAATTCGATTGAATGTGTGCCTCTAGCACGATTATGTCGAATGGTACTAGCAATTCTATCTTCAAGTGGACGATCAATAATCGAAACAGGTAAACAATTGCCTTCTCGTTTAGCAATTTCTTCAGAGTTTTTCATAACAAGATAACGATGAAAACCATCCACAATTTCATAAAAATCCTGTTCTTTATCGTAATAACAAACGATAGGCATTGTATAACCATCTTCCAAAATCGACCGTTCAAGTAGTTGAAATTCAGGAGGTGCTGTTCGGTTTGGATTATAAGCATTTGCTCTAATCTTCTCAATTGGCACTCGCCTGATATCATAAGCTGGACTTATAAAAATGTCTCCCATTTTTCCATTGCCTCTTGTTTTTTCTGTAATTCATCCTTCGTTTGACCAAATCCCATATACTGACAAGAAGTATCATTCTTTAAAATCGTGATACACATGCGTTTGTATGAAGGAACCAACCTAAAATTTTTAATTGGCACATCATCTGGATAATCTTTAAAGCGAATCACTTCGTATCTTTGCTTATATTTGCGCTTATTTGTTGGTGGACCCAAACGTTCAAAATCCGAGCCAAGCTCCTCTAACTCATCAATCACATTTTCTGGTAAAGCTCCACCAGTTTTCATCCAATAATCCATTGAAGATTTAAATTTTTTACGATAAACCTTTCGAGTTTCCTCTGGCAATGTCTCAAGTAAAAATTCAACATAAGATTTCCAAGTATGTCCTTTAGGGAGCACAGCTCCACGGTAACCCATTGCTGCAGTTCCACCATAAAGCGCTGCAAAATTTGCTCCATTAACACGACCAACTAATTTTCCCCAAGTCGCTGGCTCTAACGCCTGATAGAGTTTTAATGAATGCACCCCACACTGATGGAAAGGATTAGCAACCCTCATTGATTTATAAGGAACTCCCGCCTGATAGTACAAATCATAAAGATGATTATAATCAAGCTCAAATTTAGCATTAGCTCGCCAGATATCTTCAAATAACCAATCATACATTGGATAAAAATTAAAGACATCTTGACTAATACGATGGCTATAATTAGTCGTTCCAAAACGAGAAAAAGTCTCCTCGCGCGTCACCGCATTATAACGATTTAAACTTTCCTGAGCACGAATTCCCACTAAAACAGCCGTTCGTACGACCTCTTTTTCTCGATGAAGCCATTGGCAAAACTTACTTTGAAACTCATAATCAGACATTCCAACTTTAAAAAATGGAAATTCTTGATTTTCTAAACAAATAGCTTCTGGAGGAATTGAATTCAACCAAAGTTCATGATGTTCTGGGTCCCAAGGCAACCAAGTTGATTGTGACATCGAAATTCCACAAGAAGCCGATATAGGAAGACAGACGTGATAGTAATCAAATTCTGGATATTTTCCCATTGAACGTTCAATATAATCTTTAGTTTCTTGATAATTTCCCTCATAATCCAAATAAAAAACAGAAACTTTTATCCCTTTTTTCATCCAATCATGACTTTCATAATAAAGACGAACCAATTCCAACATCAAACCCGAATCCTTACCCCCAGAAAAGGAAATAATCAGGTGGTCAAAATAACTACAAATATAATCTAGTCGATGATTAAATGCTTCATAAACATTTTCATTTTGATAAACTTTCACCTCGTCTTTCCTTTCCATTATTGATTTCATTTTTCCAAAGCGCTTCGTTAAAACTATCAACAATTATATATTACAAGAAAGCAAAGACTTTGTAAAAGTTTTTATGAAACTAAAAAATAATCAAAACAATTAATTTCTTAATAAAATAATGATATACTATTTCAAATACTAAAAAAATTATCTATAATAGATTATTTTTAATTATTGCCTATTAAGCAAATAATTTTAAAAAAGAAAGGATTTTATACTCCTCCAAGTATAAAATAGAAGCATCATGACAAAAGATACGAAAGAAATTATTATTCGCACTCTCTTAAATATCGCCTCCGAATCTCAAAAAGTAACCATTGAAGAAATCTCTAAACGGTCACACATTACCCGTACAACGATTAAAAATAATTTTAAAACGGGCGTTCCCGGAATTGTCGAATACATCTATCTGAATATTGTAGATGAAGTTAATGAGCGTTTACTTCAATATAACTGTGAAGATGTTACTATTGAACTCCTTTCTGACCTTCTACTTCCGGTCCTTTGGCAACATAAAGAAGAAGCTCATATTATTTTTGGCTCTCAACTTCCTTTCCGGTTAATCGGTCCAATCAGTGATAGAACTTGGAAGTGGGCTGAAAAACACTTTAACTCTCTTATAAAAAAACATGGTTTAGCAAATTATTTTACAGCTCAAGAACTCCTAAGATACTTTAACGCTCAACTTATTACCGTTCTCACTCTTTGGTTAGAAGCCGATATTCCCATTGCATATGAAAAATTCCGTCCAAAATTTATCTTTTTTATGAGCACTTCAATCAATGAGCTTATTTTTAAAGGAACAAAATAAAAAACGTAAATCTTTCGATTTACGTTTTTCTTATTATGTTTGTTAACTTAAGGCGCAATCCGTTTTCTGGCTGCTCGTTTTCTACCCATTTCAATTTGTTCTTCTTTTTTCTTGATAGGATTGATAACTTTTGTTTTAATGCCAATAGCAGTGGCAGCAAGTCCAGCTATCAAAAGTGCATTCCCTGCCAAAAAGCCTTTAATAAATGTACGATTCATTTGTCTCTCCTCCTAGTTTTATAGATAAACAGCCAAATAATAAAACTTTAGTAAAATTTCCTCATTCGACTCTACAAAATCATTTTAACATAAATGTTATAAATCTAAAAATAATAAACTTAGAATGAAATAATAAAAAACCTTCTAACTATAATGCTAGAAAGTTTTCATTAAATCTAAATCTTCGTTGATTATTTAAACCATTTATCAACTTCTTTTTGATGATCTTTAATCCAATTTTTGGCAGCTTCTTCTGGTGTTTTACCATTTTGAATATCAAGCATGACAGCTTCCATATCCTTAGTTGTCCAATTAAATTTATCTAAAACTTTATAAGCTTCTGGATTTTCTTTCTTCAAACCTTTACGAACAATGGTATTAATATTTTCTGAAGTTCCCATTGTTCCTTTTGGATCAGCCAAATATTTCAAATCATATTTGTTAAACATCCAATGAGGTGACCAACCAGTAATGACAATATCTTTATGTTGTTTGATTGCTTCACCAAGAGCTACAGTCATAGCACCTGATGATGAAGGAACAAGTTTCCAATCTTTAAGATTATCATAGCTATTAAGCGTTTTTTCACTCGCAGCCATTACACCTGCACCTGGTTCAATACCTGTGATTGTCTTATTCGCTTGATTTGTTAAATCTTCAATTGAATTAACATTCATATAACTTGGAACAACAAACCCAACTTTAGCGCCTTTAAGGTTAGGACCTAACAAATCAACAGATTTACCATATTTTTGCCATTGTGTTTTATGAGTATTTGGTAACCAAGCAGAAACCATTCCATCTGCTTGACCATTGGCTACCGTTTGCCAAGCCACTGCATTATCTAAAGCTGTCGTTTTTACATCAAAGCCATGTTCTTTCATCGCTTGAGTCAAAACATTGATTGATGCAACTTCTGAATCCCAGTTCATATAAACTAAGTCAACTTTTTTATCAGAGGCTGTTTTTCCAAAAGACATTCCTGAAAATGCACCAACAATTAAAGCTAACAATGAAACTAAGGCAATTCCACGTTTCCATTTTTTAACTGTAGGATTTCCCTGTTTTTCAAGAGGAGAAACATTAAGTTTTTGTGTAAAGCGGTCAATAATAATAGCCAAAATAACTAATGAAATCCCACTTACAAACCCTTTACCAATATCAGCTGATTGAACGGCTGCAAGTACACCACGACCTAAGCCAGGCGCCCCAATCATAGAAGCGATAACAACCATAGAAAGAGCTAACATAATCGTTTGGTTAACACCGGCCATAATCGTTCCTTTAGCCAAAGGAAATTCCAATTTAAAGAGCTTTTGACGGGCAGTTGAACCAAATGAATCTGCCGCTTCAACTAATTCTGTTGAAACTTGACGAATTCCCAAGTTAGTCATTCTGACTGTTGGTGGAAGTGCAAAGATAACAGAGGCAAATACCCCAGGAACAACTCCAATTCCAAAGAATGCAACCGCTGGAATCAAATAAACGAAACCAGGCATTGTTTGCATAAAGTCCAAAATCGGTTGAACGATCTTAGCCACTAAATCAGATTTGGCCATCCAAATCCCTAAAGGAACTCCAATGATGATTGACAATAAACTTGAAAGTAAGACAAGTGTGATTGTACTCATCAAATCTGACCATAAGCCCTGGTTAGCAATTAAAGAAAGACCGATGAAAGTGAATAAAGGAAAGGCAATTTTTTTACCTGAAACCAAAATGGCAAGGATAGTAACAACAGCAATCATCAACCAGAATGGAACAGCAGTTAAAGCTCCCGTAATTCCATTCATCAATACTGTTCCGGATTTTTGAATCACATCAAATCCTGAACTAAAAGTACTAGTAATCCAATCTGTTGCCGATGACACCCAATTTGCTATGGGTACTTGTCCAATAGCTAAATCAATCATTTATTCTCCTCCTCTTTTTCAATCTCCTCTACTTCGTCCTCATCAGGAATATCAGCTAAGGCCTCTAAAACACTTCCTCGAATCAATACACCTTTAAGGAATCCATTATCATCAACAACTGCTAAAGGCGTTGGGGCATCATAGATAATTGGCAAGATATCTCTTACAAGCATTTCTTTAGAAACTGTTCCAACATCTGTAGTCATCACATCTTTTAATGGTTGATTATTTTTTCTAGCAGCAATAGCTTGTTCACTCGTAACAACACCACGGAATTGACGCTTTTTGTCAACAGCCATTAGAGAGCTGACCTCTTCAGTCTTCATCTTCTTCAAGGCAACGCTAGGTCCATCAACATCAATGTTAGTAGTTAAAGCTGGAATCATAATATTCTCTGCTGTAATAACTTTTGCACGATCTACATCTTCTACGAAAGTTTTAACATAATCATTTGCTGGATTGGTCAAGATTTCCTCACCAGTACCAATTTGCATGATTTTACCATCTTTCATGATTGCGATGCGGTCACCAATACGAAGGGCTTCGTTCAAATCATGAGAAACAAAGATAATTGTTTTTTGAAATTTTGCTTGAAGTTCAAGTAGCTCATCTTGCATTTCGCGACGAATCAAAGGGTCAAGAGCAGAGAAAGCTTCATCCATGAGCAAAATCTCTGGGTCATTAGCTAAGGCACGCGCAAGCCCAACCCGTTGTTGCATCCCACCAGATAATTGTTTAGGATACTGATCTTTAAAGTCTAACAAGTTTGCATTTTCTAAGGCCTTCTCCGCACGTTTGCGACGCTCATCTTTTGGTACATTTTGAACTTCCAAACCATACTCAGTATTTTCTAAAATTGTTCGATGTGGAAATAGACCAAAATTTTGGAAAACCATACTCATTGTTTTACGACGAACTTGAAGCAAATCTTCTTTATTTAATGTAGCAACATCTTGGTTGTCAATAAATATTTTTCCGCTCGTTGGTTCAATCAATCGGTTAAGCAAACGCAACAAAGTTGACTTACCTGAACCAGATAGACCCATGATGACAAAAATTTCACCCTCATTGATTTCAAAATTTGTATCATAAACCCCTACAGTTGCACCGGTTTTTTTCAAAATTTCATTTTTGGGCTCACCTTTTTCAACCATTGTTAATGCGGTTTTAATCCGTTTGCCAAAAATTTTAGTTAAATGTTCAATTTTTATTTTTACTGGCAAAATAGCTCTCCTTTACTCTAACACAAGGAAGCTTAAAACTTTTTTAGAAATATAAATTCTAAATAAATAAGTTAATTAATAATTAGAAGTTTTAAGTTTCACAAGTGATTTTCTTATTTAAAGTGACCACTCAATAATAACAATATGTAGTCACTATGTCAACTAACTAAACTTGAACTTAAAAAAAGGCATCGTTTTGTAAACGATGTCTTAGTTGCCATAAAAGAAATTTTGGACAATTTGTCCTGTATCAGAAGCCCCCACAAAATATAAGGTATCTCCTTGATTTAAAGTTGCGTACGGTCCTGGCGAAACAATTAATTCTGCATTTTGCAAAATGGCAACAACTGTCGCCCCTGTATTTTGCCAAAGATTCATTTCTCCTAGGCTCAGTCCGAACTTTTCAGAGTCTTTTTCCAGTTCAAATTCAATAGGAGTTAAAGGATTTGTTTTTTGAAAATGCTCAGTTTGGTCAACCAATTTATCCAAGATGGATGAAAAATTAGCTAATTCTCTTCTCTGACTCTCCACACTCTGCATGATTTGTGTCCGTAAATCTTGCATTGTTTCCACTTCTTGATATTGAGCCAGATATTCCTGTGCCTTTTGCTTTGAAGCAATATTCACTCCGCTTCCATGAACAGGGTCAACTATTCCCAAGTCACTTAGAACATTGATTGCTTTACGTGCCGTTTCGGGTGAGACAGCAAAAGTTGTTGCAAGAGTTGAACGAGCGTATATTTTTTGTCCAACTTTAAGTTCATTACGTACAATTCTTTCAGCAATTTGTAATGCAATCTGCTGATATCTTGGTTGTCTCGCTATGCGCATCTAATTCTCCTCATCACAAGTCATTAAAAATCTATTTTTACCTGAACAAAATGAAATTCTTTCATATTATAGCGCTTTATCATTTATTTTTCAATCTATACCATTTAGTAAGTTTTCTCAAACTCCTAAGCCAAATATATTTTTAATAATCCTTTTTTAGCTGAAATTTTTAACAAAAAGAAGCTATAACAACAATTGTTATAACTTTTCCTTTTCTACTTAGATTTTTTTGTAGAGTAAATCCTTTGATCCCCTATTCCCTCTGTAATCGGTGAACGATAGTCAATATTCTTTTTGTTTGCATCGTCAATAAGGGCCTGCCAAGCTTTCCAGACATTTTCTTCAGAATAGCGTCTAGCTAATTCATAAGACTGAGTAGACATTTTTTGTAGTTTATCTTCCTGTGTAAACAGTTCAACTAAACGGTCAGCCATTTCTTGAATTCCCTCATAAGGTACAACAAAACCATTTTCTCCATCCACTATCAACTCATTTGGGCCATAGTTTACATCATAAGTGACACCAACCATCCCATGGCTTATTGCCTCCATGAGAGATAAATTAAACCCTTCCATGATTGAAGCTAAGGCATAGACTTGGAAATCTTTTTGCAGCTCCCCAACATTATTAGCATACTCGAATTGATGCACTGCTTCTTCCATATGATATTCTTTTATTGCAGCATTAATGGCCTTTTGTGCAGAATCATCATCTCGATGATCAACATAACCATAAAAATCTAGTGTAATATCTGGAACAGTTTGTCTTGCAATCCCTATCGCCCTAATAATATGATCAATTCTTTTTTCAGGTGCAACACGTGCAGTAACTAAAACGCTATGCACTCTACGCTCCTTCATATCAATTCGCTTTTCTGAAAAAACTTCATTTGGAACTACTCCAACAGGAATAGTAAATAATTTGCTTTGAGGATTAAATCGTTTTGAAACATCAAGTGTTTGTTTTTCTGTTGCTGAAACAATAGCATCGTAACCATTTGAATTCATCAATCCAAATTCATAAAAGTTATTCATAACCGAGTGCATCGGCTCTTGAGCATCACCAGCATGTGAGTTATGCAAATGAAGAACCGTATAGGCAGGACGATCCAAGTTCAATAAAGCCCAATCCGCCAAATGTGTTCTATCCATGATAAAAATATTTGCTTTATCATCTTGCCAATACTCTTCGTTTAATAAATTAAGAAAATGGAGCGTTAACTCATCAATATTAGTAAAATTATAAATTGCCCCATCAGCACCATTCAGACGCCAACCACTTTTGGTATACTTGTGATTTCCATCATATTTATTAAATGTTTCCAACACTGGCTTGCCGTTGATATCCATCCAAACCTCCGTACCAATCTTGTTATCAGGTGTATACCACTGACATAAACTTAAAAAACCACGAAAATCATAAAAATCAACTCGATAAAGATTTCCAAATCCATCAAAATATTCGACAGCACTTACTCGTTCAAGAGGATCTTCGCCAAAATATCGAACACGAGCAATAAGTTGTTGTCCTTGAAAGACAAGATATCTAAATTGATTAGGTTCCTTATTATAAGTTAAAGAATCGACTCCAAAATCTAAATCTTCAACATGGAGGATTTTTTCCTCTACAAGTTCTGCTTTCTGAAAATAATCAAACATACATAAAGTTTCTGAATTTGAGATGCCTACTTCACCTAAAAAGCGATGAATATTAGGATTCCATTCTCGAAAAACAAGTTTAAAAGCCTCATTATTTTTTCGAAATAATGCCGCACGTTTAAGCTGTGCATGCTCTATCCCAGAATTTTTTTGATTAAATGTTGAGTTAATAAAAAATAACATGATTCCTCATTCCTTTATTTGATTATCTTATGAATAAATTATCAGCAATAATCTTCTCATTAAGCCACTGTCCCCAAACAGCTTCTTCGCTATACTCTTTTGCCTTTTCGTAAGCAGAGCGAGAAAACTTGTCCCAATTTGCTTTTGATTGAATAATTTCTGCAATAGAGTCAGCAGCAGTTTGAATTGCTCCATAAGGAACGAGGTATCCATTCTCCCCATTCTCTATCTGTTCAGTCAGCCCATACTTAACCTTATATGCTACAACTGGCACCCCATGATTTAAAGCTTCTAAAACATTCATCCCAAACGCTTCTCCTTCCGAAGTGTTAAGTAAAAGTCCTGCATTATTTAAAGCAATTTCTAGCGCTTCCTCTGATTGGTAACCTTTAAAGTTAACAACATTTTTTAAATTATTAGTTTCTACAAGTTTTTCTAAATCTTTTTGAATCTCTGAAGGAGATGAATATCCATAAAAATCAAGGCTTGTTTCCGGTAATCTGCGATAAACATTCGCAAAAATTTCTACAACATCAGCTGGTTTTTTCTCTGATGATAAACGCCCAACATAAATAATCTTATTTTTATTTCGAGAAGCTGATTTTTTAACTTTTTTAGCAAAAGTATCAGTGAGAGCTATGACCTGCTTAAAATCATAAAATTTAGTGATTTCATCTTTTTGTTGCTTAGTAGCAACAATTAACCCATCAAAATTATCTTTATACACAGTAAATAAATCATTAAGGTAATCCACCACTGATCTTGAAGCTCCTGCTTGCTGATTATTTTTTGAATGAGAATTATGTAAAAATTGCCATTTTCCTACTGCACCTTCCACACCTGCAACAGCGGGGATGAGTGATGGTCGATCATTTATAAATACGCTTGCTTCTTGACTTGCTATCTCATTCATGAAAAAAGTAAAGAGTTCTTCTTCTCGATTAAATCGTCTATTCTTACCTTTATAATTCAATAATTTATACATTGTTGGATTTAGAATCCCTTGAATATTCATATGTATGATTTCCAATTTAGGAGTTCCATTGATATCAAAAAAGATTTGCGGCCCTTGAGTTCCGTCTGGATGAAAGTATTGTGTAGAAGAAAGAAAACCTCTACGATCCCAAATATCTTTAGCTACTACATGATTCATCGAATCATTATATTCCATTGAACCAACTAATCCAACTGTCGCTGGTGCAATCATTACTTTAGCAATAGTTTTTCCAGCATGCTTAATCAGTGATTCATTAGCATCAATTCCTTCAATATGATATTTTCTTTTATTAATCTTGTTTGTGTAACGCACATCAACATCTCTTCCAGAAACATTTATTACATCTTGAAAATAATCATACATATTTATGACATCATCATGAGTTAAACCTACCCTCTTTAAATCTCCAGATAGTTGAGGATTGTAATTTCTTGTCAAAATTTTAGCTTCAACACGATGATTTTTGAACATTTTCAATCGTTTAATCGCTGAAAATTCTGTCCCAGAATTCAGGGTAAAAATATTCTCATTTACAAAATAATTCATTATCAATACCTTTCAGTTAGATATATTATTAAAACTGATATTAAGCAAGAGCTTTTAGCGCTTCTTTTTTTTCTATGTTTTGGTGTTGCTTTTCTATTTTCTCTATTTCAAGAATATCTTCGATAAAACTTGGTTTCTCACTGAGAATATTTGGTTGTTCTGGCGTTGGATAAGAAGAAACCAACTTTTCTACCTTATTCGGAGCTTCAATATTTTTTACGCTAGCTACTACAAGTGAAAATTCTAGTTCCTTTGGATTAAAATTGATTGGTACTTCTGGAAGAACAATTGCAATTCCTCCTTCATTAACAGATAAGAGATTTTGAACTCGTTTAAATTGATTAACTTTTTTCACGCTATTAATAAATGATGAACTTCCAGTAATCGTAGAAAGTAATTGTTTTACATTATCATCTAATGCACTCTTAAAGTAGGTTTTTAAATCAAGATCATTTGGTAGGGAGCTTTCTATTACAATTTTTCTTGTCGGAATACCTGTCATTTTTTCCATTGAATCCAATCGTTTTCTTAAATTACTAATACTTTGATCGTAACTGGAACGAATTTTGGTAAAATGTGTAATTGTATCTTCTAGGTTTTCATCAATCAAAGCTTGAATATGCTCAAGATAAACTTTATGAATTGTCACTTTTAATTCATCAACACTTTGTAAATGCGTTAAGTCTGAAACCTCACTCCCAAGACTATTCGCCAACACTTCAACATTGCGGTAAGAAGCACTATAAATATCCATGTAATTTGGAAGTGAATTAATTGCATTCACAATTTCTTGCAAACCATTCTTAGAATCTGACATTTTAGCAATATTCTCATTTAATTTAATTGATTCATCCAAATATTGACGATAATCTTTAACTAATAAGGCGAAAACCTGCTCTCTATTTTCATATTCTATCTGCCACTCCTTGAAGTTGGTTAATAGCCTATTTAAGTAGTTTTCAATGTTTGTTCCACGATAAGCTATATCACTATTTCCCAAATCGATAAGTCTTTTCCCTCCAAGTCGTATAAAAATTGAAACCTGTTTTTGATATTCCGCCAATGCTTTAACAAGCTCCTTAGCTATTACCTCAGTTTGGGAATAAAATCTGTGAAATGTTTCTGTCCATTTTGATAGTTCGAATTTCCTGGTTAATCTTATTGATGATTCATTAAACTCAATTTCAGGAATATTAAATTCATCTATAAAATTAGAACCGGTTGCTTCATTAATTGGGAAAGTAAACATATCATTTTTAAAGATAAATTGATTCAAATTATGCAAAGCAGTTTCAAAGTCATTATCTTTTTTTAGAACAATATTTCTTAAATCTAAACAATGATTAAATTCTTGAGTCAATCGATTATATAATTCCTGATTGGAATTATATTTTCTCATTTCTTCTTGATATTGCTTTTGAGCAGCCTCTCTAGATTTATCTAAAAATTGATAATCACTATAAATAACTTTGTATTGTTGATTTAGCTTTTCGAGTTGATTACTCATATTTGTATACTCAGGTAATATTTTTTTATAAGAACTATTATACTGAGGATATTCGTCATGCCAATTTTTTGACTGTTCTTTTAAGCATAAATAAATTTGCTCACCATTTTGGTAAGTTTCCTCTAAAGCTGAGAAATTATTTTCTACTTCAAACTTTAGTCCATCTTTTATGTCTGTCAACTTCTTAAGTTCTTTTTCAGATTCTTTATAGTTTACTAGAATGGATTCTTTATTTGCCGTTGCAATTCTGAGAAGGCCTGCAACATCAGAATATGCTTTTTTAACAATTTCAATATTCTCCTCGCTTTGAGCAAGCTTTTCTTTAGCAGTATCATAAGATTCCTTAGTGGAGTTATACCGAGTTTCAAAAGCTATATAATCATCTTTTATATTTTTGAAAGACGTTTGCTCTTTCTGGAATTCGAGTTCAAGTTTATCGTACTCCTGAGAAATAACTTTAAATGCTTCTTGTGATTGTCCCCGTTGGTGGTTTAGAAGCCCATATTTTGATTTCAACACTTCTAAAACCATTGTAATTTTTTTCTGAGCAGCCAATGTTTGTCTCAAAGAATCATTATAAACTTTTGACTTATCTTTCTTCTCTTCAACAAGGTTTTTCACTAGTTGATAGCTAGCACTGATTTGCTCAAAAACACTTTTTTGTAAATTGAACTTTTCTTCCAAAGGATAAAAATCTTTCGCCAAATTATCCACCCTACTTTTGGCTACATCCCTGTCACGGGTGATATAACCAATGACAGCCTTACTCGGATTTTTCAGACTATTCATTTCTTCTAGATTTTCTTTAAGTTCAGCATACTTACCATACTCTGTATCATAGCTTTTTTTGGAAATATTATAAGCAATAGCTACTGCTTCATAGTTTTTTTTGTGTTCTTTATATTTTTCTTCCATTGCAGCCAAAGAAGGCTCAACAAAACTATAAATTTCTTTTGATGTTTTCGCTTCTTCTTCTGTATTCTTTATTTTTTTATCAATAGATTGAAGGTTTTGCTCGAATTTCTGTTTATTAGCTTTAGTTTTTTCAAAATCTTTGACTAGCATCTCCCAATCATTTTTTATGGTATTTGCATGGTGATATTTCTTACGTGATTCTTCAAAAGTTTCTTTCTTTTCCTGATAATTTTTTTTAAGTAAATCATAGACAGAGACAATCCCGTTCAAACGACTTTGTGTTGCTTTAAATACTTCTCTCTCTATCACCAATTTACCCTTTAACTCAACAAAAATATCGTTTTTTTCAGACTTTTTATCAATTAACTCTTGTACCTCATCGTTAATTTTTTTTAGAGCTATAGAGTGTTCTTCAAACTTTCTTTGAACTACTTCTCTATCTTGAATAATATTTTCATATTCTTCAGTGATTTCTTGATATTCCTTAAGACTTTGCTCATACTTTTGCTTTATTCCTTCGTATTTGACCATTTCAGAAGTATACTCTTCTTTTTTATCAGCCATCTTTTGAGAAAGTTGATTAAAATCTTCTAAACTACGATTTAATACTAGATATCCTTTTTTATATTCAGCTAAATCATTAAAGTATTTTTCTGAATGTTGTAGATATTTTTCAAGTAGTTGTTTGTGTGTTCTCAATTCTGAAGAATAGTTACTCCTTCCCACCATATTACTCACTTCCTTTTGCCGTATTGCCACTCCTAATTCTTTACTAGCTTTCAATTCAATTTGACTGTCAGGAATCTCCCTTGACGACGATTTTTGCTCTTTCGAATTTTTCAAGAACAAACTATTCAAAATATTAAGTTGTCTGCCTTGTTTCTTCATTAACGAACCCAACCTCTCTAATAAATAAAGTTTAAAAAATAATAATAATAAATAATAACATTAGGCAGATAGATATTTTTATCTATCCGCCTAAAATTGGAAAGGATTCGTTTCAAAAGATTAACTTAACTTTTAAAAATCCTTTATGTTACCAGGGAAGAGTTTGAGCTATCCACTCCTTAAAACCATCAGTATTAATTCCATACTACTGATTATTAATATCGGCGCTTTTCTCATTAACCTGTTTTTGAAGTTCTGGAGTCCAGCCAGAGAAAATATCAGAAACATTTTCGATCAGTATACGCTGTTCCTTTAACCATTTTTCCTCATCTATTGGCGAAAATTTTTGGGATTTCAAATACATATCTGTTAAATAGTTTTCAAAATCAGATTGTAACCTTTCAGGCTTCCATTTACGAATCATTTCAAACCAATGCCTGTTTTCTCTTGCCCAAATATGAGCTTGATAATTAAACATATTTTCAGAATTTCTTGTAATGGATTTAGGATTACATAACCACATGTAAACGACTTCTTCAAGGTAACATTTATCAGTTGATAGTATACAAGCCAAACCAACAAAATAAGTATCTTCATAAATTGGTAAATCAACCAAAAATCTTAAATTTATCATTTCTAAGTAAGTACGTTTATACCACTTTCCATAAACAGCTTTAACATCTTTATTATTATGAACTATGTAAGTATAGGGATTTCCGGCAACTTGTTCCCAATAACCGGCCAATATCATTTGATGGCCTTGATTAGCCGCATTATAAAACGGCCATAATGCGCCCACATAGTAGAGAACATCATCAGCATCAATAAACATAATGTATTCACTCTTAGAATGATCTATACCGTACTGCCTAGCAACACCCGGCCCACTACTTGATATTTCATGATAATTAATTTCAAGTTTGTCTGCTAAAACATCAAACTTTTTTAAATTAATTGGTTCTCCCCCATCATTAACAAGATGGACATCCAGTTGTGAAAGATCAATTCCAATCTGATTATAAATAGATGCTAACGGAAGCATTAGTTCCGATTCCGTCTGCCCCTTGAAAGGAATGATAATACTTACTTTTTTCATATTTTTTAGTTTCTTCCCTTTATGATTTTCAATGGTATAATCTTTGAAATTTTAAATTTGCGCTCATAAACTATCTGCTTTAATCATAAGCAAATTAATTTTCTTTACGACGTTTTACCTCAGTAAGAGTAAGTACACCGAGTAAGGCACCAAATCCTAGAGCTAACGCTTCTTCGCTACTTAAAGAAACATCACCAGTTTTTGGTAATTTAGTATTACTTGTGCTGATTCCAACAGGAGTTCCAAGAGGAGTCAATGTTGAATTTTGAGTCTCATTAGAAGTATTTATTTTAGTATTTTTACCAGTAATGGTACCATCTGGATTAATTATTTCACCGTTTGGAAGATGAATTGTACCATCTGGGTCAATAACAGTACCTTCAGGAAGATCAATAGTTCCTCCAGGCGTTTGAACTGTACCACCGCCATGGAGCGTAATGCTTCCATCTGGGTTTGAAATAGATGGACCATTTGGTTTAACCTTACCGTCATCACCTGTGCCAGTTTTACCGTCTTGTCCAGGTAATGTAATAGTACCATCTGGGTTAACGACATTGCCACCTGGGAGATGAACTGTGCCATCTGGGTCTACGACACTTCCTCCTGGAACAT
>NZ_JACVUB010000009.1:0-91602 GCF_016517475.1 Lactococcus sp. S47
CCTGTTGGAGCTTTGGTTTCAACAAAGGAATAATCTCCAGGGGATAAACCAGTAGCCGTAACTTTACCATCTTTATCAGAGCTTAAATTAGTTTGGATTGTATTACCATCTTTATCAATAACTTTGAAAATCGCACCTGATAAAGCTTGACCATTACTGTTATGTTTAATGAGTTGTGCTGAACCCTGATAGTTAACTTTTTCCAAGTTGATATCTGGGATGATTCCTTCTTCATTGGCTTTAAGCTCAAAGTCAATTGGGGTTGGGTCCAAAATATAACCCGCTGGGGCTTTGGTTTCAACAAGTGAATATTTACCAGGTGTTAGTTTTTCAATCGTTACATTTCCAGAACTTTCAGAAGTAAGTTTTTCGTAACCTGAAACAACTTGACCGTTGCTGTCTAGTACTTTAAATTCTGCACCTTGAAGTGGATTTTTTACCTCTTTACCATTTTCAATGGTTAGTCCTACTTTTTTCAAGATTACTTTCGTTGGTTCATTTTCAACGTCTTGAATTGGGAAATTAGAAACTTCTCCGTCTTTTGCAACTGTTATTTTCTTACCTTTGACTAGTTCTTCATCAAGTGTATACCCTGTTGGGGCCTTAGTTTCAATAAGAAGATAATCAGTAACACGCAAATTCCCAAGTTTTAAATCACCATTTTTGTCGGTATCTCCTTCACGAATTAATTTATCTTTTTTACCATCTGTACCGATAGACCAAAGTTGAAGATGAGCTCCCGCAAGTTTTGCTTTGCCGGGACCAACTTTTTCCAAAGTAACTGAACCTTTTGATCCGTTTGCACTTCCGTTATGATTAGTTACGGGTACATCTTTTTCAACATCTTGTTCTATTGTTTTCTCGTTGTCTCCAGTAATATGGGCTTGATTAGTTACCACATCATTAGCTTTGTCAGAAGTAATTAATGCACGATATTCTACAACATATGCTGTGTTAATTTCTGATAAAAATTTAATTTTAACTGTTTGAGCCCCTGTAGAATTGTCAGTTTGGATATCAACAGAATAATCTTTGCCTTGTTCAAGAATAATATTTTTGTTCTCAGTAATATTACCAGAAGCATCAATACTTGTTCCATAAATAAGAATATCTTTTGCTACAATATACTGATTTGAGGAAGGATTATCAGTGACTTCAACATTTTTTAAGGTAGATTGCGAGGCGTTTACTGTAAGTTTCCAATTTACATAATTAGAATCTGTACTTGACTGTGAACCATCTTTCGTTACGAATTCTCCTTGATGTGCTGGAGTAACACTAGCACTTAAATCATGTGAAATGTCCTTATTTGTAAATGTCGCTTTGTTTTTGTACTCCTTCTGATTGATGAGGTTACCTTCTAGACTTGTTTCAAATATTAGAACATAGGCTTTTGTGCTTCCATCTGGTAGTTCTACCTTAACACTTCCTTTGCTTTCTACTATTTTTATTCCCATATCTGAAGTAACTTCAGCACCTAAAGTATAAGTACCATTTTTATTAATCGTAGCTTCATATACTTTAGCACTTCCAGAAACATAGTTTTGATCATCAGAGATTGGATCAGTTATTGAGGCATTGCTTAATTCTTGTTGATTGAAATTTGCTGCAATTGTCCAGGTAATTTTTTTGCTGGTTGCATTATATGAACCAGATTTTTGTCCATTATATTGGAACGGAGGTATTGGTTTAAATTCTTTATGATCATTATTAGTATGATCTCCTCCATTTTTATCCTTCCAAGTCATTGAAGCATCATTTACAAATTTGATATCTCCTTCATGACCAGACCCATTATCAATCACACTAGTATCAAATTTTGTTTTGTATTTAATTTGATATTTATGATCTGTCCCCTCCTTAAGTGGGGAATTAAAGGAAACTGAAAAGCCTGCTGTTGTTTTTATCAGTGTATATTCTGTTGGGGAGAGTACTTTATTTCCAGCAGTTTTATCAATAATTTGGAAAGTATTTTCAAGGAAAGTCAAACCTTCAGACATTTTGTCTTCAAGTGACCAGTTTTCCATCCAATAGCCTGCACTATTAATATCTATTTTCCATGGAATTTCTCTATTCTCGTAATCAATAGCTCCATCAATATTTTTAACGATTCCTTGTTGAGTTGCATTACCACCTGACTCGCTGTTATCTCCCGTATCAGTTGTTACTGAGTTATCAATGGTAACATTTCCATCTACGATATCTTTAACCTTCGTTTGATATTCAACTTTTACTGCATAATCGATATCAGTAATAAACTCAATTTTAAATTTTTGAGGATTATCAGGGTCTTGTACAAGTTTATAATCTTCCCCTTCTTTTAATTGAGCACCTTTAATTTCTTTTCCGTTACTATCAAAAGTAATTTTATAAAGTTTAACACTTCCGTTCACCAGCTCGATGGCATCACTCATGGTATCTTCAATAAATGACCCTGCTTTATGATTTTTTTCATTATAATTGTATTCTATATTCCAATTATAAATTTGATCGTTCCCTGTTGTAAATGGTCCATTTTTTTTAATTGGCCCTTTATATTGCGCAGTAACAGAGGCACTTGCATTGGTATCTGTTTTTCCATCATTTAATGTCGCTGTATTTTTAAAACTTACAGATCCCTCTTTTTCCGGAAAACTACTTTCATCGATAGTTGTTGTATAGACAACATTGAACGCTTGATCGGTGGTAGCATATTTACCAATAAAAGTAATTTTTCCATTTGAATCAACAGTATAATCTGTACCTTTTACTAAAGGATGTTCTTTATCAATGGAAATGATTTCTCCATTTTTTCCAACTGTCTCAGGGTAAATTTCGACGGATTCATAAGTTGTTCCTTCTGGCATTGGATCGGTAAGTGTAGCATTTTCCATTGTATTTAATGGACGGTTAATATTTATTTCCCAAATCACTTTACTAGGATTTGGAGTTTTATCGAAATGTCCTGATTTATCAATTGCTTGGTCATAGGTTGGCCGAACATGAATTTCTGAAGGGGGAAAATTTTCCTCCGTTGGTGTATCAACTACAACTTCTCCTGGAACAATTGTCTTATCGAAATGTGCATCATAATGAAAGGTACCCTTAATATCATGATAGGTTTCAACTTTTTCATTGAAGACGAAACGAACGGTTCCATCTGCATTAATTGTATAGGTTCCATAATCTCCCAGTGACGATGTCGCTTGCTCAATTGTTACACCATCAGGAAGTTTAAAATCAAAGTAATCTCCTGATTTCAATGGTAAAATATCTTCTGGAATACTCCAGGTATAATCGATTTGAACTTCTGCATCTATCGGAACATCTGTTTGATCTGGATAAGGTTTTCCTTCTTTATCAAGATATATGACCTTAGCTGAGTCGATAATAGTCGCTGGTGAAATTCCTGAGTCTTCTAGAAGTTTACGAATATCTTGACTTTCCACAGTTTTTATAGCTTGCTCTGAATGTTTAGTCGTACTACTTTCTTTTTCTTTGATTTCAGGTGTAACAGTATTTTGAGTCACAGTGGAAGTTGACTGACTTGGGGTTTCTGAAGTTGAACTCGTTTTTGGCAACAATACATCAACCTGGCTATCATTTAATTTGGCTGTTAATCGCTCAAAGTTTTTCAAAACTTCTTTAGAGATTGAAAAATTGACTTTCACTTCGCCTGTATTTAGTGAATTAAGGTCTATTGTCAATCTATTTTCGTCAGCAGTATAAGATGCTGTTGACTTTTGTCTGTTAGCCTCATTTGGTTCATTAATTTTAATTGATTTATCTAATTCAATAATAGTTGTTTTACTTTTCAATATTGACTGATTAATCTTGAGACTTAAATCAAATGTCATTAAATCAGCATTACTTTCGGATTCATCTATTTTAAATTGACTTAATGTTATATCCGAATCATTTGTTTCTTCATTTATTGCTCCTGCAATTGCTCCAACTGGGGTAATAACATATTGTAAAAGCAGCATTAAACCTAAAATTATAGAAATAACTTTTTTTCTACTTTTCATAATGTCCTCCTTTTGATTTTAAATCAGTTTTGTAAGCGATGTATTTTATTAATTACATTTTCTTATAAAAATTGCTGATTCTAGGACATTATAGCATAATACAATACAAATGTGTAATAAATTTCGTACATTAAATTCTATTGTCTTACTTTTATTTATATTTTTGTTAGTTCCTAATATAGCCTTTTTGCAACATAATGGCTCCATAAAGCCATTAGCCCCTTTTTTTAATATTTCATAAATATTTAAATGATTAATAAAAAAAGACCGATAAAAATTAAAAATTTGAGTCTAAATCGACTTTTATAACAAAAAAAACAAGATAATGCTTTTTTAAAAGGGGAAAGTTTCACATTCGTTTTATTATTTTTACATTACACCTCTAAATTGAGTCTTATTTTAAATAATAAATATTACCGCTTAAGCATTAAGGATAATAATGTATAATAAAGAGAAAGGAACGAGGAACAAATATGGATTATAATGATTTTATGAAAAGTAAGCACATTGCTGAACGTTGGGGAGAGTTTCAGGCTAATTATAAAAATTTAAATAAAACAAGTGAATTAAAGGCTTATCATGATTTACTGACAGAGTTTTATGATTATATTCAAAGCCTAGAAGCTCATCTTTTTAATGACGAAAAAGTTGCTGACCAAAAAAATTTACTGACAGAAAATGTAGCAACTCCTTCGCAAATTTTTAATGCTCCCAAAATTCCAGAAACAGTTTCTTTTGGTCAAGAAGCACTCGGAGGTGAGGAAGACCCTTGGTTTGGTTTTAATGATGAATAAAAAATATTTACTGACCCATTCTGTCAGTAAATATTTTTTATTTTATATGGGAATTTCATTGTGAAAACCTTTGCAAAAGTGATAAAATAGAGCTAGAAATGATTTTCAGTAAAAAGGAGAATAGCTTATGCCTCTAAATATTTTGGATTACGACCCTTATTTGGAACCTTTCAAAGAAGATTTGTCTTTGCGGCTTTTTGAATTTGCTCGAACAAAAAAACGGCTTTTAGGAACTGATGGTTCGCTTGTTGATTTTGCTAATGGTTATAAGTATTTTGGCTTTCAACAAGAAAGTAAACACTGGACTTTTCGCGAATGGGCACCAAATGCTAAAAGAGCTTGGTTGGTTGGAGATTTCAATAATTGGGAAAACAATTTTGAGTTGAAACAGGCCTATGGTGGGACTTGGGAAATTTCAATTCCGGGTATGCTACCTGTGGGTTCTAAGGTGAAGGTTAAGCTGCTTTTACCGTCTGGTGAAACAGTTTATCGTGTTCCCTCTTATATTATGTTTGCTGTCCCCAATGAGCGCCATGAATTGGATGGAGTGATTGTTCAACCAAAATATGATTGGAAGAATAAAGCCCCTCAGTTAAAAGAAGCTCCTTTGATTTATGAAGCACATATTGGTATTTCAACTGAAGAATATAAAATTAATTCTTATAAAGAATTCACGCGCGATGTCTTACCAAGAATTAAAAAGGCTGGTTACAATACTATTCAACTGATGGCAATTATGGAACATCCGCTCTATGCTAGTTTTGGTTATCAAGTTTCCAATTTCTTTGCAATTTCTAGTCGCTTTGGTCAGCCAGAAGATTTGATGGAATTGATTGATCAAGCTCATGGTATGGGTTTGCGAGTGCTTTTAGATGTGGTTCATTCACATGCTGTAAAAAATATCGAAGATGGTCTCAACTATTTTGATGGGACAGAAAATCAGTATTTTCATGAAGGTGAACGAGGAAATCATCCAGCTTGGAAGACAAAACTTTTTAATTATGGCAAAGATGAAGTGATTCATTTTCTACTTTCAAATCTTAAATTTTGGTTGGATACCTATCATTTTGACGGTTTTCGTTTTGACGGTGTGACTTCAATGCTTTATCATGATCATGGTTTAGGGACTGCATTTACTGATTACAGCAAATATTTTTCGCTCAATACAGACATCGAAGCGGTGACTTATTTGATGTTGGCAAATGAATTAACACATTTATTCAATCCATCAGCAACAACAATCGCTGAAGAAATGTCAGCCATGCCGGGAATGGCCCTACCTATTTCAAGTGGTGGAATTGGTTTCGATTACCGTTTATCAATGGGAATTCCTGATTTTTGGATTAAACAATTGAAAGAAAAAACGGATAATAGTCTTGACTTATTGAGCCTTTGGTGGGAATTAACAACGCGACGTCCCGGTGAAAAAAATATTGGTTATTCTGAAAGTCATGACCAAGCTTTAGTTGGTGATAAAACGATTATGATGTGGTTAGCTGATGAAGAGATTTATTGGAAAATGGACCTTAATAGTCAATCTCTAAAAATTGACCGTGCCATAGCACTTCATAAATTAATTCGCCTAATTACTTTTAGTTTGGCTGGTGAGGGTTATTTAAATTTCATGGGTAATGAATTTGGCCACCCCGAATGGCTTGATTTTCCGCGTCAAGAAAATCATGATGATTTCCAACATGCTAGAAGACAATGGTCTTTAGCTGATAATAAAGATTTGCGTTTCCAATATTTATTGGCATTTGACCAAGCGATGATTAATCTAGAGCGACATTACAAGTTTTTAGAAAGCCCAGAACCTGTCCAACAACTTTGGATAAAAAATTCGGATAAATTACTAGCTTATAAAAAAGGGCAACTTCTTTTCGTCTTTAATTTCCATCCTAGTTATGAACAAGAGCTTCAACTCCAATTTCCTGAAAAACCAGAACTTATCTTCGATAGTGATGACCAAAAATTTGGTGGTTTTGGTCCAAGAAGTAGTTTTGGTTGGTCAAAAGGGCATTTAAATCTAATCCTTGAACCTAGAACTGCCATGGTTTTCCGAATTAAAGAATAAAAACCTGTCAATTGACAGGTTTTTTTACTGACAAAATCGTAAAAGTTACTGACAGAAATCCAAAAAGTCTGTCAGTAACTTTAAAAGGCATTTAAATTCGGTTCAAGCAAAGTCCAGAGATTTTCAAATTGATTTTGAAATTGGTCATCCCACTGTGGGGCAATTTTTGGGTGATGAAAATAAACAAAAGCTTGAATATAAGCAGCAGCTTCCTCTTCACTTTCAAATTTAGCAGCTGTCTTTAGACTCTCAACCATTTCTAAAATATGTTTACGTCCCAATTCTAAATTTTCTCCAATGTAGGTTGTGTATAAGGCAAACATTTCTGGAGTTTTTCGATGTGCTTCATATTTGGCAATGGCGACTGACCAGAGCCAATCATGAACAATCTCTTTTTGATGTTCATACTTGCTTGTGTCAAAAGGAAATATTTTTACAAGTGTCTGACCATTGAGCCAACGAAGGGCAAGTATCGTTAAAAGTTCATCTTTACTTTTAAAGTGCTTATAAATAGCTGGTTGACTAATATTGAGTTCCTTAGCAATTTTTGAAATGGTGAGTTTCTCTATTCCATTCTCTAAGATAAATTCTTCTGTTTTTCCTAATATCTTTTCACGTGTATTCATAAATTAATTGTAACACAAGTTATAATTCTTGACAAATATAACTTTCTGGTTTATAATTCATTTTATTGGTTATAAAAGTTAAAAAAAATAACCTCATAAAAAGGAGAAATCATGACATTTACAGGACATACGATTTTAATCACAGGTGGTACAAGCGGAATCGGACTTGGTTTTGCTAAAAAGTTTTCCGAATTAGGAAATAAAGTCATCATTACCGCCCGAAATGAAAAACGTCTTAATCAAATTTTAAATGAAAATCCAACTTTTACAGGATTTGTCAGTGATGTTGCTGACAAAGACTCCCTCCCCCAATTAGTCAAATTCATCAAAGAAAATTTCCCTCAACTTGATGTCATTATGAACTGTGCCGGAATTATGCGTGCGATTAATTTATTTGAACAAGCTGACAATTCTCTGGAAGTACTGACAGAAGAAATTCATATTAATTTATTAGGAACAATTGCTGTGACACAAGCATTTTTGAAAATCCTTGTCGCAAATAACGGACTAGTCATTAATGTTTCATCAGGATTATCAAATCTGGCTGACGGTGCACACCCTATTTACAATTTGACCAAAGCTGGGGTTCATTTTTACTCTGATGCGCTTCGAGAACAAGCTAAATATTTTGAAAAGACTTTAAAAGTCATCGAATTAGTTCCACCATTAGTTGCTGAAACAAATCTCGAAAGCCATACAAATACTGACGCACCCAATAACCTGGCACTTTCAGACTTAATTAGTGAAACTTTAGCCGGGCTTGAAAATGGCTTAGACCGGATTGACGCTGGTTTTGCTAAACAACTTCACCAAATGGGCAAAGTAAATAGTGACGAAAACACCAAACTACTTTCTCAACAAATGCTCAGCAATTATTTTCCCAAAATGAAAGATTAGAGAAGAAAAATGTCACTTAATCCCCTTCAAATGCATAATACCAAAAAAGAACTCCGCAAAAATTTTGAACTCACAGGACTTAGCAAATCTGAAATTGCTAATGATTTAAAAATTAGCGAAGTAAAACTTGAAAAAATATTTAATCTTAAACAAAGAACACTCGAAGATACTTGGATTTTACGAAATTATTTACTAGAAAAAGTAGAAAAAACAGGTCAACAACCTGTTCCCTTTACCGCTTTATCTGGAGATTGGCACCGTCACTGGTTTTTAAATTCCAATCTAATTGACCAACAACAAATGTCTAAAGGCGACAACTAAAACTCAAAGGAGAAAAATCATGAAAACACTTATCACTGGCGCAAATAAAGGAATTGGTTTTGCACTTGCTCAAAACCTTGGTCATCGCGGCTATGAAGTCTTGGTCGGAGCCCGTAATGAAACGCGTGGACAAGAAGCCGTTGAAAAGCTGAAAGCCGAAGGAATTACTGCCAAATTTGTCAAAGTAGATTTAGATGACTTAAATCAATTGACGAGCTTGTCAGCACTGACAGATATTGATTTACTTATTAATAATGCTGGAATTTCTGGGAATATTCATTCAGATAAAGGGCATCTTGATATGGAAAAATCAGCTTTTGATTATTCAACAACTGATTTAGAAGAAACAATTAAAACCAATTTTTTGGGAACACATGCTGTGATCAAAGAACTTCTTCCACATTCACTGACAGAAAATGCTAAAATTATTAACATCACCGTACCCGTTTCTCAAGAATATTGGATGCCACTTGCTTATGTCACTTCAAAAGCTGCACAAAATGCCATGACCTTTGCTTTTGGTCATCAATTCAAAAAAGATAAATCTAAAAAACAAATCTTTGCTGTTATGCCTGGTGCAGTTGCAACAGATTTGAACGGTGCAAAAGTTGGGGATAGTCCATTTGTAAAATCTCCTGAAGAAACAGCTCAAATGATTAGTAAATTTATTTTTGATGACAAAAATCATAATGCTCAAATTATTAATTTTGACGGAACAATTTATGATAACTATGAACCAGGCTTACGTAACAAAGTCATTAAAGATGTCGCTAAAAATGGTTTAAAGCGTAAATTTAAAAAATAAATAAAAAAGTTACTGACAGATTAGTCAGCAACTTTTTTATTGTTTTTTGAAAAAAGCGTAAGCAAATCTTAACATTTATGATAAAATAATTCCATGGAAAAAGAAAGATTTTTGGCTTTTACAGATGCTATTATTGCCATCATTGCAACGATTATGGTTTTAGAATTTAAAACCCCTGATAAAAGTGGCTGGCCTGCTCTGGCAGAATTAACCATCCCACTTTTAGCTTATGCTTTGAGCTTTTTTATGATTATGACCGTATGGTATAATCATCATCAACTTTATCGTGATATTAAAAATATTACTCCTCGAATATTCTTATTGAATACGCTCTGGCTATTCATTATGTCATTTTTCCCCTTCACCACGGGTTGGGTCGGAAAACATGCAAGTGAGTTTCTCCCTGAATTTTTCTATTTGATTGTTATTTTTCTCTGGGCGGCTGTTTTTCATCTTATGGACCATGAGCTGCTCAAAGAAAATCCTGATAAAGAATACAAAGAACTCACACACAGTCTTTCAGGTAGAAATCTTTTTCTCATCAACTTTCTTTCTATTGTTATCGTTTGGTTTTGGCCTCCTATCGGCTTAGTTTGCGTTGCTATGCTTGCTACAATATCCCTCATAAGTTTCTTAAAGAAATAAAAAGCCGTCAGTTAATGACAGCTTTTTATTTTAATCTTCTTGTTCATCCATAAAGCTATTGAAGACTTCTTCAATCATATCCCATTCATCTTCAGCATCTTCAGGGATTGGTTGCAAATCACCCTCAGTACCGTCAGCATTCTCAGTAAATGAGTAAGCCAAAACATCGATAAGACCTTGTTCATCTTCTTCAAACTCAGTAGGTTGTAAAACAACATAGTTTTTGCCAAATTCTTCTTGTCCATCAATGGTAATCAAAATTTGGAACAAGCTTTCGTTTCCATTTTCATCAACCAAAGTAATATAGTCAGGTTCATGATTATGGTCATGTTCGTGATCATGTGTATGAGTCATTTTATTTCCTTTTCTTCATCCTTAATTAGAGGAATTTTCTGCTATTCATAATAAAATAAATAGACAACTTTTACTGACAGAAAATCCTACGAATACTTGTCAGTATTTTTATACTTACAAATAAACTAAAGCTTTCATCAGTAAACCAAAAATTATAATTTTAATGCATGAGCATCCAAATAATTTTGTAAAATCAAAACAGCAGCCAATTTATCAATCGATTTTTTGCGATCTTTACGACGCACACCACCATCAATCAATACTTTTTCAGCTTGCGCAGTTGTCAATCGTTCATCTTGATAAGCGACTTCCAAACCGAATTCATTGGCTAATTTTGTACCATAATCCCGTGATGCTTCGGCACGAACCCCTTCATCACCGTTCATATGTTTTGGAAGACCAAGAACTACCTTTTCAGGTTTGTATTCTTTAATCAAAACGCCCAAACGTTCAAAGCCAAGCTCACCGGCTTCACTGTCAATCTTAATGGTTTCAACAGGTTGAGCGGTCATCCCAAGTAAATCACTGACAGAAACTCCCACAGTTTTTGTTCCGACATCAAGCCCTAAAATTCGTGCAAACACTATAAATTGACACCATTATCTTTCAAATAATTCTTGATTAATTCCTCAACAATATCATCTCGGTCAAAACGGCGAATTTTATTACGCGCATCATCATGACGAGGGATATAAGCAGGGTCTCCCGACAAAACATAACCCACGATTTGATTGATAGGATTGTAACCCTTAGCCTCAAGCACATTGTAAACATCAACGAGTGTTTCGCCAATTTCTTTCTTGTCCGAATCACCAAATTCAAAACGGACTGTTTCATCTGTAAAACTCATAAGACACCTCCTTTAAATTTATCTGTAAAGCCAGATTAAACTAAAAATCAATAATTTCCATCCCGTCAGCCAACTGATGTCCACATTTTTAGAAGACAATCATTTTATTTACTGACAGAAATATCCCATTAAAAATTTCTTAGATACATGTTAATTATACGTTATTTTTTGCTTGAATTCAACCGTTTTCTCCATTAAAGTAAATAAAAGCCTTCTATCAAGGCTTTTAAATTTAAGTTAAAAATTTCCAAAGATATAAATTATAAAAATAAGTTCAATAAAAGACTAGTTTTAAAAACTAGTCTTTACTACAATGATTTTAAGGTAAAATATTTCCAGCTGCCATGTACAAGTCGTACCATTCCGCACGTTCTAAGACAATATCTGAAGCAGCCGCAATTTCTTCAATTCGGCTCAATGTCATCGTTCCAATAATTGTTTGGATATTAGCAGGATGCCGATTAATCCAAGCGACAGCAATTCCAGTTGGAGTAGAATTGTATTTTTCTGCATAAAATTCCAATTTTTTATTCAAATCAGGGAATTTTTCATTTCCAACAAAGACGCCTTCAAAGAAACCATATTGGAAAGGTGACCAAGCCTGAATAGTCATCTTATTAATACGAGAATACTCTAAAATACCATTATCATGAACAAAAGAACCTTCATCACTCATATTTACATGAATCCCAGCATCAATCATTCCCGTATGTTTTAAGCCAAACTGTAATTGATTAAACAACAACGCCTCTTTCACCGCTGTTTTCAACAGTTCAACTTGACCAGGATTTTGATTAGAAACCCCAAAATAACGTACTTTTCCTGCTTTTTCCAATTCATAAAAAGCCTCAGCTACTTCTTCAGGTTCGACTAAAGTATCTGGACGATGCAAGAGCAAAGTATCCAAATAATCAGTTTTTAAACGAGATAAACTCCCCTCAACCGATTCAATAATATGTTTTTTTGAAAAATCGAACATTTTCCCAGGAACAATTCCGCATTTTGACTGTAAAATAATATCTTCTCGTTTTACTGACGATTTTTCTAGAGCATCTGCAAAAATCGATTCACAAGCTCCACCCCCATAGATATCAGCATGGTCAAAGAAATTTATCCCTTGCTCCACTGATTTTTCAATGACAGCAATCGGATCTTTTCCCTCTTCATTAATTCTCATACAACCTAAAATAATTTGAGAAGCTTCAAGTTCACCAATTTTGAATTTTTTCACGACAAAACTCTCCTTTAAGTGTGAGATTTCACCTTATCTTCAATCAACAAAGGAAAAAATTTCACTAATTATTTAATAAAACCATTATAACACAATTAATGAAACCGTTTAACAAAATATATTTAATCATCAGCCGACTCCTGCCTTATTTAGGAATAATCAAATAAAAAAAATCAGCCATAAGCTGATTTCAATTTCATTTACAAATTAAACTGTAAGTGAAGCACGTCCTTTACGACGACGAGCTGCAAGGACACGACGTCCGTTTTTAGTTGCCATACGGCTACGGAATCCGTGAGTAGTCTTACGAGATTTTTTGTGTGGTTGGTAAGTACGTTTCATTTTATATAAGTCCCTGGGCTACTTCACTTTTGGTTGAAAGTAGCTCCACCTTTTCGGTGTTCCTTTCATCTTTTTACTGCTATTAAAAGCATACCTTACAATTCTACACTATGAAAGGTCTTTTGTCAAGGCTAAATCTCTTTAGCCACAACAATATAGCGATTATATTCCTGTCCTTCTGAATGACTTGATACACCATTTTCCTGACCAATAATAGTGTGAACAATTTTACGTTCATTAGACTGTAAATCATTAATATAAACAGTTTCACCGCCACGCGCACGTTCAGCTGCACGATGAGCAAGACTTACGATATAAGCTTTGCGTTTTTCATGATAATCACCCACATTAACAGCAATATTCATTCGTGTATTCAAAATACTATTAGCGTAAGCTTTTGCTAAAATTTGCAAACTTTGTAAAATTTTACCATGTTTGCCAATAAGCAAAGCATCATGATTAGAAGTCAAATTGAAAACTGTTAAATTTCCGTCACGAGAAACTGAAACACGCGTTGCAATTCCCATTTCTTGTGTGATAGTTGTTAAATAGCTTGAAATTTTTGAAGCAATTTTTTCATCTTCGTTTGAAACTTCTTTCTTCGCTTCAACTTCTTCTTTAACAGCAGAAACCACATCAGAGAGGTCTGCTGTTCCTTGACGATTTTGAACAACCGTCTTTTTAGCCACTTCAATAATCGCATTACGCTCTTCTTCAGTGATTTCACCATTTTGTTCTCTCTCAGCCGCACGGACAGCTTTAACCACTTGGCTTAATTCAAGTGTTGCTTCCATAGCAGATTGTGACTTAGGCACACCAAGATTAATTGTATCATCCACACCACGTTCTGCTAAATGGTCAGCTTTACGCACTGTTTCTTCATGGATTGGCTCAATATTAACCCGAGCCCGTTTTTTTCCAAATCCTAAGAAACCCTTTTTTTCTTTTTGTTCAATATGAATATGAACATTTTCACGCTTAACATTTAAGCGATTTAAGCCACGTTCGATTGCATCTTCGACCGTTTCACCAGTAAAAATAGCCATAATAAAACTACTCCTGTCATATGATAAAGCCTATTGACAATTTCTAGCACAACTTCCAAATTAAAATAAAAACTGCCAATGGTATTTTTTATTTTTTTCTTGCTTTCTTCAATGCTTTTTCGCGAGCTTTAATTTTGTCTTTTTCGACCTGTACCTTAGCTTCACGCGCCGCAATAATTTTGTATGGGTTTGCCAACAACATTGTTTGGAATACTTGGAAAGCATTAGAGATTACCCAGTAGAGTGCAATCCCAGCAGCAAAGTTAACCCCCATAATCAAGATGAAAATAGGCATGATATAAGTCATTGAAGTTGTCATTGCATTTCTTTCTGGAGCAGATTTCATCATCAAGTATGAACTCAAGAAAGTAAAGACCGCAGCCAATATAGGCAAAATAAAAGTAGGGTCTTTAGCACCAATTTCAAACCATAGGAAAGTTCCGTGTTTCAAAAAGTCCACACGAGACAAGGCTTGATAAAGTGCCCATAGCACTGGCATTTGAACAACTAGTGGTAAACAACCCATGTAAGGGTTGACTTTATTTTCTGCATAAAGTTTTTGAATTTCCTCGTTCATCAAACGACGAGATTCCATATCTTTGCTTGGGTATTTAGCCTGAATTTTTTTGATTTCTGGCTGAATTTCTTGCATACGTTGGCTAGATTTGATTTGGATATTCATCAAGGGAAGCAATGCTGCCCGAATAACAATCGTGAATAAAATAATACCAACTCCGGTCAAACCACCAAATGACAAGAAACGAATAACCTGTGCAAAGCCATATACAATTTGGTCCCAAAGGTTGGTTGAACTACTTGTCACAGCTGTTGTTCCACAAGCTGTAAGCAACAAAAGAGCCGCCCCTGCCATTGCGATCAAACTAAATTTCTTTTTCAATCGTTTTCTCCATCCACATAGATTTTTGACAACTTCAAAACGTGTTTTAGATTTTTCTTTACTTCCTCAAAACTGAGTGTTTCAACACCCGAACGTGCAATAATTACAAAATCTTCATCTGTCAAATAAGGCTTAAATTCAGCAATGGCATGGCGTAAAAGACGTTTAATTCGATTACGCAAAACCGCATGACCAAGCTTTTTGCTTACTGATAGACCTACACGAAAATGAGGTTGATTTGTGTTTAATTTATAGACCACAAATTTTTTATTGGCAAAGCTATGTTTCGCTGAAAAAATTTGGTCAAAATCCTTTGAGCGTTTAACGCGATATGTTTTTTTTATAGCCAAGCCACTCTCTCCCATTTTAGAAATTATCGTATTAATTTTATCATAAACTTGCTAAAAAGTCACTATATCACTTGAAAACGTTCTATATAGAACGAAGGAATTATCAGTTACATTTAGCATTTAAAAATACCATGTATTTAACAAGGTATTTTTAAATATTTTCTGGATTATCTAGACGACTAAGCAGATGATCGACCATGTAAGTAAAGGATTCTTCTTTAGAAATTGATCCAGACTGACGGAAATATCCTAATTGTGTTAAAGTGATAAATCCATGAAGCGTTGAGCGAAACATCCGACTGATATGAAAATTTTCTTCTTCTGACAAATGAAAATTTTCCAAGCTTCGACGAACCAAACGAATATTTTCTTTTGCCAAATATTCAAGTTCCCCATTATTTGTTTGGTGTATTACATTAATCAGTTCATAAACTGCTTCATATTTTTCAGCGAATCTTTTATAACTCTCAGCATAAGCCCTAAGTGCTGCCAAAGGAGTTAGTCCCACCATTGCATGAGTTAGTTCATAGTTTAATTCTTTTTGGAGGTAGACTGCCGTTGCCACACGTACTTCTTCCATATTTTTAAAATGATTATAAAGTGACGGAGCTTTAATTCCAAAATACTCAGCTAAGCGCGGAAAACTAACATTAGAGAGACCAATTTTACCAGCTAGTTCAATAGTAGCTTGAACGATTTTATCACGAGTCAATGCAATCCTTGCCATAATTGGATTCCTTTCAATACTTTCGATGCCGAAAGTTTACTCGAAGTTTGAACTTTTATAGTCGATTCAAACTATCTTACTATCAGTATAAAACTATTCTCAATCTTTTTCAAGCAATGATTCGTCATTGACAAACTATGAACAATAGTTTTATAATATTATTATGAATACATCAAGAAAGAAGGACATTCATTCATGAAAGAATCATGGCAACGAAATTTAATTGTCCTTTGGTTTGGGACATTTATGACGGGGATAGGTTCAAGTCTTATCGCCCCTTTTATATCACTTTACATCAGTACACTTGGCCATTACTCAAAAACGGAATTAAACATCTGGTCAGGCTTGGTCTTCTCATCCACCTTTATTGTTTTAGCAATCGTTTCTCCCCTTTGGGGAAGATTAGCTGACCAGAAAGGTCGGAAATTGATGCTCTTACGCGCTTCTCTTGGGATGGCAATTTCAATTTCATTAATGGCTTTTGTTACAGCTGCTTGGCAATTGCTTATTTTACGCATGCTACTTGGGGCCTTTTCTGGTTTTGTCTCTAATTCAATGGCCTTAATGGCCAGTTCTGCACCAAAGGAAAAATCAGGGGCCGTCTTATCGCTCCTTACAACAGGATCTGTTGCTGGAACTCTTATCGGTCCAATCATTGGCGGAATACTTGTTAATATAACTGGTTATCGTCGCGTTTTTAGCGTCACAGGAATCATTATGTTTCTCGTCTTTTTCCTTGCTTTATTTTTTGTCAAAGAAACATTTAAGCCCGTTGAGAAGAAAAACATGCTTTCCTATAAACAAGTTTGGGAAGTTGTTACCCACCCAGCCATTATTTGGGGCATGTTTTTTGCAACCCTCATTACTCAAATGACCAATCAATCGATTAATCCAGTTCTTTCACTCTATGTACAAGAACTTATGCATGGTCAAGGAAACATTACTTTCATGGCCGGAATTGTCGCTGCTGCCCCAGGAATCGTTACATTAGTGGCTGCTCCATTCTTAGGTCGTCTAGGTGATAAAGTTGGTCAAAGAAAAATCCTTGGTTTTGGACTTTTCTTTTCACTAATCGTCTTCTCAATCACAGCAATGACAACTAATGTTTGGTTTTTAATTGTTATGAGACTACTTGTCGGAGTCTCTGATGCGGCAATTCTCCCTTCAGTTCAAGCCATCTTAGCAAAAGAATCTCCTCAAGCTATTACTGGTCGAATTTTCTCTTATAATCAATCTGCTCAATCAATTGGTGCTTTTGCAGGTCCCTTACTTGGTTCAGCTATTGCTGGATTTATTGACTATCGTTATGTCTTTGTGGGTTCAGCAATTCTGGTTGTCTTTAATTTAATAAACTACTTTACACATACTAAATCACTTGCTGTAAAAAACTAATTATAAAAAAGAACTTCAAATTTGAAGTTCTTTTTTTGCTTCTTCTATTTGTTTTTTAACTGATTCAAATCCTGTACCACCTAGAGAATTTCTTCTTGAAACTGCCGTTCTTGATTTTAAAACTTCATAAACATCTTCATTGATTAATGGAGATAGCATTTGATAATCTTGTAAATTTACATCTTGGAGGTAAATTCCTTTTTTTATACAATCTAATACTAAGAGACCAACTAATTCATGAGCTTTTCTAAAAGGAAGGCCCTTTGCTGCAAGGTAATCGGCCAACTCTGTCGCATTAGAAAAATCTTGTTCAGTTGATTTTTCCATGTTTACACGGTTTACAGTTAAAGTTGACAACATCCCATTCATAACTGTTAAAGAAGTTATTATAGTATCAGCACTATCAAACATTCCTTCTTTATCTTCTTGCAAATCTTTGTTATAAGCTAAAGGTAAACCTTTCATCACCGTCAATAAAGCTGTAAGATTTCCATAAACGCGGCCTGTTTTTCCTCTGATTAATTCTGCCATATCTGGATTCTTCTTCTGTGGCATAATAGAAGAACCCGTAGAATATGCATCAGACAGACTGACAAATTTGAATTCATGACTAGACCATAGTAAAAGCTCCTCACAAAATCTTGATAAGTGCATCATTAACAAACTTGCATTTGAGAGAAATTCTAAAATAAAGTCACGGTCACTGACCGCATCCATTGAATTATCATAAGCCTTCTCAAAACCAAGTAATTTTGTCGTCAACATTCTATCAATCGGAAACGTTGTCCCAGCTAGAGCTGCCGCTCCTAAAGGATTCATATCTGTATGCTTAACATTAAATTCAAAACGTTCAAAATCACGTGTCAGCATTTGATAATAAGCCATTAGATGTTGACCAAAGGAAATCGGTTGTGCATGTTGTAAATGAGTATAACCAGGCATAATAGTGTCAATTTGGTTTACAGCGAGCTTTACAATTGTTTCTCTTAACCCTTTTAAAGCTTCTAAAACGGCCTCTAAGATACTTTTGAGGTATAGATGCATATCTGTTGCCACTTGATCATTTCTAGAGCGAGCCGTATGCAATTTACCAGCTAGTGGACCAATTTCTTGATGAAGATAAGATTCCATATTCATATGGATATCTTCATTTTCCATCTTGAATTCAATTTGGCCATTAAGAAGCTTTTCTTCTACTTTTTTCAGACCTTCGGCAATTTTTTGGGATTCCTCGGTAGTAATAATTCCTGTTTCACCCAACATCTTTACATGAGCTAATGAGCCTTTTAAATCAAAAGGAGCAAGTCGTTGCTCAAATTTAATTGATGCTCCAAATTCTTCCGTTTGTTTATCTAGTGACGCCTCAAAACGTCCTCCCCAAAGTTTTTCTACCATTCTCTTACTTTCCAAATTTTCCTATAGCTATTATTTGAGATTTACTTGAGCATTGACTTGAGTAGGTAGACCCCACAATTTAATAAATCCAACTGCCGCTGCTTGGTCAAACTCATCTGCAGCAGTATATGTTGCTAATTTTTCGCTGTAAAGCGAATTAGTTGATTTACGTCCCACTGGTGTTGCTAAACCTTTATATAATTTAATTTTTACAATCCCGTTAACTACTTTTTGAGTTTCATCAAGATAAGCGATCAAAGCCTTAGTAGCAGGATTGAACCACAAACCATTGTAAATCAAGTTTGCTAATTCATTTTCAAGAACTGGTTTAAAATGTGCAAGTTCTCGAACGAAAGTTAAATCTTCCAAATCTTTATGTGCTTTTAATAAAGTAATGGCAGCAGGACATTCATAAAATTCACGGGATTTAATCCCAACCAGGCGATTTTCAATATGGTCAATCCGACCAATTCCATGTTTTCCTGCAATAATATTCACTTCTTTAATGATTTCATGCAATTCTAAGCTTTTTCCATTTAAGGCGATTGGTAATCCTTCTTTAAACTCAACCTCGATATATTCAGCTTCGTTTGGAGCGTCCTCCACAGAATTAGTCATAAAGAAAGCATCCTCTGGACAAGTATTCCAAGGATTTTCAAGAACACCAGCTTCAATCGCACGTCCCCATAAATTCATGTCAATTGAGTAGGGATTGTCTAAATCAGCAGGAATAGGAACACCATTTTGATTGGCATATTCGATTTCTTCTTCGCGAGCCCAATGCCACTCACGAACTGGAGCAATGACTTCAAGCTCAGGCGCAAGAGAATGGATGGCTACTTCAAAACGCACTTGGTCATTTCCTTTTCCTGTACAACCATGAGCAATAGCCGTTGCCCCTTTTTCTTTGGCTACTTCTACTAATTTTTGAGCAATCAAAGGGCGACTCAAAGCGGATACTAAAGGATATTTATTTTCATACATTAAATTTCCTTTGAGTGCAGCTCCAACAAATATTTTAGCGAATTCTTCCTTGCAATCCAAAACAACAGATTCCACTGCCCCTACTTGAAGCGCCTTATCATGAATAAAATTCAAGTCTTTTCCTTCACCAACGTCCATGCAGGCAGCAATGACGTCAAATCCTTTATCAGTCAACCATTTTACAGCAACACTTGTATCCAATCCACCCGAATATGCCAAGACAATTTTTTTGTTTCCCATCATTTTCTTCTTTCAAATTAATATAAATGCAATTGTACAGCATATTTATTCATTTGTCAACATTTTTGTATAAATATGCGTTTTATTTTTCGTTTTATGTTCATATTATTTCAAGAAGTGAATTAACTATGATATAATGAAATTAAATAAGGGAGTGGAGCCATGGCAGAGTGGTAATGCAGCGGACTCGAAATCCGTCGAACCGTTTATAACGGCGCAAGGGTTCAAATCCCTTTGACTCCTTTTATAAATGGATTTTTCTATCCTATTTGAGAAAAATTATAGAATATCCAGTAACCAGTATGCTTACTCCTTTTCCTCCTGAATGTATAAGATTACATCAGGAGGTTTTTTATTCAAAAAAATTTTTGTTTATGAAAAAACTACCACTTTTTGCAAGGTAGTAGTTATAAATATAATAAAATTGAAAGTTTTATTTAGATTTTACTGAAATTTTTTCTGTTTAAGAATAGTGATAAAAATCCGGTTCCCAGTAGAATAATCGCAGAGATATAATATGGAAATAAATGGTTAAGGTCAAACATATAACCCGCGGCCATTGGCCCTAAAATATTTCCAAAACTCGTAAAGGCTGAGTTCAAGCCATTAATTGCCCCTTGCCGATTGCCCGCATGCTTTGAAAGATAGGTTGTTACAGCCGGTCTAAATAAATCAAAGGCCAGAAAAACAACAAATGTAGAAAGAGCAACGACTAAATTTGATTTTGTAAAGGCAATAACAGCAATGAAGATTGCACTGGCAAAGAAAGTTAATTGAATCAAGCCAAGTTCACCAATTTTATTGACGATTGCATCAAATAAGAAAAGTTGGAAAAAGAGGGCTAAAATTCCACTCACTGTAATTACCAAAGCAATTTCACTCATACTAAAACCAAAGTTAATACTTGCCATGATACTATAAATTGACTCAAAGGCCTGTAAACCAAATGATGAAATCAAAATTATAATAAAGAGTGAACCAAATAATGGATTTTTGAGAATATCAAGAAATGAAACTTTTTCGATTTCTTGATGACTTTCAATTGTGCGCTCTGGTTCTCTTAAAATTGTGATAGTTAAAATAAAACCAAGGAAAGCTAAAATTGCTGCAACATAAAAAGGAACACGTATTCCAAAATGGGCAATAAAACCACCCACTCCAGGACCAATAATAAAGCCACCACTGATTGCTGCTGAAACAAGTCCCATCGCTTTAGGACGTTCAGCAATTGTGGTCATATCAGCCACATAAGCAGTAACTGAAGGCATGAGCATCGCAGCTGCGACACCCCCTAGCGCTCGCGAAATATAAAAACCTGTTTTCGCTTGTGCTAAACCAAATAAAAGTTCAGAAAAAGAAAAAATAATCATTCCAATGGCAATGAGTTTTTTGCGCCCAATTTTATCAGATAAAGCACCAGCGACTGGTGAAGCAACCAATTGAGCAATTGCAAAAATAGAAATCATCATTCCCATTGTTGTTCCTGAAAAGTGCATTTGTTCTTTAAGGGTTGGCAAAACAGGAATGACTAAACCTGCACCCAAAAATACTAAAAAGAGATTAGAAATTGCTAAATTCATCATGCTTTTTTTGTTTTTCATTTTTTCCTCCTCATTAAAAATAGCAAATAGATTATTCTATTGCTATTTCTTTTATTTTTTACCAATTCTCTTATTATATCATGAAATCTATATACTAAAAAATTAAAAGACTGTATCATCTTTAGTGACCGCTTGTTACTTTTATTCCAATAATACCCACGACTAAACAGGCAATGAAAAGCCAAGTTAATGGTGGGACTTTATCTTTGAATAGAATAAGTCCGATTAAGATTGAGCCAACGGCTCCGATCCCCGTCCAAATTGGGTAAGCAATCCCTAAAGGTAATTTTTTTAGAGCTAGCGCAAGAAAACCAAAGCTAGCAATCATTCCGATGATTGTCAGTAGTGTAAACTTCAAATTTGAAAAGCCGTGGCTCAACTTCATTGTTGTTGCCCAAGCCACTTCAAATGTTCCCGCTATAAGTAAATAAATCCAAGTCATTTTTGCCTCCTCAGCTAAAAAAAGAACGACCATCTACATTTCTTCTCAGACCTACTGAAATGCAAATAATCGTTCGTACGATTTAACTCCCGGTGGAGTATTTATTCTATTTTCTTCATTCTATCACACTTTTATTAAAAAAGCTAAATTTATTTTTTAGAGTTGAATGATTAAATCTATTATTAAAACAGAGAATCTTTTAATTTTGGTTTTATATTGAATTTCATGTATAATAAAATTCATGAAAAAATTTAGAAAAAAACAAATCTGGCGTGTAATAATTGGCCTTTTTGCTCTTCTTTTAGTTATTAATTTAGGAGCAACTTTATATTTTTATCAAATTGCCTGTGTTCGAAATAATCAACAGATTGGTCAGGTCAAAAGTAGCAGTCCTAATTATTCTTTAGTACAAAAATTCGATAAATTATCAAAAAGTACTGAGTCAATTAAAAATGATGGTCTGAAACTTGATGCATGGTATGTTCCAGCCGAGCACAAAACTAATAATACAGTAATCGTGGTACATGGTTTTCGCCAAGATAAGTCGGCTATGCGTCAGTATGGTCAACTTTTTCATGAATTAGGTTATAATGTGCTCATGCCAGATAATCGTGGGGCCGGTCAGTCGGAAGGCAAATTCATCACTTTTGGTTATCATGACAAATTTGATGTCATTGCTTGGGCTAACTATTTAACTGACAAGAATCCTGAGAGTCAAATCAGTCTTTATGGACTGTCCATGGGAGCTTCTACAGTAATGATGGCTTCCAGCGAAAAATCTTTGCCTTCGTCAGTAAAAAATATTATTGAAGATTGTGGATATACCAACGCTTGGGATGAAATTACTTATCAAGCAAAAGAAAGTTATAATATTCCACCTTTCCCACTCGTTTATAGTGTTTCTCTTGAAAGTAAATTGCGACAAGGTTGGTTTTTCCAAGAAGCTAGTGCTACAAAAGCACTGACAAAAGATAAACTTCCTATTCTATTGATTCATGGAAGTAATGATACTTATGTCCCTACTTCGATGGTTTACGAAAATTATAAAGCTGTCAAAAAAGGAACGCCAAAAGAATTATTGGTTATCAAACGGGCTGCTCACGCCAAATCATTTGAAACAAATCCTGAACTTTACCGCCAAACAATTTCAAAATTTATGAAAGCTTATAATCCATAATTTACTATGAATCTTGTCAGTAAATTACGAGTTAATTCTTGACAGAGAACAATGAAAATGGTATTATATTTAGGTACTGTTTTCGCGGTGGTGGCGGAATTGGCAGACGCGCAGGATTAAGGATCCTGTCGGGAATTTTCTTGGTGCGGGTTCAAGTCCCGCCCACCGCACTAATAAAACTCAGCTAAGGCTGAGTTTTTTTGTCTCATTTTTTACTGACAGAACGCTCCTCAAACCTTTCTACTTCTGTCAGTAAATAAAAAGTGACTTTACATACGTTTCATTTGCCTCTCCTTTATTTTCCTATTTTTTTATTATCTTTTTTTATGGTAAAATAGAGAGGTGTTGAAAGGCTTTCAACAAAATTTCTAAAAGAGGTAATATTTCCATGATGAATATGCAATCAATGATGAAACAAGCACAAAAACTTCAAAAGCAAATGCAAGTTTCACAAGAAGAAATTGCCAATACAACTTTTGTTGGTAAATCTGCTCAAGACCTTGTAACTGTTGAATTTTCAGGTGACCGCACTTTGAAATCTCTCGACATCAAACCTGATGTGATTGATCCTGAAGATCCTGAAACTTTACAAGATATGGTTACTGATGCTGTTAATGATGCGCTAAGCCAAATCGAAAAAGTTACTGAACAAAAACTTGGAAAATTCACTAAAGGATTACCATTTTAAGCATGTATGAGTTACTGACAGATTTTTTGTCAGTAACTTTTTTACTGACCAAAAGGCAATGTTAGCAACCAAAAAGTTGTCACTGAAAGTAAAATACAATTCAATATCAGAATAATATATTTTTGTTTAGTCCAATAAATAGAATTTGAGGTCATCACCCGTTGAATTAGATTAGGCAAGGCCATCAAAATTGGTAGGACAATAATATTAAAAACTGAACCGCTAGTTTGCTTACTCGTCAAAACAAGCCAGAAATTAATATTAATTTGGCTAGGTAAAATCAATATCAAAATGAGACTGTAACCTTCCTCTCCAACTAACCAGTAATCAAAAAAATTTAATTTTGCCATTTCTCTCCACTTATCATTATTGTACGTTTTAACATTAAAATAATACAAAAAACTTATCCACGTGGATAAGTTTTTCTGTCAGTAAATTTGTTGTTGATAAATAGATTACAAAAAATCCTGTCAGAACTGACAGGATTCATTTATTCAAATCAATTGAAAAGATTATTTAGTGTATTCTTCAACGAGGGCAATAACTTCTTCCATTGTTGCACATTCGCTCAAAGCTTTGCTAGACAATTCTTCCATTTTCTTAGAATCCAAACGTTTCATAAGTGAACGAGTTTGGAGTACTGATGTTGCTGACATAGAGAATTCGTCAAGCCCCATACCCATAAGCAATGGTACAGCAGTTTGGTCGCCGGCCATTTCACCACACATACCAGCCCATTTACCTTCAGCGTGAGCTGCTTTGATTACATTGTTAATCAAACGAAGGATTGATGGATTGTAAGGTTGGTAAAGGTAAGAAACTTGTTCATTCATACGGTCTGCAGCCATTGTATATTGGATGAGGTCGTTTGTACCAATTGAGAAGAAATCAACTTCCTTAGCAAATTGGTCTGCAAGCATTGCTGCTGCTGGAATTTCAATCATGATACCTACTTCGATACCATCTGCAACTGGAACACCTTCAGCAATCAATTTTGCTTTTTCTTCGTCATAAATCTTCTTAGCTGCACGGAACTCAGTTACGAGAGCAACCATTGGGAACATGATACGAAGTTGTCCGTGTACAGAAGCACGCAAGAGTGCACGCAATTGTGTACGGAACATTCCGTCACCAGCTGTTGAAAGGCTGATACGAAGTGCACGCCATCCGAGGAATGGGTTCATTTCTTTAGGAAGATCAAAGTAAGGCAATGTTTTGTCACCACCGATGTCCATTGTACGGACAACAACTGGTTTACCGTTCATTCCTTCAAGTACAGCTTTATATGCTTCGTATTGGTCATCTTCTGTAGGGAAATCTTGTGCATCCATGTACAAGAATTCTGTACGATAAAGACCAATTGCTTCAGCACCGTTATCGTTAACACCTTCAACGTCTTTAGGTGTTCCGATATTAGCAGCAAGCTCATAATGACGTCCGTCAGCTGTAACAGTTTCAGCGTCTTTAAGAGCAGCCCATTCTGCTTTTTGAGCAGCATAAGCTTCACCAGCTTTGTGGAATTCGCTTTGTTGTTCAGTAGATGGATCAAGAATTACTTCACCAGTCAATCCTGAAACAGCCAAAAGTTGACCTTCAGAAACAAGTTCAGTAATATTATTTGTTCCAAGAACAGCAGGAATTTCCAAAGTACGAGCCATAATTGCAGAGTGAGAAGTACGTCCACCAATGTTAGTAACAAAGGCTTTAACGAATTTCTTGTCCAATTGAGCTGTATCAGATGGTGTCAAGTCTTCTGCTACGATGATTACTTCTTCATCGATAAGCGCTGGACTTGGCAATTTAACACCAAGAAGGTGAGCCAAAACACGTTTTGTAACGTCTTTAATATCAGCTGCACGTTCTTGCATATAAGCATTATCAGTCATCCCTTCAAAGATACCGATAAACATATCAGTTACTTCTTTGAGGGCTGATTCAGCGTTAACTTTTTTGTCGTTGATTACTGCTTTAATTTGAGCAGTCATATCTGGGTCAGCGAGGACCATCATATGAGCGTCAAATACAGATGCTGCTTCTTCACCAAGGGTTGTTACTGCTTTGTCCTTAATAAGTTGAAGCTCGCTTTGAGATGTAGCAAGTGCTGCATCAAGGCGAGCTTCTTCATTAGCTGTATCAGCAATTGTCTTTGTTTCAAAAGACAAATCTGGTTGGACAAGCAAGTATGCCTTAGCTACTGCTACACCTGATGATGCGGCGATACCTTTAAGCATAGTTGTCATGATTATTCTGCGAGTCCTTCTTTAGTCATTGTTTCAGCGATTGTTGAGATTGCATCGTCAGCATCTGCACCTTCAGCTGAAATAGTAACGTCAGCGCCTTGACCAACACCGAGTGACATAACACCCATGATTGATTTAAGGTTTACTGATTTACCTTTGTATTCCAAAGTGATTTCTGATGTGAATTTTGAAGCTGTTTGCACAAGCAATGTAGCTGGACGTGCATGGATACCAGTTTCTGCAACGATGTGGAATTCTTTAGATGCCATTTTTATGGTTCTCCTTAGATGTTTTTTCATTTTTATTGATGATATCTAAAATATCTATCACTCTTGAAATTGTACCACAAAACGAAAGGGTTTGCAATATCTGCTGTTAATTTTTCATTATTTTTTTCATGGCTGCTTTTGAATGGTTGCTAGACTTTGATTTCTTTTATCATCAAATAAGTATTTTTTATATTATTTTCCTGAAGAAAATGAGCTGAAAAAAAGCTGTCAGTTCTGACAGCTTTCATTTTTAGTTATTTTTGTTTTCAGCTTCGTAAATTTCTTGAACAAGTGCTTCTGTTTTATCCCAACCTAAACATGGGTCAGTAATTGATTTACCAAATACTTCTGGTTTATCTTGGCGACCATCTTCTAGGTAAGATTCAATCATGAAGCCACGAACATTTTGGCGAATTTTATCATCCCAGTCACGATTAACTAAGGTTTGACGAACAATACGGATTTGTTCCATAAATTTCTTACCAGAGTTATCATGGTTTGTATCAATGACAATAAAAGGATTTTTCAAGCCCATTTTTTCATAAATTTCAATTGTATCAAGTAAGTTATCAGTGTAGTAGTTTGGATGGTATTTTCCATTTTCATCTTGTCCACCACGCAAAATCGCATGTGCTAAAGGATTTCCTGATGTTTGAACTTCTGCACGACCAAAGAGGAAATCTTGTGATTGTTGAGCCGCGTAAATTCCATTAAACATCACTTTCAAATTTCCTGATGTTGGATTTTTCAAACCAGTTGGCACATCAATCCCAGAAGCAACAAAACGGTGTTGTTGATTTTCAACAGAACGTGCACCAATCGCATGGTAGCTGACCAAATCATCTACCATTGGAAGATTTTCTGGGTAAAGCATTTCATCAGCAGTTGTCAAACCAGTTTCAGTGATGACCTTGTAATGTAAGTCACGAACCATTTTGATTCCATTGATTAAATCAGTATGACCGTCAGCATCTGGTTCGTGAATCAATCCTTTATAGCCATCGCCATTTGTACGAGGTTTTGCAGTATAGACACGCATGACCATAAAAATTTTATCTTTAACTGTTTCTTGAAGTTTAGCTAAACGGCGAGCATATTCTAAAACTGCTTCTTCATTGTCTGACGAACATGGCCCAATAATCAAGAGTAAACGGTCATCTTCACCTTTTATAATTGCTTCAAGTTCTTTATCCCGTTGCAATTTTTTTTCTTGTTGCTCACTGTTGAGATGTCCCAACATCTTAATTGCATCAATATTTATCTTAGGACTTATTTCTTTAAAACTCATTCCAATTCCTCGTATTTCGCTTTGTTATTTTATCTATTGTATCAAAAATTTATTTAATTCTATACTTATTTGCGTCCATTAATATAAAAAAATTTACTGACAGAGCTGTCAGTAAATTAATTGGCCTTTTAGGCAATATGTGTACGTCCGTGACAATTTTTAAACTTCTTACCAGAACCACAAGGACAAAGGTCGTTACGACCAACATTTTCAAATGAAATTTCTTCACTAACAGAATGTTCAGTATCAACATTTGTAATATTTTCTTGTGAAGCTGTGGTTGTCATTCTTGGCGCTTCCTGACGGATTGCCGTTTGTGGTTGAATTTGAGCTTTCATCATCAAACGAGTCACTTCAAATTCAATCGCACCAATCATATTATTGTACATTTTATATGATTCTTCTTGATATTCAACAATAGGGTTATTTTGGGCATAACCACGAAGTCCTACTGATTGACGCATTTGGTCAAGCGCATCAATATGTTCCGACCAGTTATTATCAACAACTCGTAAGATAACTGCACGTTGGAATTCCAACTGACGTTCTGGGTCAGATAATTTTTCCATTTGTGAAGCATAACGAGCTTTGACTTTATCAAAAATCAAATCTTTCATTGCTTGTACTGACAAGCCTGTCAGTTCAGACAATTCAATGCCATCTTCTGGCAACATTGTATTGTGCAATGTTTGCAAGAGATTTTTGACATTTTCTTCATCTTTAAGACTTCCTGCAAGTTCATGACCATCCACTTGACGATCAATTGTTCGCTTGAACATGCCCATCAAAACAGGAGTCATATCTTCTGTAGCCAAGATAACTTCCTGACGTTGCGCATAAATAACTTCACGTTGCTCACGGATGACATCATCATATTGCAAGACTTGTTTACGAGAATCGTAGTTATTTCCTTCGACACGTTTTTGTGAACTTTCAATCTGACGAGTAATCAAGCCAGATTTGATGACAGCATCTTCACCAGAAATACGCATTCTATCTAGGAAAGCTGAAACACGTTCCGAACCAAAACGTTTCATTAATTCATCTTCAAGAGAAAGATAGAATTGTGAAACCCCTGGGTCACCTTGACGTCCAGAACGACCACGTAATTGATTATCAATACGACGAGATTCATGACGCTCAGTACCAATAACAGCAAGACCTCGGAATTCAGGGTCTACATGATCAATTACACCAGGCCCAAGCTTGATATCAGTCCCACGACCGGCCATGTTGGTCGCAATCGTTACTGCTCCTTGTTGACCCGCATTCATGATGATTTGTGCTTCACGGAAGTGATTTTTCGCATTCAAAACTTCGTGAGGAATTTTTGCTTCAACCAATTTCTTAGAAATCAATTCGGAAGTTTCGACAGCAACAGTACCAATCAATATTGGTTGACCTTCAGCATGACGACGTTTAATATCATCAATAACTGCTTTAAATTTAGCTTCCAAAGTTGGGTAAAGTAAATCTGGATGATCTAAACGTTGAACAGGACGGTTGGTTGGAATTGGTGTGATTTGAATGTTATAAATCTCACGGAATTCTTCTTCTTCGGTTTTAGCAGTCCCTGTCATCCCTGACAGTTTTTTATACATCCGGAAGTAGTTTTGAATCGTAATTGAAGCCATTGTTTTTGATTCATCTTGAATTGGCACAGCTTCTTTAGCTTCAATTGCTTGGTGAAGACCATCAGAATAGCGACGTCCAGGCATCGTACGTCCAGTAAATTGGTCAATAATCAAAACTTCTTGGTTTTCATCAACCATATAGTCGATGTCGTGAAGCATGATAAAGTTGGCACGTAAAGCATTATCTACAAAGTGAGTTAAGGCAACATTTTCCATATCATAAAGATTTTCGATTTGGAAGAATTTTTCGGCCTTATCAATTCCTTCTTCAGTTAAGGAAATTGTTTTTGATTGTAAATCAATCTTGTAATCGTCGCCTTCTTCATATTCAGAAGTAGCAACATTCAAGTTTTGACCTTTTAATGTCTTAGTAAATTGGTCAGCACGATAGTAAAGTGCTGATGAACTTTCAGCTTGTCCAGAAATAATCAAAGGTGTTCTGGCTTCATCGACCAAGATTGAGTCAACTTCATCAACAAGAGCATAGTTCAATGGCTTTTGAACCATATCTTCGGCACGTGTCACCATGTTATCACGAAGATAATCAAAGCCAAGCTCAGCTGATGTTGAATAAGTGATGTCACAGTTGTAAGCTTCACGTTTTTCTTCTGGTGATTTTGAATTCAAGTTCAAACCAACAGTCAATCCAAGCCAGCTGTAAAGTTCACCCATTTCAGTCATATCACGTGTTGCCAAATATTCATTGACAGTAACAACGTGAACGCCTTTACCTGACAAAGCGTTAAGATAAACTGGCATTGTCGCAGTTAAAGTTTTACCTTCACCAGTACGCATTTCGGGAACGTCACCATTATGTAAGACAATCCCACCCATAATTTGAACGTGGAAAGGGTATAAGCCAAGCACACGGCGGGCTGCTTCACGACAGACAGCAAATGCTTCATAGAGAAGATCATCAAGACTTTCTCCTTTTGCAATACGTTCTTTTAATTCGGGTGTTTTGGCTTTCAATTGCTCATCAGTCAAATGTTCCATTTCATCAGCGAAACTTTCAACTTGAAGCGCCATTCTATTGAGTTTTTTGAGCTCTTTTTTATCGTTTTCGACAAGTTTTCTAATAATATTCGGCATAATTTCTCTTTCACAAAAATAAGTGGATATTACCATTAATTGTAACACTTTTACATAGCTTTTACAAACTGAAATACCACAAATAATTCGAATTTAATTCGTTTTCATGTTGACAAGCAACAAAATTAAGTTTATAATGTTGCTTATCAACAAAAAGGAAGAAGAATAAAAAAATGACAACTTTACTTATAATTTTAGCTCACCCACATACTGACGACTTTAGCTGGTCTCTTGCTACAGTAGAAGAATTCAAAAAAACTTATCAAGAGTCTCATCCTTTAGATAAAATAATCATCCGTGATTTATTTTCAGAAAAGGTCCCAGCTCTTGATAATGAAACTTTTGCTGCTTGGAAACGTAATAAATATGCTCCTGATACACTGAGTGCTGATGATAAAAATTTACTACATCGACACGAAGAATATTTAGAAGAATTTCTATCAGCTGACAAATATGTTTTCGTCAACCCTATGTACAACGGCTTTGTCACTGCTGAATTGAAACAATATATTGATGTTATTGCTGTGCCTAGAAAACTTTTCCGTTATACTGAAAATGGTCCGATTGGCTTACTTGAAGGAAAAAAATCGCTTCATATTCAATCAGCCGGAGGATTTTATCATAATGAACAAGACCCAACACATATGGCTAACGATTTAGGTGCTGCTTATATTGACCAAACAATGAAAATGGTAGGACTTACTGACGAGAACCGTCAACAACTTTTCGTAGAAGGATATGCTCGCTACCCAGAACGTGCGGATGAATTAAAAGAAAAAGCATTTACCAGTGCAGAAAATTTTGGGAAAGCCTTCTAATTCCCTTTTATTGTATAATGTAAGCATGGATAAGATGACCTCAGCAGACCTAAACCAACAAATCTCAAAAGAATTGCATGAGTTACGACATGCAACTGACAATCGTTCTCAGGAAAGAAGCTGGATTTTAGCTCAATTAGATAATGATAAATTGGAAAAAGAAGTTTTGACTTTGTCAGTTGTTGCCCTTCACATTTTGTCAGCTTTGACCAAAGAAGATTTAACCGGTATTGAATTAGCCACAAAATTATCCGTCACTCGTGGCGGAGTGACTCGTGCTGTCCAAAATTTAATCAAATATCAGTTTTTAACTACTTATCAATCTGAAAGTGATAAAAAGAAAATTTTCTATCACCTGACAGTCAAAGGTCGAAAAGTAGCGACCATTCACGATAAAATGCATAAAATCATGGATATTAGACTTGGACAAATTTTCGATAAATATAATGAACAAGAAAAATCAATTATTTTGAGCTTTCTGTCTGATTTCAATCTGACAGAAGCAGGACTTTTTGATTCAGAATAAGTCAAAAAAAACCTAGCAAATCAATTTGCTAGAGTTTTTTATTTTGCTTCATAATGAAAATCTGGGTTCAATTCTTTATCAAGTTCTGCAAAAGCAACTTCCATTCGACGGTTAACTTCGGCAATGCCTGCTTCATCCATTTTTTTAATATCTGAAATATCAATTGGATGTCCAATATTTATTGAAACTTTTTGACGCTTGAAAACACCTTTCATCGTCAAAGGCCCTTGATAGACGGCAGGTACAATTCGGACTTTTGCCATTTTAGCAATGACCGCAACCCCACCTTTCATCTCTGCACTATGACGACTTCCTGATGGAAACATAATCATTGATTTATCTGATTCTTTAAGCATTTTAACCGCATGTTTTAAAGGCTTAGTTCCTGGATTTTCACGGTCAACTGGAAAGGCACCACACATTTTAATCCACCAACCCCCAAAACCTTTAAACAATTCTTTTTTCGCCATGAAAATAAATTGTTTAGGACGAGTTGCAAAAGCAAACCAAACTGGCTCCCAAGCCATTCGGTGAGGGGCGACTAATATATAATTTTCATCTTTAGGAATTCGGTCAACATTGTAGTATTTACTTTTTCCATTCAAAATCAAAAGTAAAAAAGCGACAAGATTGCGTAAAAAGACATAAAAGATTCGATGTTGTTTTTCATATTCTTTCATTTTTGGGTAATTTACTCCTCATATCATAGTTGCTGATAACTTCCCTATTTTAACTTATTTTAGTAATTTTAGCAATTTTTGTCCGCTCCAAAATGATGACAAAAAAATGGTTCCAAAAGATTTTGAAACCATTTTTTATAATATCTTTTTATTTTTCTTCTGATTTTCTGCTTCGACGATTTCCATAAGCAAAATAAATCAAAATTCCAATAAGGAACCAAATTCCTGAATAAAGTTTTGCTTGCACATCCAATCCCCAAAATACAAATAATGAACCAATAAAACCAAGAGCTGGTAAAACTGGATAGAAAGGCATTTTGTAAGTTGCTTCTGGCAAATCTTTTCCTTGACGACGACGAAGTGAATAGATTCCAAGTGTAACAAACATGAAAGCAATCAAAGTTCCTGCTGAAATAAGTTGAGCAAGGAAAGCAAAGGGGAAGAATGCCCCGATGATAATAGCAACAATGGCTAAGGTCCACACACCATTTGCTGGAAGATTTCGAGCATTCATTTTACCCAAACCTTTAGGTAAAAGTCCATCGCGTCCAAAAGCATAAAGCAAACGTGAACCTGCAAGAACCATTCCCAAAAGGGCGATAAACATTCCGGCAAGTGCAATAGCTGTTACAACTTCTGATAAAACAGAATAACCTGATTGTTGAAGAGCCCAACCAACTGGCGCTGCATTTCCTGCATAGGCTGAGTAAGGATGCATCCCTACAAGTACCAAGGTTACTGCTGCAAATAGAACAACAGCAATTAGAAGCGACCCAATAATTCCACGTGGCATTGTTTTTTGGGGGTTTTTAGCTTCCGCTGAATTGGCTGCAATTGAATCAAAACCGATATAGGCCAAGAAAATCATTGATACCCCAGACCAGATTCCCGAGAAGCCACCAAAACCTGTTTTGGGATTGTGTGGTGGAATAAATGGATGGTAATTTGCTGGCTTAATGACCGTAATCCCAACAATGATGAAAGCAATGACAGCCGCTACTTTAAGCACAACAAGAATTTGACTGATTCGTCCAGCATCAGATGCCCCACGAAAGACAATAATTGCCGAGAGTAAAATGACTAAAAGTGAAATAATATCGACAACTCCACCGTCTGTACCAAATGGATTGGCCAATACTTTTGGGAGATGGAAACCGAGTGGCGCTAGCAATTGTTGCAGATTTGCTGAGAAGCCTGAACCAACAAAGGCAACGGCAATAAAATATTCCGCAAGCAAAGCCCAACCAGCAATCCAACCAAAACCTTCGCCAAATAAGACTGAAATCCAAGAATAGGCTGAACCCGCAAATGGCATCACTGTTGACATTTCAGCATAAGCCAAGGCAACAAAACCAGCGACCAATGCAGCAAGCAGGTAAGAAAAGACAACACCTGGGCCTGCAAATTGAGCAGCGACCTGACCTGGTAAAGTAAAAATAGAAGTCGAAATAATTGTTCCAACACCTAGTGCAAGAAAATCACGTGTGGTTAACACCTGATTATAGTGTTTATCTGCATCTCGATAAAGCTCAAAATCAGCTTTTCTCATAAATCCCATAATAAATCCTCATTTTTCTGAATTTGTAACTAAATAATTTCAATAAACTGTATTTTACCGAATTGTCTGACAATTGTCAAGAACTAACTTTATGCAGTATAAAAATATTTTTTCCAAAAAAAAATTACTGACAGACTTGTCAGTAAATTATTTCTTGGAAATTGAGTTCTGTCAGTACTTTTGGCGCCTTTAGATGATAAGTTTTCAAACCTGCTGCTTGTGCGCCCAAGATATTATCCGCATTGTCATCAATAAATAAAGTTTCATCAGCCTTTAAATTTGACTGACGAAGAACCTCTTGAAAACTTTCAACTGTTGGCTTTCTTAAATGCAAGTCATGTGAATAATAAGTTTTTCTAAAATAAGTTGATAGAGGCTGACCCATTTCTTCGATACAACGTTGCTCAAAACACTTAGCGTGAATAGCATTCGTATTTGAAAAAAGATAGAGTGAAAAATCTGCTGACAGCTCTGTCAGTAAATCCATTCGTTCTTTTTGGAAATCTTTTAGAATTAAATTCCAATTTTCTTCAATTATTTCATCTGTCAGTTGGCTATTTGTTGCTTCTCTAAACTTGTCATAAAAAATTTCGGGAGAAATAAGACCTAATTCTAATTTCTCAAAAAAATCGACTTGCTTTTGCGGATTAAAATAAGCAGAAAAATCTTTTATTCCTAAGTTCTCAAAGGAATTGACCATTCGTTCAAAACCTAAGTCTAAAATTACACCACCTAAATCAAAAATAATATTTTTTACAGTCATTATTAACCTTCTTTCAAATAAGGAACACCGATAGAACGTGTAGCAGCATAAACTTCTTCCTCCTGATTGCGGTCATTAACCATGCGGAACAAAAAGTTAAAAATAGGAACAATAACAAAGAGCCAATGTCCATAAAATGGAAAAATAATGGCAATAATCATGATGACAACATTCATTAGAATAGTTGAAAATAGCCTGATTAACCAAACACGACGCCAGAATTTAAATGATTTAGGCATTTTATGAAAATGATCTTTAGTAATTGAATAACTTAAAAGCTCCTGCTGAAGTAAAATCACAATCAAAACCAGACCAAAATTCAGGGCACTAAATGATGTTGGAGCAACCATAATCCATTTGGTCAACAGCGGAATTAGTGAAAGCAAACCAATAAAGATAAAATCTTGAACAATGATTTTTTCCGTAATTTCCTCTGTCAGAGCAAAAATCTTGTGACGATTGAACCAAAAATTAGCTGTAACAACAAAACTTACTAGGAAGATTCCAACTGAACTGATGAACTCCCAATAACCTTGATTACCAGAAGGGACAGGAATTTCAAGGAGCATAATAGTAATGATGACCGCAATAATTCCGTCAGCAAATGCTTCAATGTGATGACGGAGCTTTTGTTTTCTAAGCTTCTCATCTTCTAAAGCATGATGAGTCATTGATTCTTGCAATTCTTCACTCGTCATCTTGGCATATTGTGGATGCGTATTGAGAAACTCTTCTTTAAGTTCTTCACGCGCTTGAATCATCTCCGGATTGCTTTGCATTTCCTCAATTTTTCGTTTCTGACGTTCAGTCAGGTTTTGACTTTGTTGTTTTCTAGCCTGCTCTTTTGAATAACCGTTATCAAGTGAGCCAATAATATTATTTTGCCAAATTTCACCAACTTGGTCAGGTTTTTCTGAGGACTGATAAGTTTTTATTTTACTGACAGAGCGAACAGGAACCCGTTTTTTTACGCTACTTTTTTGCAGTCTTTTAGGCATTTTTTCTAGCTTCTTTCGTATCTAAAATAATAGTGACAGGGCCATCATTTATCAACTCAACTTGCATATCAGCCCCAAAAACTCCTGCTTTAACCGGCACAATCTGAGCTAAGCTATCATTAAATTTTTCATACATTGCTTTAGCAAAATCAGGTTTTCCTGCTGCCGAAAAGCTCGGACGATTCCCTTTTTTAGTCTCCGCATACAAAGTAAACTGAGAAATTGACAAAATCTCTCCTTGAATATCTTGAACAGAGAGATTCATTTTATCAGCTTCATCTGAAAAAATACGCATTTGCGCGATTTTACGTACTGCATAATCCAAATCAAAATTACTGTCAGCATCTTCAACCCCAACCAACAACAAAAAGCCTTGATTAATTTTTCCCTTAATGACTCCATCAACACTGACAGAAGCTGACTTTACACGTTGAATTACTATTTTCATAATCTTTATATTTCACTCCTATGATAATCTCTTTACTGACAGTATAGCACAAAAAGTCCAATTTTAATCAGCTCTCTTTGGGCATTTATTCATTTTAATAACCTCAAAAGAAAGCTTGACATCACAGGACTCTTTAGGTATTATCATAAATAGGTACTAAGATAAGATAAAAAAACAATAAAGGAAAAAAATGGAAGAATTAGCGATTGTTGTCCCCGTTTATAACGAAGAAGAAACGATTGAGCTCTTTATTAAAGAGGTAAATGACAAAACAGAAAAACTCGAGCTAAAAAAGGTTTTTTACTTTGTAAACGACGGTTCTAGTGACCAAACGCTTCCTCTTATAAAAAAATTAGCGAGTCAAGTTGATAATATTAACTACATTAGTTTCTCAAGAAATTTTGGTAAAGAAGCAGCTTTACTTGCTGGTTTAGAAGCTACTACAGAACCTCTTGTTACAGTAATGGATGTTGATTTACAAGATCCACCTGAACTACTTGTTTCTATGTATCAGAAACTTCAAGAAGGTTATGATAGTGTTGGTGCTCGCAGAATTTCACGTTCTGGTGAATCTCCACTGATTTCATTTTTCTCTCGACTTTTTTATAAGATTATTAATAAAGTATCGACTACACCTATTGTAGACGGAGCCAGAGATTTTCGGCTTATGACTCGTCAAGTTGTGGATAGTATTTTGACACTCAGAGAAAATAATCGTTTTTCAAAAGGGCTTTTTTCTTGGGTCGGTTATGATGTAACTTATTTAGAATACGAAAATCACGAACGAAGTGCTGGTCAAACTTCTTGGTCTTTTAGTCAACTTCTCCGTTATTCTATTGATGGGATTATAAATTTTTCGGAAATGCCTCTCAATATTGCGACGTTTGTTGGCTTTTTTAGTTTTTTAGCCTCACTTTTACTCAGTATTTTTTATCTTCTTAAAACACTGATTTACGGTGACCCTGTCCAAGGTTTCCCAACTTTGATTGTTTTGATTTTACTTTTAGGCGGCTTACAACTTCTCTCTCTTGGAATTATTGGTAAATATATCGCTAAAATATTCCTGGAAACAAAAAAACGTCCCAATTATATTATTAAAGAAAGTAATTTAAAAGAGCTTGACTAAGTCAAGCTCTTTTTTTTAAGCATTTGTCCGTTTTACAGAATAAACATCTGGGGTCATTTTGATTTTATCAACAATCAAAGTCAAATCTGATAGATTTTTAATGCCTAAAGCGATGTGAATATTCGCCATTTTTTTATCTTTAGTGGGTTGGGCATTAATTGAAATCAAATTTTTAGTAGAATTTGATAAAACTTGCATCACATCGTTGAGTAATCCAGGACGATTAAAGCCATAGACATCAATATTAGCGACATATTCTTTCACTAAGTTTTCTGAATCATCCCATTCAACTTCAACAAGTCTTTGTTCAAAGTCTTCCATACTTCGCACATTTTGACAATCAGCTCTATGAACTGAAACACCACGCCCTTTTGTAATATACCCCACAATTGGGTCCCCTGGAACAGGATTACAACATTTGGCGATACGAACAAGTAGGCTATCAATACCAGAAACACTGACTCCACCATCGTGACGAATCTTCATGATGTTTTTACTTGATTCGCGTTTAACTTCACCCTTCATCAGCTCTTCAGCTTCGGCTTTTTGTTTGGCTCTCTCAACTTCACGACGTTCATTTTCAGTTAAACGATTGGCAATTGTTGTTGCTGAAAGCTCACCAAATCCAATTGCTGCATACAAAGCTTCCGCATTACGGTAGCTAATCTTATTGAAGACTTCATCTAGATGTTTCTTATCTAAATACTGATTTGGTACAAATCCACCTTCTTCCAAAGCTTCTTGTAACATTTCACGGCCTTTATTGACCGACAATTCTTTATCTTGGTTCTTAAAGAATTGTTTGATTTTGTTTCTGGCTTTATTAGTTTTAACTAGATTAATCCAGTCACGGCTTGGTCCAAAAGAGCTTGAGCTGGTAATAATTTCAACCCGATCACCTGTTTTTAGTTGAACAGATAATGGTTTCATTCGTCCATTTACTTTCGCTCCAGTCGCATGGTCACCAACTTTTGTATGGATAGCATAAGCAAAGTCAATAGGACCTGAACCTCTTGGTAATTCTTGGACTTCACCATTTGGAGTGAAGACATAAATCTTATCTGATAAAATATCTTCTTGAACGGCTTTGACAAAATCTTCTGCTGAATCACCAGCTTCTTCACGCAATTCCACAAGTTCATGAATCCAATTCAAGGTTTCAGAAATTTCATGAACATCAACTTTTGCTTTAATCCCTTGTTTGTAAGCCCAGTGAGCGGCAACCCCAAACTCAGCGATTTGGTGCATTTCTCGTGTTCTAATTTGGAATTCCATTGGGCCTTTGGGACCATAAACGGTTGTATGAACAGATTGATAACCATTGGCTTTTGGATTGGCAATGTAATCTTTAAAACGACCCGGCATTGGTTTCCAAAGGTCATGAATATAACCTAAAGTCGTGTAAACGTCACTTGTTGTTTCTGTGATACAACGAATGGCAATCAGGTCATAAATCTCATCAAAACGTTTCTTCTTATCGTGCATTTTACGATAAATAGAATAAATATGTTTTGGACGACCATAAATTTCTGCGTCAACTCCAGCTTTTTCGACTCGTTCTTGTAATTTACCAATTACTTCAGCAACAAGCGCTTCACGAGCTGTTCTTTTTTCATTCATGAGACCACGAATGCGATAAAATTCTGCTTCTTCAAGATAACGGAATGATAAATCTTCTAATTCCCATTTGATACTGGCAATCCCCAAGCGATGAGCAAGAGGGGCATAAATTTCCATGGTTTCACGTGAAATCCGCTTTTGTTTATCTGGTCTGAGATGTTTAAGCGTGCGCATATTGTGCAAGCGGTCAGCCAATTTGACCAAAATAACACGAATGTCTTTGGACATAGCCATAAGCATCTTACGGTGGTTTTCAGCCAATTGTTCTTCGTGTGACTTATACTCAACTTTACCTAACTTAGTAACTCCATCAACAATTTCAGCAATTTCGTCGCCAAATAATTCTTGCAAATCACCTTGGGTAAAATTGGTATCTTCAACAACATCATGCAAAAAACCACAGGAAACGGTAACGGCATCCAGTTTTAATTTGGCTAAAATTCCTGCAACTTGGGTAGGGTGGACAAAGTAAGCTTCTCCTGATGCACGATATTGGTCTGCATGGGCAAGTGAAGCACAAGCAAGTGCTTTTTCTACGAGTAAAAGGTCTGTTTCATTCATGTAGTCAGAACAGATATTGACAACCTCTGCTCCGGTTAAATCTGGTTCTTTAGGCATAACTTTAGATACTAGACCATTTTAAAAACGACTCTAAAATGGTGACCAGTTTTCCTCCTTATTTAGATTAATATATCATCTCATCAAATTTTGTAAGTTAAGGTTTATTTCACTTAATTTAATCTATTCTATCACATTTGTAGGTTAAGCAAAAGGATGACTATTGCAAAACTAAAGATAAAACTCCGATTATTCGGAGTTTATTTATTTTTTTCATTATAATCGGTTGAGGGTTGAATCATTTGTAGCATTTGCTCAGTTGTGGTAGAACTCATCATTCTAAAGCGTGGTAGCGTTAATAGACCATCACTTTCTTTGGCTGCTATTGCAATAGCACCATTACGGCCCGGGTCAAGCAAACCAAACTTATAACCTAACTCGTTAGCTAAATTCAAGGTATTCTGGTTATAACCCCCTGCTGGATAACAGATGATATCTGTTTTTTGCTCGAGGTTTTTATCTAAATCTGCTTTTGATTGTTCAAGTTCTGTTCGTTGAGCTTCCAAAGTGAGCTTTCCTAAATCAGGATGGCTGACCGTATGACTGCCAAAATCAACAAGTCCACTTGCTTTCATTTCCTTGATTTGCTCCCAGGTCAAAATTCCGCCTTGGCCTTTATTCACATAACCTGTAATAATAAAATTCGTGGCGTGCATATTGTATTTTTTCAATAAAGGGAAAATTTCAGTATACATTGTGACTGAACCATCATCAAAAGTAAGCCAAACCATTTTATCACTTGGTTTTTCTTTGGTCGTTAGAATTTTTTCGGCATCTGAGCCACTAACCGTTGTGTAGCCTTTTTCTTTCAGCGCTTTTAATTCATTTTCAAAGGTTACAATATTGATGTTATTACTATCTTGTGGGAGCTGATCAGCCCTTGAAGTGACATAATGAAACATCAAAATGGGCAGTTGATTTTCATTTGTTCCAGCCAGCCATTTTGTTTCTTTTGGTTGAGAAGCACTAGATGAGGCAGTGCTTTTAGCTTTTTCTTGACTTGAAGTTTGACTGCTTTTTGGGCTTGTATTTGTTTTAGGACTTAACAAATGAACCCCAGCAAAAGCAATTGCAATTATTCCAATTAAAAGAACGAAAACTGTGAGGATTGAAGCCCAGCGAATTCGTTTTTTGTTACGTTGTGCACGTTTTTTCATAATCGATTTCCTAAAAATTTTTCTTTATTTATAATAATTCAAAATAAGCTGAAATACTTGAGAGGGCATATAATGGAGCCGTTTCTGCTCTTAAAATTCGCGGCCCTAAGCCAATCATTTTTGCACCTAAATCGGAAAATTTTGTGATTTCGTCTGGACTAATTCCGCCTTCTGGTCCAAAAATGATAAGTACTTTTTGGTTGAGCGACATTTCTGTCAGTGCTTGTTTGAACATTGTTTTCTCACCCATTTTTGCTGATTCTTCATAAGCGATAAGAACTTGGTCAAAATCAGTAAACTTATCAAGTAAATCAGTAAATTGCTCAAAAAGTTGAAGTTCTGGAATCATTTGTCTGCGTGATTGTTCGGCTGCTCCTAGAGCAACTTTTTCCAATTTTTCTTGTTTTTTTGTCAGTTTTTTCTTGTCCCATTTACTGACAGAAGCTTTAAAAGGTGCTGACCAAATGGCTGTAGCTCCTAATTCTGTTGATTTTTCAACAATAAAATCGAGCTTGTCTCCTTTAGGAAATCCTACAGCTACTGTAATTTGAACAGGCAATTCTGAGGACTCTGTCAGTAATTTTATCAGCTTCACTGATTGGTCACTTGGCGAAATGACTTCTGACAGCCCAATTTCACCATCAGTAAAAACAAGACGGATTTGGTCACCACTTTTAGCCCGCATCACAGTGAAAATATGATGAGCTGCTGCTTGATTTTCAATGATAAATTCTTCGCCCAGTTCCGGTAATTTTTTAAATACAAAATATTGGTTGGCCATATTTTTTCCAATCATTTCTTAGAATAAAGTTTTGAATCTAATCTTTTCTTTATTGTGCTTCTCCATTGACTGAAAGATAAACGACTTTATTTAAGCCTTTTATCCACCAATGACGCCTTCACGATTTTCTGTTTTCTTGAAAATCAGGCAGTTCCATTCGCCTTGAATCATTCGTGTTTCAAGGAAAAATCCAGCTTTTTCTGCTGATGCAATGACCATGTCCGCTTTGTCAGCAATAATTCCTGACATAATGAGATAGCCTTCTTCTTTGACCAAGCGGAATGCGTCTTCTGTCATTAAAACAAGGATATCAGCCAAAATATTAGCCACAATGACATCCGCTTTTTTGTCAATTCCTTCAAGCAGATTGTTTGCTGAAACATGAATTTTTTCATGACCAGGATTGAGTTCAATATTTTCTAAAGCCACGCGCACAGCCACTTCATCAATATCATAAGCAAATATTTCTGATGCGCCAAGATATGAAGCTGCAACTGACAGCACGCCCGAACCTGTTCCAACGTCAAGTAACGTTTCTCCACCACGAAGAACTTGTTCTAAGGCATAGAGTGACATTTTGGTCGTTGGATGTGTCCCCGTCCCAAAAGCCATACCAGGGTCAAGTCGAATCAATTTTTCAGAGCCTGTCGCCACGTAATCCTCTGTCCAACTCGGCACAATGGTTAAATCATGCGTAATTCGTGCTGGTTCAAAATACTTTTTCCAAGCTTCTGCCCAATTTGTTTCTGACAGGTTATTCGTTGTTACTGACAGACCTGTCAGTGAAAAATAATCACTCAAATTTGCGATTTTATGTTCAATTTCGGCTTTGAGTTCCACAATTGGCATATTTTCTGGATAATAAGCAGTAATTTCAACAAAATCAGATTGTTCAATTTCAGGAAGAACTTCGCCAAATTGGTCTTCGTGATTGAGATAATCAGCACTGTCATTAATTTCAACGCCGGCTGAACCCGCCTCTATCAGCAAAGCTGAGATGGCCTCTTCGGCTTCCCGACTGATTTTTATTGTGATTGAATTCCAATTATTCATTTATTTCATCTTTCTTTCTATGGTTTATCTCGGCCTACAAAAGAGTTCTTTCCCAGTAAAAAACCAATCGCTCGCCTAACATTTCGCTCGATAGCTTCTTCTGTTTTCAACCTTGCAATATAACGATTAATTTCAACTTGTTTAGAGGGAATTAATTGGTCAAATACTTTTTTTGCTTCCGGATTTTTGGCCAATGCTTCACTTAAAACTTGTGGTTGCTTGACAATTCGTGGCTCTGAATCATAGTAAATTGTAAAATCAAAGATTTCCCCGATTCTTTTAGGCGAATTTTTCAGCATCGTCGTATTGACATATAAGCGCCAATCCCCTTTGAAAAACATGAGATTTTGCTGATAAGTTTTTTCATTAATCTGACCACAAATAGGAATGGGCGATTTTTCTCGTCCTGAATCCTGAAATATTTTCTGCAAAATATCTGGCGGTACAGCCACAAAGGGATTGATACCGATAATTTCCAGTTCAGCTTGAAAACTATAGCTTTTCATAGTGACCTTAAAGTCCTCTTTCCTGTCAGCAAAAAATTTACTTTTCAAGTTTTTTTAGTTCTCTTTGCATTCGCGAAACAAATTTTTTTGCTGACTTAAAATCTTCATCATCAACATATTCAACAGCATCTTCAAGCAAATCAATCCAACTCAATATCTCTGAGTTAAAATTGTTCACATCGTACTTTTTAAATTCTGTCAGTAAAATTTTAAGCGTCTTTACTAACTGTAAGCTCCGATAACGCCGCTCTGAGCGGCGTTTTGCCAAAGTTCGTGCATAATCTTGTTCGGGATTTTCCCAAGGATGAAGTTTCTGAGTCATTTTTCTCCTAATACTGTTTAATTTTTCATGCAAACCATTTCTTGTGTTTGTGCAAGCTAGTATAACTGCAGTTCAACTACCAGTTTTTAAGAAAAATTAGAGATGAACTAGCATAAGAATTAATCAGTAATTACAAAATACGAGTTGTCCATTCTTCACAGTTAATGACATCAGAAACTAGACCTTCATAAAATTCTGGTTCATGTGAAACCATCAAAACAGTTCCCGGATATTCAATAAGTGCACGCTTGAGTTCTTCTTTAGCGTCCACGTCCAAATGATTGGTTGGTTCATCCAAGATGAGAATGTTAGATTCGGTATTCATTAATTTAGCAAAACGTAATTTTGCTTGTTCTCCACCTGAAAGAACATAAACACGTGATTCAATTTGTTTAGCCGTCAAGCCCACCCGAGCAAGTGCCCCGCGGAGTTCTGCTTGATTCCAACTTGGATACTCATCCCATAAATCATCAAGTACCGTTTTTTGCGAAGGATTTTTGATTTCTTGCTCATAGTAAGCAATATCTTGGAAATTTCCTTTTTCAACTTCCCCATCAAGACTTGGAATCAAGCCCATTAAACTCTTAAGCAAAGTCGATTTCCCAATCCCATTGGAACCAATAAAGGCAATTTTTTGTCCAGCTTCTACTTTTAAATTAATTTCTGACGACAAAGGTTCATTGTAACCAATAACTAAATCTTTTGCCTCAAAAACGAGACGACTTGGTTTTCTACTAAATTTAAAATCAAAATGAGGTTTTGGCTTTTCAGAAATAGTCTCAACAATTTCCATTTTCGCCAATTTTTTCTCACGCGCTTTTGCTTGACCAGATGTTGCCACATTCGCTTTTTTACGGGCAATGAAATCTTTAAGTTTAGCTTGCTCAGCGACCTGCGCATTATGCAAAGATTCAAGCTGTGCCTTTTTCTCTTCAAAGACACGTTCAAATTCCGCATACCCCATTGAATAGCGGGTAATCCCTAGACCATGCACATGATAAATGATATTGACCACTTCATCCATAAATGGCACATCATGCGAAATCAAAATAAAGGCATTTTCATAGTTTTTAAGGTAATTTTTCAACCATAAAATATGTTCTTCATCCAAATAGTTTGTTGGTTCATCCAAAAGCAAGATATCTGGTTTTTCAAGCAAAAGTTTACCAAGTAAAATTTTTGTTCTTTGCCCTCCAGAAAGCTCGGCTACATCTTTATCCAAAAGAGGAGTTAAACCAAGACCTCGTGCTGTTTCTTCAACTTTGGCATCAATGAGATAAAAGTCACTATTATCCAATTCTTCTTGAAGTTCTCCTACATTCTCAAGCGCAGCATTCATCTCATCTTCTGACATTTCTGCCACTTTCATGTAAGTATCATTGATTTGCGCTTCTATATCAAAAAGATATTGAAAAGCCTCAGCCAATGCTTCACGTGTCGTTTTACCTTTTCCAAGCACAGCGTGTTGATCCATATAGCCAACCCGGTGTTTTTTCGACCAGATTACTTTTCCCTCATCAGGAACCAGAGTTCCTGTGATAATATTCATGAAAGTTGATTTACCCTCACCATTTGCCCCAACAAAGCCGATGTGCTCACCTTTTAGCAAACGGAAACTTACATCTTCAAAAATTGCGCGGTCACCAAAACCGTGGGATAGATTTTTTACATTTAAAATACTCATTTTTTATTTCTTAAATCTTTCTAAATTTCTTAATATCTTGGATACTTATAAAAGTCTGTTTCAGATAAATCAGCAATGCCATTTTCAAAAGCTTCTTTATCCCAATTGACTGAAAATTCTTCGGCAGCTTCATCAGCTAGAAAGTCCATTAAATCATCCAAGCCTTGATCGGCACTTTCTTGTAAAAATTGAGCAAAATAAGCCAAAAATTCACGAGATAAGCCTTTTTCACCATAAGGAATTGTTGCCAAATAATCATTTTCATCAAAACGTGATTTAGCGGGATTATAAAATAAAACTGCATCCTCATAGACGATATTTTCTGCTGATTCTACTCCTTCTGCATCAGTCAAAAGCGCTCCAGAACTATTTTCTGCCTCTAGTAAAAAGCTGACTTCTACCGCAAAATTACGCTTATCCCAATTCATTTCAAAATCATAAGTAAATCCTTTTTCTAAAACTTCTTCCAAAACATCTAAAAATCCAAATTTAGCCATTGTTCACACCCTCTTTATATTATGTTAAAATAATTATAACAAAAATTTGCTCTAGAAAAGTCGCAAGACTTAATAAATCAGTTCATTTAATAGCTTTTTTACGTTTATAATGTGTAAATAGATATTTTTTTAGAATTTGGAGAAAGATTTAATGGAAATTAGAAAAATAGAACCACGTGACTTTGTCAAAGTTGCTCAATTGGAAAATGAAAACTGGACCCTAGCTTCAACTCCACATGTCATGGATTCCTCAGCAGAAAAAATTATCGGTAAAATTATGACTGGAACCACTTATTTTCTGGCAGTAGAAAATGATGAAATTCTTGGAATACTTGATTACGGCCCCCGCCACAAATCTGAATTTGGAAGACATACTGTCACCTTTGGCATTATGACAGCACAAGAAGCCAGAGGTAAGGGCGTAGCTACTACACTAATAAACTTCTTTATTGATTTTGCAAAAAAAGAAGGATTCAAAAAAATTACAATTCAAGTGATGGGTTCAAATCCAGCAGCCTTGAAACTTTATAATAAATTAGGCTTTGTTGAAGAAGGACGTTTGAAAAAAGAATTTTTCATTGATGGTGAATATATTGATGATTGCATTCTCGCCTTCTATCTAGACAAAAGCCTTATGTAAACCAGATTTACATTTGTTGTAAACCTATGGATTGGAGAATAATATGGCACAAAATCTTGCAAGACGAATGAGACCAAGAAATATTGATGAAATTGTTGGACAAAAACATTTAGTTGGTAAAGGAAAAATCATTCGCCGAATGGTCGAAACTCAACTTCTTTCAAGTATGATTCTCTACGGACCTCCTGGCATTGGTAAAACTTCAATTGCTTCAGCGATTGCTGGAACAATGAATGTCGCATTTCGGACATTTAATGCAACGACAGACACTAAAAAAAGACTTCAAGAAATTGCCTCAGAAGCCGAATTTTCTGGTCAGCTTGTTTTATTACTTGATGAAATTCATCGCCTAGACAAACCTAAACAAGATTTTCTTTTACCACTTTTAGAAAACGGACAAATTATTTTAATTGGAGCAACAACCGAAAACCCTTATTTTTCAGTTGTTCCAGCGATTCGTTCTCGCGTACAGATTTTTGAATTAAAACCTTTAGAACCAGAAGATTTAGAATTTGCTGTAAACCTAAGTTTACAAGATAAAGAACGTGGATTTGATTTTGATGTGACCATTGACGATGATGCACTTTACTTTTTAATTCATTCAACTAATGGGGATTTACGTTCTACTTTTAATTCCTTAGAATTAGCCGTTCTTTCCTCAGAAGAACACCATGTCACTTTAGATGATATGGAAAATTCTTTGCAAAGAAAAGCTGCAACTTTTGATAAAGATGGCGATGCTCATTATGACTTGCTTTCTGCTTTACAAAAGTCAATTCGTGGTTCTGATGTCAACGCAAGTTTACACTATGCGGCTCGTTTAATTGAGGGCGGAGATTTGCAGAGTCTAGCCCGGCGCTTAACCGTTATGGCTTATGAAGATATTGGTTTAGCAAATCCTGATGCCGCACTTCATACGGTTTCAGCATTATCAGCAGCCGAAAAACTCGGTTTTCCTGAGGCACGGATTCCCCTTGCCAATATCATTATTGACTTGGCTTTATCCCCTAAATCAAATGCGGCTTATTTAGCGATGGATGAAGCCATTGCTGATTTAGGAAAATATGGAAATCTTGCTGTCCCACCACACTTACAGGATGGCCATTACGCTGGGGCAAAGGATTTAGGAAGGTCTGTAGAATACCAATATGCTCATAATTTTCCTAATCACTGGGTAAACCAACAGTACTTACCTGATAAAATTAAAAATGCTGATTATTTCCGTCCTGATGATATGGGAAGATATGAAAAAGCACTCCACAGTCGTAAAGAATGGATTGATGAACAAAAAAAGAGGAGCTGACAAATCTGTCAGTAAATAGAGCACAATAAAATTTACTGACAGAAAGTGAAAAATATGGTAGAACAAATCACTCAACTTAAGTTGTCAACAATTGTAAAAAACCCTTACCAGCCTCGTCTTGTTTTTGATGAGGATAAATTAAAAGAATTGGCTAATTCTATCCAAGAAAATGGCGTTTTACAACCCATAATCGTTCGTAAATCAAAACTTGTTGGCTATGAGCTTTTAGCAGGTGAACGTCGGTTTCAAGCTTCAAAATTAGCTGGTTTAGAAACTATACCAGCAATTATTAGAAGCTATTCTGATGAAGAAATGATGACTCTCTCAATTTTAGAAAATTTGCAGAGAGAAAATCTCAATCCCCTAGAAGAGTCCAAAAGCTTGGCACAACTGGCTGACAAATTGGGAATGACCCACGATCAAATCGCTAAGGCCCTTGGAAAATCAAGGTCTTATGTCTCTAATCTTATTCGTTTACTTGGTTTGCCTGACACAATTTTGAAGCATGTTGAAAATCGAGAGATTTCACCTGCTCACGCTAGAACACTTTTAGCTGAAAAAAATCCTAAAAAGCAATTAGAGCTCGTTGATAAAATAATTAAAGAGCAGCTCAATGTCAGAGCACTTGAAGCTATTATTTATGGTGAAGAAAAAGTTACTGACAAATCTGTCAGTAAATTAAATATCAATCTTTTTACTGACGAAACTGAAAAAGAACTGATGAAAAAATTGGGAAATAGGGTTAAGATTCAAGCAAATAAAAAATATCAAGGGAATTTATCCATTCACTTTGATAATCTTGATGAACTAGAACATCTAATAAAATTACTAAAAAAATAAAAAAATTTACTGACAGAGGACTTTTAAGCATTCCGTCAGTAAATTTTTTATTTATCCTCTTAAAGCCCGAAGCGCATAGAGAATTGAAACAACATCAATGATCTCTTGGAACAAAGCTCCAATCACAGCTGGAATCACTCCCAGAGCTGCAATAAACATCAAAATAATACAAATGATAATCCCAATCATGACCGCTTGTTTAGCAATTTTTAACGTATCACGACTGATTTCAATAGATGTCGTCACTTTCCTAAGGTCATTTTGCAATAGAACAATGTCAGCCGCTTCACTCGCAACTGTACCTGAGCCCACACCAATCGAAATTCCAACATCTGCTGTGGCTAGAGCTGGAGCATCATTAACTCCATCTCCAACCATAATTACTGGTCTATTCGTCGCATTTTTAATAAATTTTAATTTTTCATCTGGCATCAAACCTGCATAAACATTGTCAATTCCAACAGTGCTCGCAATTTTATCAGCAACAAGTTGATTGTCACCCGTCAACATTGTAATCTTTTCAAGACCAATTTTTCTCATCTGAGCAATTGTTTCTTTAGCTTCTGGTCTTAAAGTATCAGAGAATGTGACCGCCCCAACATATTTACCTGCTTTACTCACATAAAATGCTGTTTCATAGTTGAGATTATCAGGTGCAAAAGCAAAAGAACTTCGCCCAATTTTAATTTCTTGACCTTCGATTTCTCCAATCACACCAAGTCCAGCAACCTCAGTTAAAGAGGTCAATTTTAATGGTTGAACCTTTTTATTTTCAGCATATTCAACAACAGCTTTTGCTAAAATATGACCACTTGATTTTTCAACCGTGTAAACCAACTGTAAAAGTTCTACTTCATCTACTGTTCCTATTGGTTTTAGACTGTCAACCTTAATTGTCCCCTCAGTAATTGTACCTGTTTTATCTAAAAATATTTCCCGAGCTTTTGCTAATTTTTCGATGACTGTTCCATTTTTGATTAATGCTCCATTTTGACTAGAGCGACTCATTCCCGAAACAAACGCGATAGGAGCTGCCAGAATCAATGGACAAGGGCTTGCAACCACTAAAACTTCCGCAATCCGCACTGGGTCACCAGAAATAAAGTAAGCAACTGCTGCAATAAGATAGGCAATAATTGTAAAAGGAACCGCATAACGATCAGCCAGGCGTACAAATTGAGCTGGAGTTTTCTCCGTTTCTTTAACCAGTTCTACAATCTTTTGAAACTGTGATTCTGCCGCTATCACCGTAGTTTCAATCTGGATACTAGAATTCCCATTGATAGCTCCCGAAAGAACAGGATCACCTTTTACTAATTCATTCGGCTTGGTTTCACCCGTCAATGACGCTGTATCAAGTACCACTGCCTCAGAAATAAGTTTCCCGTCAATTGGAATAATTTCCATCGGTCTAATCAATAAATGACTCCCGACTTCCACATGGTCTATCGGTAAATCGACCACCTTATCTCCTTTTTGCACATGAGCAATATCTGGCGACTTATCTAATAAAGCAGCTAAAGCTCGGTGAGCTCGACCATTTGCATAGTCTTCTAAACTCTCACCTCCAACAAGCATGAGAATAATAATCAAAGAGGCCCAATATTCGCCCACTAGTAAAGTAGCAATAATGGCCGTGATGGCCAATAAGTCAACACCATAAGAGCCAGACCGTAAAGTTTTAATCATTTCAATCAGCATTGAGAAAGCCAAGACTCCCCCAGCAATTGTAACAATTAAGCGTGCCAAAAAAGGCTGATTAAAGCCAAAGTAAGCAATCAATGCCACGCCTGCAATGACAAAAACAAGAATCAGTTTTTTCCAGTTCTTCATTCATTTCTCCTTAAAAATTTAATTGTCCTAGAACATTGCCCTGCTTTGTGAGGAGTTTTTACGACCTGATTGTCTTCTCCTTACGCCGCTTTGATTCTTTCGAAGCTGAGCTTAAATTTTTAAGTTATCCGTTAAGTTACTTCTATTTTATCAAATTTGCGCTAAAGGCCCTATCATTTTAGTTGTCAAAGATATTTGTCAGTACTTTTGCTTACTCAAATTTTACTGACAGAAAGGTTTGCAAAAATTTGTCAAGTAATTTTACTTTACAAAACTTGCATTTCTGAAAATTTATGCTATACTAATAAAGTACGTTTTTGCACTCTGCAAGAACGAGATAAAATTCTACGGAGGAAAAAAACAATGGCAGTACCTGCACGTCACACTTCATCAGCAAAGAAAAATCGTCGTCGTACACATTACAAATTGACAGCTCCAACTGTTACTTTTGACGAAACTACTGGTGACTACCGTCACTCACATCGCGTTTCACTTAAAGGCTACTACAAAGGCCGCAAAGTTCGCGACACTAAATAATTCGACAAAAGTTATAGAAAGGGACTATCATGCGCGTAAATATTACACTTGAACATAAAGAATCTGGTGAACGTCTGTACCTTACTCAAAAGAACAAACGCAACACTCCAGACAAATTGGAACTTAAAAAATACTCTAAAAAATTGCGTAAACACGTAATCTTTAAAGAAGTTAAATAATAAAAATGACCTTCGGGTTATTTTTTTATTTTTAAAGCAAATAAAAACTTACTGACCAATCATCAGTAAGTTTTTTATTTATCTAGGTCGTAAAAGGCTGAATCGATTTCCTAAGGTACTGTAATCATCACCCGCTAAACGCCCAACTGGTTTGAGTTTATTTAGATTGACATGAAAGTTTTCCTCATCCAATAGTTCCTCTGCAAAAGAGAAATTGACAACTTCAAGAAGAACTAAATGCCCACTCTCTCCTAAAGGTAAATGATGATACAATTTAGTTTCTAAACGAACATTTGACTCCTTTAAACTTGGAACCTGAACTTTCTGAGAAGGGACAAGTTCAAGTGAAAATTCTTCCGCTTCACTAATATGCTCCGCTAATGGTGCTGCCGTTTGATTCATAAGCTCCACATTATCCTCATTCACAAGGTGAACCACTGCTTCTTTCGTCGTCAATAAATTATTCAAACTATCTTTATTTCCCGTAAACGAAATGGATAAAAGTGGTGGATTTGACGAAGCAACATTGAAAAAACTAAAGGGTGCCACATTAACTAGACCTTCGAGATTTTGACTGGTCACCCAAGCAATTGGGCGTGGAACAATACTGCCTGACAGAAGTTTATAGACTGTTTTTTCGTCGAGCTCATTTGCTTGATATGATTTCATCAGTTCTCCTTTATTGCACTGTTTCAGCCGGAGTTCCAGCTTTGTGTTCCAATACTTTTTCAACAGTCCATAGTTCATCTTTTGTGCGGTCACGATGAGCATCTGAAGTGTCCAATGGACGTAAACTTGCGGCTGTTCTCGCTTTAGTAGCTTCATCTCCTGGGAATAAATGAGGAGGTAAGCTCAAAGATAAACCTGATTCTTCCTTAGTTTGGTCAATCCAGAAACCAGAAGTAATTAGAGCTTCTTCATAAGAATCAACGGCTCCTAGACCTGATTTTGCCATGTCCAATGCCCCAATCCCTGGTGTGTAAGTCGCAATTTCAAAGAGAACTCCTGGTGCTACTCTGACATATTCACTTGAGAAATAGAAACGGTCAACCAAACCAGAATGTGGCAAACGGAAAGCCTTAATGCGTTCAATCCAATAGTTTAAAGTTTCAGGATTTGTTGTTCCCAGAGCTAAATGATGAATCGTACCATAACCTTGATAAGCGTAAGCTTCTTTTTCACCAGCTTCTTGAAGAATCAAAGCTGCTCCATTTCCACCATTCGCCACTTCAAAAAGATGTAAATCAGCTTCTTGCCCAGCGTAACGGAAGCCAAAAACTGTTTCCAAAATGGTCCGAAGATTTTCGGCATTTTCAACTTTTACAAAAACAGGACCAAGCCCAGTAATTCCATGTTCTTGCGGAACATTAGAAAGTTGCCAAGAACGTCCTTTTGAATCATCCCCACTATTATTTTGGTCAGAAATCAATTGATACAATTGACCATCAAAATCTTCAAACTCTAAGGTTTTTTGACCAAATTTACTAGAAATTTCGCCATGTTTAACATGGGCATTGTCAAAACGACGAGTCCAATAATCTAAGGACGCATCTGTCGGTACACGAAATGAAGCACGTTCAATATTATTAACTCCATGATTTCCTTTAGGAATATCTTTGAAATCAAAGAAAGTCATATCAGCTCCATGCCCATCTTCTTCTGTGAAAAAGAGGTGATAAGTTTCATAGTCATCTTGATTGACTGTTAATTTTGCTAAACGCAGACCCAAGATATTTGTGAAAAAATCATAGATTTTTTGAGCACTTGAGGTGATTGCTGTTACGTGGTGAACACCACCAAGAGTAAGATTTTCAGGTATTTTTGTTTCAATTTTTGTTAATTCAGCCATTTGTTTTCTCCTATTTAGTTACTTTGCACTGAAATTTTTTCAATACAAAATTATTTTGTTTCTGTAAGCCATTTTTTAGCGGCTAAAACTTCCTCTTGCGTCAATTGATGACCAAGTGAACTTTCATATATTTCAAGCTGACAGCCTGAATCTTCCAAATCACCTTTTAAATCACCAAAGTTTTTCTGAGGAACAATCATATCATTTGGTGCATAGCTTAGAAAGACATGCTTATCATCAAGTTGAACGGTCTGTTCAAAGTCTTCCAATTGCATCCCATGAAAGGCAATAATTTTATCAAAATTTATTTTTCCTCTAAGAAACATATTCAAAGCTACATTTGCACCATTTGAATAACCGATAGCTATCATTTTATGGACGTCAAGGTCATGTTTTTCAGCCAACAAACTGACCTCATCCGTCAACCAGTCTGTTTCTTCATCTAAAGATTCAAGATCAAAATTTTCTTTAGTAAAACCACCTAAGCCTCGGAGTTTAAAATAACGATTGACTCCTTGCTCATTAATACGTCCACGAATTGACAAAATAGGATGTGAAGGGGCAATCATTTCAGCAATTTCTACTAATTGATGCTCATCTCCACCCGTGCTATGTAATAACAAAAGAGGTGCCAAATCTTTACGACCTGCCTTAAAAACATAATCTGTCATCTTTCCTCCTCCATTCACGATTTCAGATTCTTATTTACTAAGTTTGAAATACAAATCAGCAACATTTCCACTAAATTCTTCAACTTGTCCAGAAATTACAACTTCAAGAACTTTCGCTGAATCATCAATTGCCGGAATTTCACGATTTTGTAGTGTTACGAATTCATCTACACTAGCAAATTCTTTAGTCATTGTACGTCCATCAAGGGTTTTAAAAGTAACTTTCATTGTTCAATCCAACTTTCTCATTTCTATGTTTACAATTGTAAACGAAAAGAATTTCATTGTCAAGGAATTTATTTTTAAAATACAAAAAAACCAGCAAATGCTTGCCGATTCTTGAAATCTATCTAATTTATTTGATGATTGTTACACTACAAGGTGCATGTTTAACCACGTAAACTGCTGTAGAGCCAAGCAACATTCGGTCAAGAGCGCCTTTTCCTGAAGAGCCCATCACAATCATATCAATTTCATGTTCTTTAGCGAAATCGACAATTTCATTTTTTGCCGAACCATCAACTCGAATTTCTTCAAACTTCACTTCATTATTGATAATTGCCAAAGCTTTGTCTAAAACTTCTTTAGCTTCATTATCTGCACTTTCTTCAAGTACAGGAACTGCTGGAACTACTGGAATAGCTGGTGCAGGAACCACAGGAACTGGGTTACCAGCTGCATAAATACTGTTTTTATCCGTCGCATGTAAAACGAATAATTGTGAGTTGTCTCTTTTAGCAAGGACAATAGCTTCTTTTAACGCTTCTTCTGCCTGCTCAGATCCATCAATTGCGACTAGGATTTTTTTATAATTTTTACTCATTGTAACCGTCCTCCTCACTACAATTTTACGTTATTTCAGAGAGCAAGTCCAATTAAACGCTGTACAATTTATTCTATAAACCATTTATAAAAAATCACTTTCTTACTAAGAATGCTTCAAACTAGCATTATCACTCAATCATCAGGTCCTTATAGTTAGAATTGATTTATAGAAAAGGGATTCTAAAAATACAAAAACATTTTCTTTTTCATTTAAGTTTCATTTCAGCATTATAACGTATAATAGTTTCCATACTCCTAAATAAACTTTTTTCATAAATACTCCTAAAACTTCCGTTTACTCCGCGGAAGTTTTTTTAGCCTTTGATTTACTAAAGTGGTATAATTACTTTTAAAATCATGAAAACAAGATACAGACAAATTGAAAGGACTCTAAAGAGATGACACAAAAAATTGTTGCAATCACAGGTGCTTCAAATGGAATGGGATTTGAGGCAGCAGAACTTTTTGCCAAACGGGGTTGGAAAGTATACGCTGGGGCACGCCGCGTTGAAAAAATTCCACAATACGAGAACAACATCAAAGCACTAAAACTAGATGTTACTAGCTCTGAATCAAACCAAGCCTTTGTGAAAAAAATTTTAGATGAGGCAGGTCATATTGACGTCCTCATCAATAATGCAGGTTATGGCGAATACGGACCAGCCGAAGAAATCCCAATGGTTAAAATTCGCAATCAGTTTGAAACCAACTTCTTTGGTGCGGTTGAATTAACTCAACTTGTCTTACCAACAATGAGAGCTCAAAATTATGGACGAATTGTTAATATTTCATCAATTGGTGGAGATGTCTATATGCCACTTGGTGCTTATTATCACGCTACAAAAGCCGCCCTTCAACAATGGTCTGACGTTTTGGACCTCGAAGTTTCCCAATTTGGTATCCGTTCAGTTTGTGTTCAACCTGGTGGAACTCAGTCAAGCTGGGGAAATATTGCCCTAGAAAATTCTAAAAAGAATATGAGTTCAAACTCTGCTTACCAACCTTTGGTAAATTCTGTTGCTTCAGGACTTGACCGTTTTATGAAAAATAGTGCTAAAGCTTCTGATTTAGCTGAAGTTTTTTATAAAGCTGCGACAGAGATTAAACCGAGCCTTCGCTACCTCCACTCTTTCGGTGATAAATTCATGGTAAATGTTGCTCGTAAACATCCAAAAATCTTTCGTAAAGCTCTTCTTATTACAATGCGTTACTTTGAAAAGCACAATCAATAAAAATACAACCTTGAGTTGTATTTTTTTATTTCTACTTTTAAAAGTTCTATCAGCTCCATTAAAAAATCATATCGCTAGAATTTTCTGAATTTCTTATAATTATAATAAGTTTTATAGCTAAAGGAGAAAGCTATGGTTCAAGAATTGCTGACGAATAATCAACGAATGTGATTAACGACTATTTTTTATACTAACTAAAATTTTCGAAAATAGGAGAAAAAAACTATGACTAATCACAATTATAAATTCGACACTTTGCAAGTCCATGCAGGACAAGTCCCTGATCCTGTCACAGGTTCACGCGCCGTTCCGCTCTATCAAACAACTTCTTTCGTTTTTAACAATTCAGACCATGCCGAAGCTCGTTTTGCTTTACAAGATCCTGGAGCTATTTATTCACGTTTAGGAAATCCAACCAACGATGTTTTTGAAGCACGCATCGCAGCTCTTGAAGGTGGAAGTGCAGCCCTTGGTGTTGGTTCTGGCTCAGCCGCTATTACCTATGCCATCTTGAATATCGCTACAGTCGGTGATAATATTGTTTCCGCAAGTACCCTTTATGGTGGAACCTACCACCTTTTTTCTGGGACTTTACCAAAATATGGAATTACAACTAAATTTGTCAATCCAGATGACCCGAAGAATTTTGAAGAGGCGATTGATGAAAAAACCAAAGCTATTTATTATGAAACTTTGGGCAATCCGGGAAATAATGTGATTGATTATGATGCCATTGGTCAAATTGCTAAAAAACATGGAATTCCCGTTATTGTTGATGCAACGTTTACTACCCCTGTGGCCTTTAAACCATTTGAACATGGTGCTAATGTAATTGTTCATTCAGCAACGAAATTCATTGGCGGTCACGGTACTTCTATTGGTGGAGTCATCGTTGATGGCGGAAACTTTGATTGGGCAAATGGTAAATTTCCTGATTTTACACAAGCTGATGAAAGCTACAATGGGATTAAATTTGCCGAATTGGGTGAAATTGCTTTTGTGACTCGGATTAGAGCTATTTTATTACGTGATACGGGTGCGGCTTTATCGCCTTTTCATTCTTGGCTTTTCTTACAGGGGCTAGAAACACTCTCACTCCGGGTAGAACGTCACATCTCCAATACTAAAAAGATTGTAGAATTTTTAGACAATCATCCTAAGGTGGAACTTGTTAACCATCCTCTGCTTGAAAGTAATTCCTATCATGCGCTCTATCAGAAATATTATCCAAAAGACGCTGGATCTATCTTTACCTTTGAACTCAAAGACAAAGATGAGAAAAAAGCGCGTGATTTGATTGATCATCTTGAAATTTTCTCACTTCTAGCCAACGTTGGAGATACCAAATCATTGGCCATTCATCCTGCTTCGACCACTCACCAGCAGCTGAATGCCGAAGAACTTGCTAGTGCAGGGATTTCCAAAGGAACCATTCGTTTATCGGTTGGTATTGAAGATGTAACTGACTTGATTGCTGATTTAGAGCAAGCATTAGAAAAAATATAAAAAAATGAGCGGTAACCAGCCGCTCATTCTTTTGTTTAGGAGTAAACTTTATGAAAAATTTTATTGGAATAAGTATATTATAGTCAACTTGACTTAAGTTTTACTAAAACTAGGCTAAAATAAAACTTGAATTCCTACTAATGTATTAAACATACAAAAAATTTTATCATTATATCTTCTAGCCTTGAATCAAAACTTAACAGTTTTTTTGATGACAAAAATTACAAAAAACTGTATAATCATGTTAAATATTTTACTTATCAAGGAGAAGCAATGCCATATACAGGTTATGGAAAAAACTTTAGGTTAATCCGCAAACAAAAAGGATTGCCTTTATCCTATTTTCAAAGAGTGGGTATCGACAAAATTGGATTGAGTCGTTTTGAACGTGGATTAAGCATGATGGGATTTGAAAAAGTTGATGTGATGTTGCAAGAAATGAATGTCAGTTTAGCAGAATATGAACTTGTAATTAATCATTTCGTTCCTGACTTTCAAGAAGAGTTTCTATTTGAAGTTGAGGAGGCAGATTTTGCTCAAGACGAAAAAAAATTAAAGTCACTCTATAAAGAGGCCAAAGAATCAGGCTTTTCTTATTTAGCTTTATCTGTAAAATCACGATTTGAGAAACTTACATTGTCGGAGATAAATTTTGTCGTTAAACTTTTAACAGAAGTAACTTCATGGGGCTATTTCGAGCTTTCTATCGCTTATTTTGTATTAGATAATTTGGATACTCTCACAATCCAGTCGTTAATGAGTAATTTTGAACAAAAGAATCAAAATTATTTTGGGATTTATAAATATCGTCGTCGAATTTTCCAAATTTTTTATCGAGCTTTAGTCATTCTATCTTCACGTGGTGAAAAAAAGCTGAGTCAACAGATTTTGAAGATGATAGAAAAACCAAACCGAGCAGGAATTGACCTTTATCTTGAAGTCTTGCACAAAATGGCTATTGGATTTTATAATTATTCCTTTGTTGATGAAAATGAAGGTTTAGCAGAGATTAGAAATGGGCTCGCTATTTTTGACTTATTGGGTCAAGAGAAATTAAAAGATTTCTATGGTAAGCGAAACAAGCATTTTTTGAATAAAAACCTGTAATATTTCCGTAGTGATAACACTACGGCTTTTTTGTTGTTAGACTTGACTTTTGGATTATAATAAAAGTATGAAAAAACAAAAGCGAGAACTTTACGATCTCAAGTTACTCCCTCTCTCTGTCTAGTGAAATTTTCTCCCAATTTCATTGGACTTTGCTAAATCTTTAGATAGAAATCGGAGAAAACGTTATGAAGACGAAAAAGAAACTAATCAAAATTCTAGGAGTTCTTTTTATGCTTGGTGGAACGTTCCTAGCTTCTAATCACATTAAAGCATTAGGAATGGATGCGCCTATTACAACAATTACCACTAAAATTTCATCTGTTAGAGTATACAATCGCTTTGTAGGTATTTCATCTCTTACCCCCTACTGGGCGAATGCTAACAGCTATACAATTTCTAGTGGCAGAACTTTATCAGCTTCAGGAAGTTCAAGCTATCAGGGAACCGGATTCACTTTATCTGCCTCAATTACAAAGAGCGTATCTGTTACTATTAGTGCCAACAAGTCCAAATTAAGTAAATTAGGAATTTGGGTAGATACTACACTAACCCGTTACAAGGTGGTACAATACATGTATGGCAGTCCAGTAAGAACTGCGTATAAAGTTACATCAGCTCCTTTTAACTATTATGTCAGAGTTTACTATAAATGAATGATTGAGAGGAATAAAAACATGAATAAAAATTATTTTATAGGAGCCTTAATTTTTTTAGCCCTAACCTTATTAATTTGGGGAATAGGAATTCCCGCCACGCTTATCTTTAATCAGTTGGGATATTCTTCAAATGTTTTCATAACATTTATCGAATTTAATGGAATTGGTTTTGTGGCTTTAGCTATTTCAATTATTTTATTCATTAAAAATAGCGATAAATAAAAAATGAGCGGTAACCAGCCGCTCATTCTTTTGTTTAGGAGTAAACTTTATGAAAAATTTTATTGGAATAAGTATATTATAGTCAACTTGACTTAAGTAATGCTAAAATTACGCTAAATTGAAACTAAACTTCGTCTTTTTGTAAGAACATGAATGAAAAACTTGTCAAGATTTATAAAAAAGTGGGCTTTATAAAGTCCAAGATTTATGATAAAATAAGGGCAGAATGCTTATTTTTGAGCACAAAAGTAGTCAAACTACTTTATCGAAAAATATTTGAGATTTATTCTCATCAATAAAAAAGGAAAATACATGCTTACAGTATCTGATATTTCATTACAATTCTCTGACCGCAAGCTTTTTGACGAAGTAAACATCAAGTTTACACCGGGAAACTGTTACGGTTTAATCGGTGCCAATGGTGCTGGTAAATCAACTTTCTTGAAAATCTTGGACGGTGAAATTCAACCAACAACAGGTCACATCTCAATGGGGCCAAACGAACGCATGTCTGTTCTTCGTCAAAATCATTACGATTACGAAGACCAAACACCACTTGATGTCGTGATGATGGGGAATGAAAAACTTTTCGCCATTAATCAAGAAAAAAATGCCATTTACATGAATCCTGAGGCGACAGATGATGACTTTATGAAAGCTGCCGAACTTGAGGCAGAATTTGGCGAAATGGGTGGTTATGAAGCCGAAGCTGACGCTGCTCGTCTTTTGCAAAACCTTGGCATTAAAGCTGAACAACATACAGATTTGATGGCCAATTTAACTTCTGGCGAACACGTTAAAGTCCTTCTTGCTAAAGCACTTTTTGGTAAACCTGATGTTCTTCTTCTTGACGAACCAACCAATGGACTTGATATTCAAGCAATTGCTTGGCTTGAAGAATTTTTGATTAATTTTGAAAATACCGTTATCGTTGTTTCCCATGACCGTCACTTCTTGAACAATGTTTGTACTTACATGGCTGACCTTGACTATGGTAAAATCAAACTTTACCCAGGGAACTATGATTTCTGGAAAGAGTCTTCTGAACTTGCTCTTCGCTTGCAAGGTGACCAAAACCGTAAAGCTGAAGAAAAAATTGCCGAGTTGAAAGAGTTTATCGCTCGTTTCTCTGCTAATGCGTCTAAATCAAAACAAGCGACATCACGTAAGAAAATGCTTGATAAAATTGAAGTTGAAGAATTTGTTCCTTCATCACGTAAATATCCATTTGTTGGTTTTGAACAAGAACGCGAAATCGGTAATGATTTACTTCGTGTCGAAAATCTTTCAGTTGCGATTGAAGGAGAAGTGATTATCGAAAACATTTCATTCATCTTAAATCCTGGTGATAAGACCGTATTTATTGGTCAAAACGATATTCAACAAACAACGTTACTTCGTGCTTTAATGGATGATGTAGAAGATAATTGGACCGTAACTGGCGATATTAAATGGGGAGTTACATCTTCTCGTTCATATCTTCCAAAAGATAATACCAAAGATTTTGATACAAGTGACTCTATTCTTGACTGGTTGCGTCAATTTGTATTGACAAAAGAGGAAGACGATAATACTTACCTTCGCGGTTTCCTTGGACGTATGCTTTTCAAAGGTGAAGAATCTTTAAAAGCTGTCAATGTCCTCTCAGGGGGAGAAAAAGTTCGTGTCATGCTTTCTAAAATGATGCTTCAACGAGCTAATGTGCTTGTTCTTGATGACCCAACTAATCACTTGGATTTGGAATCTATTTCTGCACTTAATGATGGTTTGAAATCATTTAAAGGCTCAATCCTCTTTGCTTCACATGACCATGAATTCATTAATACTATTGCCAATCACATTGTTGTTCTTGGTAAATCTGGTGTCATTGACCGTATTGGTGAAACTTATGATGATTTCTTAGATAATGCAGAAGTACAAGAAAAAGTAAAAGCACTCTGGGCCGATTAAATTTATTATTATTTAGTTCGTTTACACTGTTGTGTAAACCAAGTTTACAGTTCTGTCAGTAAAATTTACTGACAGAATTCATTTTCATCCACTGTTAGCGCTAACAGTGGACTGGGGGAGAAGTCATGAATCAAAATTTAAAACTTTTTGCGACAGATATGGACGGAACTTTTCTGCGCAATGACCATTCGTATAATCACAAAAAACTCGCTGAAGTAATTAAAAAAATTCAAGATAGAAATCTTCTTTTTGCTGCTTCTTCTGGACGTTCTTTACTTGGTTTGATTGAAGTTTTTTCAGAATATAAAGATCAAATGGCTTTTGTTGCTGAGAATGGTGGAGTTGTTGCTTATAAAGGAGAAATTCTCTTTGCAAAAGATTTGACTGTTGCTCAAACTCAAGAATTAATTGATGACTTGCAAGAGATGCCGTTTAGTCCCAAAAATGATTATTTAATTTCTGGTCTTAAAGGTGCTTATTATCCTGAAGGTATTTCTAAAGAATACCTTGCTCATGCAAAACTTTATTATCCTAACTGTCAACTTTACCATCGCTTAGATGAAATTGATGACAAACTGCTCAAGGTTACAACCAACTTCCCCGAAGACCACGTGCGTGACTGTGAACAATGGATTACAGACAGACTCTCTTTCGTAAGGGCAACAACAACTGGTTTTACTAGTATTGACATCGTGCCAAATGGTATTTCTAAAGCTTCTGGTTTGGCACATTTGTTAGCGCATTTTAATTGGCTCCCTGAAAATTTAGCTGTTTTTGGTGACCAAATGAATGATTTGGAAATGTTTGAATACGCTGGTTCTTCTTTTGCTGTCAGTAACGCAGCGCCTGAAATTCTTGAACTAGCTGATAAAGTCATTCTTTCTAATGACGAAGATGCTGTACTGGTTGAGATTGAAAATATTTTAAATGAAGAATAATTTTATTCAATAGATTTCCTATTGTGAAAAAAAGTGACTATCTGGTCACTTTTTTTGTTATAATTTTAATGAGAGATTATTTGATTTGGAGAAAATAAAAATATGAAAATTGCAATTGATGCAATGGGAGGAGATTTTGCTCCCGAAAATATTGTCAAAGGTGTAAACTTGGCAAAGAAAGAACTTTCTGATGTTACCTTCCAACTCTACGGAGATGGGGCAAAAATTCGTCAATTTTTAGACGATGAAACAAATGGTGAGATTGTTGAAACAACTGAAATCATTGATTTTCATGATGATCCAGTTGCTGCCATTAAATCAAAAAAAGACAGCTCACTTGTCCGAGCTGTGACTGCTGTGAAAAAAGGAGAGGCTGATGCAGTCTTGTCTGCCGGCTCAACTGGTGCACTTTTAACCGCCGGCTTACTTTTGGTTAAGAGAATTAAGCAAGTGTCACGTCCAGCCTTGATGTCAACCTTACCGACAGCTGATGGTCGCGGTTTTGATATGCTTGATTTGGGAGCAAATACTGAAAATACGGCCCACCACTTAGTTGATTTTGCCATTTTGGGTTCATATTACGCTGAAAATGTTCGCGGCATCAATAAACCACGTGTTGCTTTGATTTCTAATGGTGCCGAAGAATCTAAAGGTTCGCCAACTGTCAAAGAAGCGCATGAAATTTTGTCAGCTATGTCTGAAATCAACTTCATCGGAAATATTGAATCTCGTGATTTACTTTCAGGTGGGGCTGATGTTGTAGTAACCGATGGTTTCACGGGAAACGCCATTTTAAAAGCGATTGAAGGAACAGCAACTGTTCTCATGAAAGAAATAAAATCAGCCATCATGGCTGGTAGTGTCACCACTAAAATCGGTGGGGCTCTAATTAAAAAACCTTTGTCTGGACTTAAAGATTTGATGAGTACAGATGGAGCTGGTGGAGCTGCTTTTGTTGGTCTTAAAGCACCTGTTGTTAAAGCTCACGGAAATTCAAGTGAATTGGCGATTGCCTCTGCCTTGAAACAAATTCATAAAATGTTGGAATCAGATGTTTCTGGTAAATTAGTCGAACATTTTGAAAAAATGGACAAATAAAAAACTCGGGAAACCGAGTTTTTTTTACTGACAGAATTGAGCTGTCAGTATTTTTTATCTACCATTTATACTTCGTACCGAAATAGTTAAAGATAATCATATCAACAACTAAAATTAGTATCATAAAATTATAAGGAGACTCTTTTTTCAAAAAAATAGAATAAATAAACAAAATTACAAAGAGTGGAATAAAAATCCAAGCCCAAAAAACTTTTTTCTGATAAAACTTTTCGGGTAATGGTTTTCTCGATTCATTTTTGTCCTTAATGAAAAAAACTAAAACTAGTCCAATTATTAAAGCAGTAAAACTAGCATTTTGTATTGAATGACTGGGGATGAATTGCAAAATTAGACCAATTATTAAAAAAATACTGCTCAACAACCAAAATGTATATTCTTTTTTTGTCATATTTTTCTCCTTATTTTACTGACAGCTTTCTTCAGTAAAATAAAATTTCTAAAAATTACTTACAAACGTTTAACAGTATTGACATCTGCTCCTTTTGACTTTTCTTGGTGTTCTTTGAGCCATTTTTCACGTTCATCATCATCTAATTTAACGACAAAATAAATCATAACAAGTAATATCAAGATTCCTAAACCTAAAATTAGGACGGATAAAGTAAAGCTTGTCAGTAAAACCAATGAAAAGAGAACCGAACCAATTCCAATCAAAAGGAATTTTTTCTTAATGTTAGCAAGTCCAGTTGATAAATATTGAACAAAACTCATAAAGACAGTCAGGCCACTCAGAAAAACATAATTTCCACTCAAAAAGAGAGCTATTCCACAAACTGTCGTCAAAATAATTGCCCAAGTGGGGGTTCCAAAGCGATTATTTTTAGAAACAAACATAGGCACATCTTCATGAGCCTGAGCCAAACTGGCTAAAATTGTTGGTGTATTAAAAGTGGTCGCAACAATAACACCAAAAATTGAAAAACATATTCCGACAACAAAGAGCGGAATTCCAATGCTACCCACGATTTTACTAAAAGCTGTTGCCGCAGGCACAAGTGTTTTAGTCAGTTCTGGCCCCAATGCCCCAATGGTAATGGTTTGAATAATCAGATAAACAGCCAAACAGGTTAACATGACAAGGGACATCATTTTTGGTAAATTTTTTGCTGGATTTTTCATTTTTTCAGCATTCACCGGTAGAAATGAAAAGCCAGTGAAGAAAAAGAATACAGTACCGTAAGCTGACAGAAATCCTTTAAAGCCACCTAAATTTGCTGACGAAGCTGTCAGTAAATTTGGACTTGAAAAATTAAGACCACGTACCAACCATAGACAAGTAAAAATAAAAACAAGAACTAAGACAATTTTCACAAAAGAAGTCAGATTGTCTAAACCAGCAATAATTGAACTCCCAAAATAGGAGATAATTCCTAAGGCCAAAATAATAATGATGCCAATTAACCGACTATTAAGATTTGGAAGAATCATTTTCATTGCTGTCAGTAAAGCCGAAACCTCTGTAGCTAGTGTCACTGTACCTAGCAACCATGTCACCATTCCCACAATAAAGCCTGGAAAACGCCCAAAAGTTTCTTTAGCATAAACAAAAGCTCCACCATTTTTTGAATAAATCTTACTCATGTTGGCATAAGCAAAAGCAATCACAAAAATCGATAAACCAGCACATAAAATAGCCAGTAAACTCCAAATTCCTGCATCTTCATAAATTTTGCCAGAAAGTAAGAAAATTCCTGAACCAATAATGGAATTCACACCCAACAGAAAAATGGCTGCCGGTGATAATAATTTATTTTCTTTCATTGAGACCCCACTTATTTTAATTAAGTTAAGACTTTGTTAAATTTATTGTTAGTTAAATTATATCAGAAAGGCCTCATTTTTCGTCATTATTTCACCAGTTTATGCAAAAAACTAAGCTATTCATCAATAACTTAGTTTTTCTTTTATTCTATAAAATAGACTAGCCTAAAGTCGCTTCAAGTTCAATATCGACTCCTGACAGAGCCTTAGATACTGGACAGCTTTCCTTTACTACTTTGGCAATTTCTTGAAAATCAGCTTCAGAAAGTTCTGGTATCACTGAACGATTAGTCAATTTAATTTTTGTAATCGCTGGACCATCTGCTGTTGCTTCAAAAGTAACATCTGCCGTTGTGTCAATAGAAGTTGCTACTAAGCCTTTTTGCCCTAAAACCATTGAGAATGCCATACTAAAACAGGCTGCATGAGCAGCTCCCAAAAGTTCTTCTGGTGTGGTAATATGAGCTTGACTTTCTGAACGTGCTTTGAAATTATAGGGAGTTTCTGTAAAAATTTGAGAACTTTCAGCAGAAATTGTGCCAAATCCGTTTTCTAAAGTGTCCTCCCAATGTGCTGATGCAGTAGAGATATTTTTCATTTTTTCCTCCTTAATAGAACTGTGCAATTGCTTTATGAATTGAATACTTAAGTTGTATTTGTAATTCTCTCTTGTAATTTGAGTATATCTTTTTGCAATTGTGAATTCAAGCAAATTGATTTTCTACTTTTTAAAGTTTGACAGTTCATTACAAAAAGTGTAAAATTTAAAACAACAAGAAAGTAACTTTGATTTTGAAATCTTTAGGAAGTTGGTGGTTGTGCAAACCAACGTTTTCAGCAAAGTGAATGGGCTTGTGATTAACTAATAAATTTGATTTAAAAAAATAAAGAATCACGGCCGCTTCCGTTACAGAGCAACTTGTTTTTTGACAAGTTCTAAGAAAATCATTTGATTTTAAATTTACGGTGGCACCGCGCTCATAGCGCCCGTAGGACTTTTTATAGTTCTATGGGTGCTTTTTTTATTTTTTATTTAGTGTAAACCAGTTTACACTCTTCAATAATCAATCTAATCCAAACACACATAAGGAGAACAAAATGACAAAACCAACTATTTTAACTGGAGACCGTCCAACAGGAAAACTTCACATCGGCCACTATGTAGGCTCTTTGCAAAATCGTGTCAAAATGCAAAATGAAGATAAATACAATATGTTTGTCTTTTTAGCTGACCAACAAGCTTTAACTGACCATGCAAAAGAACCTGAACTCATTCGTCAATCTGTCGGTGATGTTGCCCTTGACTACTTAGCAGCAGGACTTGACCCTGAAAAATCAACCATTTTCATTCAAAGTCAAATTCCTGAACTGGCTGAACTTTCAATGTATTATATGAATTTAGTTTCACTTGCCCGCCTTGAACGCAATCCTACTGTAAAAACAGAGATTGCACAAAAAGCTTTTGGTGAATCAATCCCTGCCGGCTTTTTAGTGTATCCAGTTTCTCAAGCTGCTGATATTACTGCTTTTAAAGCCACTCATGTTCCAGTCGGAAATGATCAAAAACCAATGATTGAACAAACACGAGAAATTGTTCGCTCATTTAATAATGCTTATCACACAGATGTTTTAGTTGAACCAGAAGGAATTTACCCTGAAAATGAAGCTGCTGGTCGTTTACCTGGACTTGACGGAAATGCCAAAATGTCGAAATCTCTTGGAAACGGAATTTTCCTTGCTGATGACATGGACACACTCAAGAAAAAAGTGATGTCAATGTATACTGACCCCGACCATATCAAAGTTGAAGATCCTGGTAAAATTGAAGGAAACATGGTTTTCCATTATCTTGACGTTTTTGGTAAAGCTGAAGATGCAGAGCAAATTGCTGAAATGAAAGCCCAATATCAAGCGGGTGGTCTTGGTGATGTGAAAACAAAACGTTTCCTTCTTGATGTTCTTGACCGCGAACTTTCACCAATCCGTGAACGCCGTATTGAGTTTGCACAAAATATGGACTACGTTTACGATATGCTTAAAGCAGGCTCACTTAAGGCCCAAGCTGTAGCCAGTCAAACTCTTGATGAAGTTAAGTCTGCAATGGGAATCAACTATTTCAAATAATTCATTTTCAAATTTTACTTCCTTAGCCTTACTAATCTTGAGGATTTACCAATTTACACTATTTGGTTTTAGTTGACACTGGTGTAAACTCAAGTCATTTATTTTGGAGATTTAACTTGATTGATTTAAAGAAAATTAAAAGATTTGCTCAAGAAATTCATGATAAAAATAATGATGGACATGGCTTTGACCATATTGAACGGGTCGTTGCTCTTGCTCAAAAAATTTTACTGACAGAGCCGTCAGCAAATCAAGAACTTGTTCTAGCAACTTGTTATTTACATGATACTTATGATGAAAAATTAACAGATGATGTTCCTAAACAAAAAGCTAAAGTTGCGCAATTTTTAAATGAGCTTAAAATTGATAAAAAGCTCATTGATGAACTTTTTATGATTATTGACAACATGAGTTTTTCAAGTAATTTAATTGAGAGAAAAACACTCTCTTTGAATGGACAAATTGTGCAAGATGCTGACCGCCTTGATGCAATGGGAGCTTGGGGAATTGTAAGGACACTTGAATATGGTTGGGCAAAAAATCGAGTCTTTTATGACCCAAATCTGCCACCTTTAGATTACAATTCTAAAGAAGACTATCATAGTCAAAAAAATAACTCCACACTCAATCATTTTTATGAAAAATTATTTTTGTTAAAAGATTTATTAAATACAACCGAAGGAAAAAGACTAGGCGAAAAGCGTGATAAAATAATGCACCTTTTTGTCAGCCAAATCGAAGAAGAATACAAGGAAACTCATTTTTAATTTTTACTGACAGACCCTATCAGTGCTTATTTTATGGCCTTGTCAGTAAAAATCATTCCCAAATCGAAAGGAAGTGACTAATGTCTGGCTTCACAAAAATAGTTTTTAAACTTCATAATTTTCTTGACAGAAAAAAAATAAAAAACAATTTGAAATTCAAGCCAAGCCTCACTTCTAAAACATTGGTTTTTGCTCATCGTGGTTCTAAATCCAACTGTCCAGAAAATACATTGGCCGCTTTTCATGAAGCTGTTCGTGTCCATGCTGACGGAATTGAGCTTGATGTCCACTTATCACTCGATAATGAATTAATTGTTATTCACGATGAGAAAATTGACCGGACAACAAATGGTAAAGGTCTTGTCAAAAATATGAATGCTATAGATTTAAAGAAATTTGATGCTGGTTCTTGGTTCAATCCAAAATTTACTGACGAAAAAATTCCAACTTTGTCAGAGGTTTTAAAATTACTGACAGACCTATCATTTACTGGTTATTTAAATATCGAAATTAAAACTGATAAATTTGACTATCCCGGAATTGAAAAAAAGCTCTCAGACTTAATGACAGAAACTAAATGGCCTTTTAGCTATATTTATAGTTCGTTTAATTTCGATTCATTAAAAAAAATACACACTTTTGATTCAAAGGCTGAAGTTAATTATCTGACGAAAAATCTTTTGACCCTAAAAAGTCATTATAAAGGCAGCTCAACAGATTTTATTTCAGGAATTCATCCCCGAAGAACCTACGCCTTCAAGCACCCACTTCTTCTCAAAAGTTCAAAAAGACCCCTTCGTCTTTGGACAGTTAATCAAGAAACAGAAATACGACAAGCTTTTCAACAACATGTAGCTGGAATCATCACCGATTTTCCGGAACGTGCCCTCGAAATTCGTCAAGAAATCCAAGACCAGTCAAAATAGACTGGTCTTTTTTCATCTGTCACAAATGATATCTATTTCACAATATTTTGAGGTGAAAATCACATAGTACAGTAATTGTAAGCGTAAAGCATTTCTCTTTACATTTTGTTTCACAAAGGGTATAATTAAATCGTGCGTGTTATTTTGTCAAACTTGTTTGACAAAATAAGCACAAGGATTTGGAAGGGATGCATAAACATGCAATTTATTAACTATCTAGGTCAAGACGCTTACACAAATATCGCGATGGACAGCTGGCTACTTTATCACCTAAAACCAACTGAGCCTGTTTTTGCTTTATGGCAAAATAAACGTGCAGTTATTGTGGGGCGCAACCAAAACACTTTTGCTGAAGTGAATCAAGACTACATTGACAGTCATGATGTTCAAGTTGTTCGTCGAGTATCTGGCGGTGGTGCAGTTTATCATGATGAAGGAAACATCTGTTTCACATTTTTTGTTCCTGTCGAAAATTCTGGCTCTGTCAACTTTAAAAAATTTGTTCAACCGATGTATGAAGCACTCCATGCTGTTGGAATCAAAGCTGAAATCACTGGACGCAATGACCTTGAAGTTGAGGGTAAAAAGATTTCGGGAAATGCCCAACGCTATGCTGGAGGTTATTTGATGCATCACGGAACCCTCCTTTGGGACACTGATGTTGAAGCAATGATTCGTTCTCTCAATGTTTCTGATGAAAAATTTGTCAGTAAAGCGGCTAAATCAGTTCGCGCTCGTGTGGGAAATATCAAAGATTTTGCCCCTGAGGACTTAACCTTAGATAGTTTTATTGACGCATTAAAATACTATCTCACAGACGAAGGAAAAGATGGTGAATTAGTTTTAACTGATGACCAACTTAGCTCAATCAAAAAAATACGAGATGAGCAATTTGCAACTTGGGATTGGAATTATGGCGAATCACCAAAATTCTCCTTCCAAAATCACGCTAAATTTACTGGCGGAGCCATTGATATTCAAGTCAATGTTGAAAATGGTAAAATCACTGAAATTAATTTCCAAGGAGATTTCTTAGGCGTTCGAGATTGGCGAGATATCAAAGAGCAATTTATTGGTCTTGAATTTGAACCTTCAGCAATTCTTGAAGTCCTTGAAACAAATAAAGAAGGACAATATTTTGGAACAATTCAAAATACTGAACTTTCTGAAATGTTCAAAGCTGACTATCGAACAGATTAAGTTATTTCACAAGCATAACCTTAGGAAATTTCTCCAAAAAATGATAAATTTCTAATTATAGACACATAAAATAGAAAGGGAATCTATTATGTCAAATTCAGAACAAATCTTAGATTTCAAAGCGCAGCTAGAACTGCAAGACACTACATTTCCAATGCTTCAAATTCTTAACGAAGAAGGAAAAATTGTTGACGAAGATGGTCTTAAACGTGCAGGACTTTCTGATGAAAAACTCGTTGAACTCTTTAAAAGTATGCTTTTTGCACGTCAAGTTGACATTCGTTCAATGAAATTAGCTAAACAAGGACGTATGGGATTCTTTGGACCTCACGCTGGTCAAGAAGCTTCTCAAATGGCCTCATCATTCGCTTTCACTGACGAAGACTGGCTCTTCCCAGGTTACCGTGACTTGCCACAAATTTACGCAAAAGGTTGGCCAATTTGGAAAGGTCTTCTTTGGTCTCGTGGACATCAACTTGGTAATGAGTACACTACCGATGATGGTAAACCTGTAAACTCATGGTTCCCACAAATTATCATTGGTGCTCAATACGTTGAAGCTGCTGGTGTCGCGCTCGGACTCAAAAAACGTAAAAAAGATGCTGTAGCTTTCGTTTACACTGGTGATGGTGGTTCTTCACAAGGTGATACTTATGAAGGAATTAACTTTGCTGGAGCTTATAAAGCCCCACTTGTTGCCTTTATCCAAAATAACGGCTATGCAATTTCGACACCTCGTAGTCTCCAAAGTGCCGCTCCTCATTTAGCTGCTAAAGGTTGGGCCGCAGGTGCTCCTTCGATCGTAGTTGATGGAATGGACGCGATTGCTATGTATCTTGCTTCTAAAGAAGCTCGTGCTTGGGCAGTAGCTGGAAATGGTCCAGTTGTTATTGAAGCAATTACAAACCGTTTAGAACCACACTCAACAGCTGGTGATGACCCACTTCGCTATCGTACTAAAGAAGACATTGAAGCTTGGTGGAAAAAAGAACCTCTCGTTCGTATGCGTAATTTCCTGACTGAAAAAGGACTTTGGGATACAGAGAAAGAGGAAGCTTATATTGCTGAACTTGATGCAGGTATTGATGCCGACATTAAGAAAGCCAACAATGTTGAAAAACAAAAAATTTCTAGCTTCATTAAAAATACACTTGAAGTGCCAAGCCAAGCAATGGCAGAACAAATTGCAAAATTTGAAAGCGAGGGCAAATAAGAATGGCAGTAAAAACTTATATTGCAGCAATTACAGAAGCGCTTGATTTGGCGCTCGAAAAAGATAAAGATGCACTCATTTTTGGTGAAGACGTTGGACAAAATGGTGGGGTTTTCCGTGCTACTGATGGTCTGCAAGCAAAATATGGAGAAGAACGTGTTTTCAATACTCCACTTGCTGAATCAGGAATTGGTGGAATGGCAATTGGTCTTGCAACACAAGGTTTCCACCCAATTATGGAAATCCAATTCGGAACCTTTATCTTTGAAGTTTTCGACTCAATTGCTGGACAAATGAGCCGGACACGTTACCGTTTTAATAACACACGTTCAAATAATATTGTCGTGCGTACACCTTATGGAATCGGAACTAAAACGCCTGAAATGCACGCGGATTCAATTGAAGGGCTATTTTCACAAATCCCCGGAATTCGTGTTGTAATGCCTTCAAATCCAGCTGATGCTAAAGGATTATTGCTGGCTTCAATTGAAAATAACGACCCTGTTATTTTCCTTGAAAACCTTCACCTTTATCGCTCACTTAAAGGTGAAGTTCCTGAAGGTTACTATACTACACCACTTGATACTGCTGCAGTCGCTAAAGAAGGATCTGATGTTTCAATCATTGCTTATGGTGGAACAGTTCCACTTGCTCTTAAAGCTGCTGAACAACTCGAAAAAGATGGAATTAAAGCTGAAGTCCTTGACCTCAGAACAGTTGCTCCTCTTGATATTGAGTCAATTGGTAAAACAGTTGAAAAAACTGGGCGTGTGGTCGTTGTTCAAGAAGCTCAACGTACAGCCGGTATCGCAGCGAATGTCATGGCCGAAATTTCAGAACGTTTTGTTTTGAACCTTAAAGCGCCAATTGGACGTGTTAGTGGTCCTGACTCAATTTTCCCATTTGCACAAGCAGAAAATGACTGGGCAGTTAAAGCTGAAGATATTGTGAATAAAGTTAAAGAGGTGGTTGACTATGACTGAGATTTTTAAAATGCCTGATATTGGCGAAGGAATGCACGAAGGAGACATTGCCAACTGGTTAGTTAAAGTTGGAGATGTTGTTAAAGAAGATGACCCAATTGCTGAAGTACAAAATGATAAACTTATGCAAGAAATTCTCTCTCCTTATTCTGGTACCGTAACAAAACTTTTCGTTGAAGCTGGAACAACCGTAGAAGTTGATTCTCCTTTGGTTGAGTTTGATGGTGACGGTTCAGGCTCTTCTGCAGCTGCTCCTGCTCCTCAAGAAACAGCTGGTTCTGATACTGCTACAACTGATGCACCTTCTGGAGAAGCTCAAATCTTCACGATGCCTGATATTGGTGAAGGAATGCATGAAGGAGATATCGCCAACTGGTTAGTTAAAGTTGGAGATGAAATTAAAGAAGATGATCCTGTTGCAGAGGTTCAAAATGATAAACTCATGCAAGAAATTCTTTCTCCATATTCTGGAAAAGTCACTAAACTTTTCGTTGAAGCTGGAACGACTGTAGAAGTTGGGGCTCCTTTAATTGAATACAATGGAAATGGGGCTGCTCCAGCAGCTGCTAGTCCTGCTCCAGTCGCAGAAGCACCTAAAGCAGCTAGTCCTGCAAGTCCTGCAAATGCTCCATTGACTAAAACAACTTCTACTGGTCACATTCTTGCGATGCCTTCTGTTCGTCATTATGCACGCAAGGCTGGTATTGATTTAAGTCAAGTTCCTGCAACTGGTCGTCACGGTCACACAACGTTGGCCGATGTTAAAGCTTTTGAATCTGGCAGTGTCGCTCCTATCGCTCAAACAGCACCAGAAGCCGCTCCAGCACCTAAGGCTGATAAACCAGCTGCTCCTGTTGCTGAAAAAGCGCCAAGCGTTAAAGCAGGAGCTGGTGATCGACGTGAAGCAATGAATCCAACTCGTAAAGTTGTTTCTAAAGTTATGACTGCTCAACATACACACATTCCACCAGTAACAAACTTTGACCAAGTTGAAGTTTCTAAACTCGTGAAACATCGTGCTGTCTTTAAAGAAATTGCTGCAAAACAAGATATTAAATTAACCTATCTTGCTTATGTTGCTAAAGCTTTGGCTACTACTGCTCATAAATTCCCAGATATCAATGCTTCTGTTGACTATGAAAAACAAGAAATTGTTTATCACGAACATGTCAACCTTGGAATCGCTGTAAATGCTCCAACTGGTTTGTACGTTCCAGTGATTCATGAAGCTGAAACTAAATCAATTCTTGAGATTGCTAAAGAAATCGCTGAATTAGCTACTGCTACACGAGAAGGAACACTTAAACCTCAACAAATGCAAGGTTCAACAATTACAATTTCAAATATTGGATCTGCTCGTGGTTCTTGGTTTACACCAATCATTAATGGTTCTGATGTCGTAATTTTAGGACTGGGTTCAATCGTTAAAGAACCAATTGTTAATGGTGAAGGCGAAATTGTTGTCGGACAAAACATGAAATTGTCTATGACTTATGATCACCGTTTGATTGATGGAATGTTGGGTCAAACATCACTTAACTACTTGAAATCTCTATTGGCTGACCCTGAGTTCATGCTTATGGAAATCTAATAGGCTGTAATAAATGGTGCTAAAGCATCTATTTATTACAGGCGTGTCTCCTAGAGGATACTCGCTAATTGTCTTATTAGTAAAGGAACGAAAAAATATTTTTTTCGTTTCTTTCTGTCGTAGATTTAAAAAACTAGTTTACAGTATTGTAAATTCAAGTTGACACTAATGTTTACAAGAAAGAGGATATATTATGGTTGTTGGTGCACAAGCAACAGAAGTTGATTTGGTTGTTATTGGTTCAGGCCCTGGTGGTTATGTTGCAGCCATCCGTGCGGCTGAACTTGGTAAAAAAGTTACAATTATTGAAAAAGATAATGTTGGTGGGGTTTGTTTAAATATTGGTTGTATCCCATCAAAAGCATTGATTAATATTGGTCATCATTACCAAGAATCTTTGGAGGAAGAAAAAGGAGAAAATCCTTTTGGTCTTTCTGTCGGAAATGTTAAATTAAACTGGGAATCTGCCCAAAAATGGAAACAAGATAAAGTTGTCAACCAGTTGACAGGTGGCGTTAAAATGCTACTTAAAAAACACAAAGTTGACGTGATTCAAGGAACTGCAGAATTTATTGATAACAATACAATAAATGTTGAACAAGAAGATGGGTTCCAACTTTTGCAATTTAATGATGTGATTATCTCAACTGGTTCACGTCCTATCGAAATTCCTTCTTTCCCATTTGGTGGTCGCATTATTGACTCTACTGGTGCTTTGTCACTTCCAGAAGTTCCTAAACATTTGATTATTGTTGGGGGAGGAGTTATTGGTTCTGAGCTTGGTGGAGCTTACCGTATGCTTGGTTCTAAGATTACAATTGTTGAAGGTTTGGACCACATTTTAAACGGGTTTGATAAAGAAATGTCTGATATCATTGCTAATCGCGTTAAATCTGCTGGTTCTGAAATCTTTACTTCAGCAATGGCTAAATCAGCTACTCAAACTGATAAAGATGTAACTTTGACTTTTGAGGTTGATGGAAAAGAACAAACAGTGACTGGTGATTACTTACTCGTTTCTGTTGGACGTCGTCCAAATACTGATTTAATCGGCTTGAACAACACTGATGTTAAATTGACTGACCGTGGTTTGATTGAAGTTGACGATTCTTATGCAACTAATGTTCCTCACATTTATGCAATCGGTGATGTGGTTCCTGGTCCAATGCTCGCTCACAAAGCTTCTTTCCAAGCTAAAGTTGCTGCTGCTGCGATTGCTGGAGCTGAGGACGACGTGGACTTACACGTTGCTTTGCCTGCTGTAGCTTATACAACAACTGAATTGGCAACAGTTGGAGAAACGCCTGAATCAGTTAAAGACCGTAAAGATGTTAAAATTTCTAAGTTCCCATTTGCTGCAAATGGCCGTGCCATTTCAATGAATGATACGACTGGTTTCTTACGTTTGATTACTGAAACTAAAGAAGGGGCCTTAATCGGTGCTCAAATCGTTGGCCCTGGTGCATCTGACTTGATTTCTGGTTTATCACTAGCGATTGAAAATGGATTGACTTCTAAAGACATTTCATTGACTATCCAACCTCACCCAACACTTGGTGAAGCGATTATGGATACAGCTGAATTGGCTGATGGCTTACCAATTCACGTTTAATAAAATTAAAAATCACTGACGGATTTGTCAGTGATTTTTTCTATGGATAAATTTACTAACGGAAAATCTGTCAGTAAATTTTTATAATTCTATGACTTCATCAAAATAAGGACGAGTTTCAGCATAAAAATGGTGAGTAATCATAATTACTGTCAAACTTGGATTTTGTAATATACTTTGTTCAACAGCTAGAGCTGTCAACTTGTCAAGGCTAGCCGTACTTTCATCCATAATTAAAATTGGTTTTTCTCCTAATAATTCCCGAGCAATAGCCACTCTTTGCTGTTGTCCTCCTGATAAATTATTATCAAATTTATTGGTCAGCTTGCCTTTTAAAAAGTCCTCTGCTTTGACTTCTTTCAACACTTTTTCTAATTTTTCGTCAGTAATTTCTCGATTCATTTTTAAATTTTCTTTTAAGCTGTCATTAAAAAGATAGGGAAATTGGCTAATCGTTGCAATGATAGATTGTAGCTTCCCTTTATCAATAATTTTGTAATCTAAACCATCCAGCTTAATAGTCCCTTGATAATCTTCTAAATCTCCATTGAGCAATTGAATTAATGTTGTTTTTCCTGACCCACTCTCACCAACTATTGCGTACTTTTTCCCTTTTTTAATTTCAAAATTTGGATAAGTAATTTTCTTATCTCCTAATTTAATCGAAATATTTTCAAAAGATAATTTCTTCTCAAAAGTACTGACAGACTTGCTTTCTCTTTGATTTGATACTTTCGGATATTTCGTCAGTAATTTATCAGTTCCTAAAGCAATAGTGAAGCAATCAGCAATGGTATTCAGTCCATTAAAAATATTTCCAGCAAAATTTCCTGAAACTAATAATGTCCCTAAAAGGACAATATGCTGAAAAGCTAAAAGTGCATTGACCCCCAAAATTACGGACTGTGAAAGAAAACTCAGGCCAACTGTACACATCATTGCTGTCGAGACTAACTTTGCTTTGCTTATTTTTACCGCTTTTAGTTGCTCATAAACTTGAAGCAAGCGAGAAGTAAAAAAATCAAACTGCCGATTGTGATAAATTACTTCATACCCTTTGAGTTTGTCATTACTTTCTTTTAATGCTTTTTCGGCACTATTTGACACCTCTTGGGTCGCTTTGACCATTTTCTTTTGAAATAACTTTGGAAGAATCAATAAAATAAGAGCTAAGCCAAGGGTTGTCGCAAAAAGAATCCAATGAAAAGTAAATAAGGCAAAACTTGAGAAAAGCACCAGAAAAATATTTTCTATCATGAAATATATTTCTTTATAACCATCTGTGTCTAAGAGTATTGCATCATTATTTAACCACGAATTGTATTGATCCTTGCTCTCTTTAGAAAATTCCTGATAAGTAAGTGAAGTCAAATTTTTTAAAATATCTTTACGGATTAAATTTAACTGGGTTTGTGTTGTTTTTTCTGTCTGAACCACTTCTATTTTTCTAATAATCATCATGATTAGAAAAATAATTAAGCTAAGAAGAAACCAAAAGAGTCCTTTGGAAATATTTGATTTCATCAGAGCATTAACCAAATTGACTTTAAGATAGTTCCCATAAACATATAAAGCCATATTAGTGATAATTATGAGAAGTAGAATGATATTCTGAAATTTGTTTTTTTTAATGTAAGTGAGCATATTTTAAACCTCAATTCCAATCTCATAAGTAATCAAATTTTGCTTTTCTAACATTAAAATCATATCAGAAGTCTTATCTTTTGAGGAAATAAAGTACTGTAAGCTATCAGCATTTAATCTTTTCAAGGGACAACGATTATTCATACAGATAGGTAATACCGAGCAGCTTTTACATTCTTCAGTTTCAGTAGAATTTACCCAAAGTGACTCTTTATTTTCGCTAATTAATAGTTTTCCGCCCCTACCGATTCTACCTAAAATATTATTAGCTTGATAAAGTGCTACTGTACATTTATAAACTAATCCATCTGACCCTATGACATAGTGATTTTTTATTGAAGCATAGCATAAATTGGAAGCGGTCATAGACCAAATAAACGGAACCGTGTGCCCTCCTTGCTCAATAACTTTACTAGCCAGTTCAAAACGAACATCTTTCTCAATAATTTTTGAATTTCTTTCTCCCCAATTACCAATATTATGAAAGGCGAACAAAATATTTTCACACTTTCCAAAATTTATGATTGATTCATGGATATACTCCTCCATGAACTTATAATTTTCTTCTCCAACATTCGTTCTTAACATAATAAAGATATCAGATGGAATCATTTCTTGTATTAATAATAAATTACTGATAATTCTTTCATAAGTTCCATGACCATTTTTTAGTATTCTTTGTTTATCATGATATTTTTGTCCACCATCTACTGTGATTTGAAAACTTTTAACTTTCAAATTCACCAATTTTTGAAAAACTCTTGGATTTAAAAGGTAGCCATTCGTAGTCATATCAGCACTATATTCAATCTTATTCTTTCGTGCAATTTCTATTACTGAAGAGCTTATATATTCAATAATTTTTAGATTTAATAAAGGTTCTCCACCAAACCATGAAAGTTGAATCTTATCATATTTACTTCTATTATTTTTGATTTCATTATTTATATATTTAATAATATCATTAGCCGTTTCTAATGACATTGCCCTTTTTTCAAATTTCTCATAACAATAAGTGCATCTAAAATTACAATCTTCATGAACTAATAGAATCAGTTGAAGGGTTCGTTCTAATTCTTGATAAGGATTTTTAAAGTTTTCAAGTAAAAATTCTTCAGATTTTAGTAATTCATAAATATCATCATTTGCTATAAAACTTTCAGTCGTGGGAAAATTAACTTTGGAATATTTTATTGATTTTCCATTATAAAAATTATATAGAATAATATTCTCAGCATTTTCTACTTGCTTTACAAACTGATTTAACTTTCTCATCATTTCTCTCCTTATTAAAAAATTCGCCTTTAAAAGACGAATTTTCACATTTTAACAACTATTGCAATTGTTAATTGTGTGCGCACGTACATCTTCTGCTTTTTTGTTCCTTTTGATTGTAATTTTCATGATGAAAATCCTCCAAATATTCTATTATGAGTTGAAATTAAAATTCTATTTCTAATCACAAATCCATTCTACCACTCCATTTTCAAAATCAAAAAACGTCACTTATTTGTGACGTTTTTCTTTCATATAACTTGCCGCTTTGTCATAACCTAATTTTTCATACATAATGGCTAAATTTTCAAAAATCTGATTTCCTTTTTCTATGTTACCAATCAAAAATTGATAATTTCCTTCAACAAATAGATACTCTTTACGAGAATAAACGTCAACAATCGGACTTTCAATCAATTTTTCATAACTATTTAGAAGTACTTCAGCTTGCTCCACCTGAGATTTTTCAATGAAATAATTGGTACAATCTCGAATAACGAGGATGACTTGAGCTTTATTTTCTGGTATTTTTCGATAAAACTTTGTCCGTTTAATCAGCTCTTTTGAAAACTCAAAAACAAGAGTTTCAGGTAAAAAATAAATAAATTCGCTAAATAAAAAGAGTTCAGCCTCGCCCCATTCCAATATGGAAAATAGCTCATCACTAATTTCTTGAATTTCCTCTTCACTTATCTGATAAGATTTATAGTTTTTTTGTGCCAAAAATGACTTGTATTCTAAAGCATTCCAATAATCTATTCTATTTTGACTCTCTATAAATCTCATCTGTAATTTCTGATAAACATTTTCAATTTCAGAGAAATTACCAAGCTCTTGTAATCGTCCAAGTTCTTCAAAAAGTGCTCGTCCACTCGGAAGCTCATAATTTCTGACATGATAAAGATATTCTTCAAAAGAAAGTCCCATATTTTCAACTAACTCATAAATTTTTGTAAGTGTGATATCAGATTTACCAAGTTCAAAACGTGAAACTTGTTGCTTTGAAGTAATAAAATTTGGTGAATTCTCATAATCTCCTGCAACTTTGGCTAATGACAAATTTTTCATTTCGCGAATTTCACGAAAAACTCTTCCCCATGATTTTGAGTCCATAAATTATCCTCATTTTTTACTGACAGAAATATTTAGAGGTTTCTGTCAGTAATTTTAAGTTTTCCACTGTGGATAAATTTACTGACAGAACTTCTAGCGACTTATCCACAGATTTATTTCATAATATCTGCCCAACCAGACATTCCGTCCAAGAATTTTTTGGATTTGAGATGAATTCCGACATATTCATCATAAAGCCCATCAATAAATTGACGAATTTTTAGTTTCATATCTGCTTTTATCGAGATTTTTTTGAGTTCATCTAAAGATATTTCTTGAAAAAGATTGACCAAATAAATCACATTTGGGTCAAGATGACTCCGTCGTAAATCTTCATCAAAATGTTGGGGACAAAGGCAGCCACTAAATTTATAAGAAAAATCAAAGGGTCCAACGGTTTTATGACAAAATGCACATTCTGAGAAGTTCAAAGAAATCCCAAAACGATGAAGAACTTGTAATTCAAAAATGTTAGTCACGACTTCCATATCAAATCCTTGATCTAAAAGCTCTAAACTTCGCTTTAGAAATCCATAAAGCCCTGGGTCGTATTGATTATCAGAAATGGCCGCATCAGCCAAACTTATGATATAAGAAGCATGAGCATTGATGAAAATATCTGAACTAATATTTTTATAAACGACCACTTCACTGACATCCTCGATAAAAGAAAATCCCCCGTCATTAATCGTTGCCGTCAATTTTCCATCAGTAAAAGCTTGTAAGGAACTAGCATAAGGCGATTTTCCAAAATTTTTGACAAAAAACATCCGTTTACCAAAAGACTCTGTAAAAATCTTGACCAATTTATCTTTTTCTTTGTAATTACGACTGTAAAGCACTAGACCTTGAGTTTCGGCATCACGCATGATTTTCTCCTTTCGATATTTTATTTCATTATATCAAAAAAATCACTGACAACTCTTCTAACTGTTATCAATGATTTTTAATTTTACTGACCGATTGCTCAACCGCGTTTTTTAGTCACATAATCCGTCAATCTTGCCATTGCTTGCTCAATCACATCCATTGAAGCCGCATAAGATAAGCGGACGAATCCCTCACCGTACTGACCAAAAGCGATACCAGGAATAATGGCAACTGCATTTTCTTTTGCAAAATCCACAGCAAATTTGAATGAATCTTGTTCTAAATCAGCTGGAATTTTTGCAAAAATGTAGAAAGCTCCATCTGGTTCAATAATTTTGAAACCAAGGTCTGACATCTTTTCAATAATATAATCACGACGTTTAAGATATTCTTTTTTCATCGGAAGAGCATCATCAGCACCATTTTTCAAAGCTTCAATCGCTGCAAACTGTGACTGAGTTGAAGCCGAAGTCACCAAATATTGGTGAGTCTTAATAATCTGTGCCACTAATTCACGCGCTGCAAAGATTAATCCAATCCGCCAACCAGTCATCGCATGCGATTTTGATAAACCATTAAGTACGATTGTTTGCTCAGGTGCATATTCAGCAATTGACACATGCGGTTGGTCAGTATAATTTAGTTCAGAATAAACTTCATCAGCAATCACAAATACTTCATGCTTTTTCAAAACTTCAGCTAAAGCCTTAATTTGCCCCCGATTATAAGTTACCCCTGTAGGATTTGCTGGATAATTCAAAATAACGGCCTTAACTTTTCCCTCACGCTCGACAATCGCTTGTTCAAGCATCTCAGGCGTAAGAACAAAACCATTAGCTCTTGTATCAATTTCAACCAAAGAACCGCCAGCAAGCGTAATTAATGGCTCATAACCAGGATATGCAGGCGCGGGAATCAAAACTTCATCACCAGCAACCAAAATTGATAACAAAACACTAGAAATGGCTTCCGTTACTCCAACAGTAACTAAAATTTCATCTTCTGCTGCATAAGATAAATCATATTTTTTATTCATAAATTCACTAGCTGCCTGACGTAGTTCTAGTAAACCAGCCATTCCAGTATAATGACTTTGATTATTTTCAATCGCCGCAATCCCTGCTTGTTTAACATGCTCAGGCGTATAAAAATCAGGTTCTCCCAAAGTCAACTTAATAATATCAGGAATAGATGAAACCTGTTGGTCAAACTGACGGATCAATGAAATTTCAATTTTATCTAAATTAGGGTTAAATTTTTTTAATAAATCCATAAAACATCCTCTACTTACATCCTGTTCTACTGACAGAAATCTTTTGACAATATTATACACTATTTTCAGACTATTTACTTTACTGACAGATTTCTGTCAGTAAAAAAAGCACTCTAAACTTTTAAAAATTTAGAGTGCTTTTACTATTTATGGCTCGGCAGGGGCTCGAACCCTGGACCCATAGATTAAGAGTCTACTGCTCTACCAACTGAGCTACCGGGCCAACTTATAAAAAGTTGAATATTTTGTGACCACTTCTAGAATTCTAAAATTCTGTGGTAGTAATGATAAATTGCTTCGCAATTTTTCTATCCGCAACCTTGAAGCAGTGCTTCAAGCCAACTGAGCTACCGGGCCAACTTACTAGCTTATTATACCGATTTATAGACCAAAATGCAAGAATTTTTATTATTTAAGTCTTAAATATAGAGTTACTAACAAAGAGTTTTAAACAAAATTGTTACTTAGTTAAAGGCTTCTGAGTAGTGAATTACTCCTGATTTTCCTTCTAAGCCACCGTCAGTTAATTCTTTAATCATAAAGTTCTCATCAGGAACTTCAAAAGGTGCTTTGATTTGATATTGGCTTGCTGGTACATAACCAAACTTAGGATAATAAGTTTCATGACCTAAAATACTAATAAACGGATAATCCAAAATTTTTGCTCTTTTTTCAAGTTCCAATAATACTGCTGCCCCAATTCCTTTACCTTGGTAAGTAGTTAAAACATCAAGAGGAGCTAAGACCAAACCTTTGAATTTTTGTGAGTCACTTACTATCTCTACCTCACTCAAAAGACCGTGACCAACGATTTTACCATCTTCAAAAGCAACAATTTCCAAATCTTTGATATAACCTTCTTCATTACGAATTTTATCAACAAGTTCAGCCTCATTACCATAACCATGTTCTGACTGACTAAAAGATTCACGAATAAGTTCAGTAACTTCATTATAGTTTTCCAAATTTATTGTTTTAATTATCATTATCTTCCTCTCCTAATAAAATCTCTATCATCATTTTAGCAGTTATTCTTCTATTTTTCATTAGATATTAGTAATAAATTTATTTTCTAGTTTTTTAATTACAAGAAATTTACCTAATCTTGATTTCATTTCGAGTCCGATAATTATTTGATATGATTACTCATCTCTGTTATCATAGAATATTGTGATAAAAAATTAAAGGAATTATTATGATTAAACAATTTTTAGGTATTATTAACTCAGAATTCAAAGACTACAACCGACGAAAATTCTTACAAGATTTGATGGCAGGAATTACTGTAGCCGCCGTTGCCCTCCCTCTAGCCCTTGCCTTCGGTGTATCAAGTGGTACAACAGCCGCAGCCGGACTTATAACAGCCATTGTTGCAGGTATAATTATTAGCTCACTTTCTGGAGCTTTCTATCAAATTTCTGGTCCAACAGGAGCAATGGCGGCTATTTTAATTTCACTCATTGGTAAATACGGAATGAATGGAATATTTATTGCTACTTTTATGGCAGGAATCTTTCTATTACTCGCTGGTATTTTCCGTTTAGGAAATTTAATTTCACTTATTCCCTCACCAGTAATAACAGGTTTTACTTCTGGTATTGCCATCATCATTGCCAGCGGACAAATTAAAAACTTTTTCGGAATAGAACATTTTACAGGTTCTTTTTTTGATTTAATGAAATTTATCTCTGGCTTACACATTGATTATCCTTCAACAATTATTGGACTTTTAACAATCTTATTAATGATTTTCTATCCTAAATCATGGGGTAAAAAATTCCCAGCTTCGTTGTTGGCTATCCTTCTGTCAACTTTAGCAGTCCTTGCTCTAAAACTAGATATTCCTTTAGTAGGAAAAATTCCAACCACCCTTATTCCCCAAGCTCATCTACGTTTGACTGAATTGAATCTTCAAGACATGAAAACTCTACTTATCCCAGCCATAAGCATTACCGTACTTGGAATGACCGAAAGTCTCCTTTGTGGTGCCTCAGCAGGCCGTGCAACCAATCACCCAATGGACAATAACCAAGAACTCGTTGCTCAAGGAATCGGAAATATTTTCATTCCCTTTTTCGGAGGAATTCCAGCAACAGCCGCAATTGCTCGAACAAGTGTAGCTATAAAAGCAGGTGCTCAAACTCGCTTAACTGGTGTTATTCACGCCCTTATTCTTCTTCTCTCAATGTTTCTATTTGCACCATTTATGACTCATATTCCACTAAGTGCCCTTGCTGGTGTTCTTATCATGACCGCCGTAAGAATGAACGAGTGGGAAGCCATTCGTTTCTTATTCAAAAATAAATTAAAAAGTGGAATCATCGAATTTTTTGTAACGATGATTATCACTGTTATTTTCGATTTAAGTACTGCAATATTAGCAGGAATCATTGTTGGTTTCTTACTCTTTATCGTAAAAATTTCCCAAATTGAGATTAATAGTTCACAAATTGAACCCGAACGAATCAGTCAAAATCATCATGAAGTATTTACTGACTGGACAGTTATTTATATTTCTGGCCCGCTCTTCTTTTTAAATAGTAGCAAGTTAAAACAAGCAATTGATGAACTTCCAGCAAATACTAATGTTGTTCTTTCTCTAAGAGGTGTACCAATGATTGACGTCACTTCTATAAAACTATTGATTGATATTTACAGTATTTTTCATAAGGAAGAACGCCAAATCGTCTTCGCCTCAATGAATCCTAAATTAAAAGAATCATTTAAGAGAACTGGACTTATTAGCATGGTTGGTGAAGAAGCCATTTACCCAAGTGTCAATGAATTCCTTTTAGATTTAGTTGATAAAAATAAATAAAAAATAGGCCAATAATTGGTCTATTTTTTATTTATAAACTCCTAAAAGAAATTTGAGAAAGAACTCAAATAGATGAGCTTTTATCTAGAATATCCACCATTAATAAATGTAATATCTTCAGTATCGTTGTAAGTACTATAAGCCTTGACCAAGGCTACAATCCAATCAACAAAAGACCAAATTCCAAAAGTAGCCCAGTTGAATAACAATTTACAAATTCCCACTCCAATTTGTCCTCGCATAAAACGGTCAACCCCAAATCCCCCAAATAGAAAACTTCCTAACCATACAAACAAATGTTTGTTAACTGTTTTCGTTGTCATAATAACAATACTCCTATCAGCTTTTTACGTGGCTCAGTACCTGCACGTTATTTTAAGTTGTTAAATAAAATCAACTTTATTCAACAACTTTTTTTAAAGTAAAATTAACAAAATCTTGCCCTCGCAAGTGTACACAGTTCTTTTTTGTTTCTTTATAGCCCATTTTTTCAAAGAAGGGCTTAGCAGTAATAGATGAATTAACCATAAAGCTAGTATAATTCGAGCTTTTTTCTAAATCATTTAGAAGTTTTTGCCCTACTCCCTGCCTTTGATAATCTGCACTGACATAAAATAAATCAATATATCCTTTATCATCAATGTTACCAAATCCTACTATCTGCTCATGATTAGAAATGACTCTGGCGTAGGTTTTGCCAAGATTATCATCAAATAACTTTGTGTCAACGTCAACCCAAGCTTTAATCTGTTCCAAAGTATAATCAGAAATATTTACTTCAAAAATAGTGTTTTTAAACAGATTAATAACTTCATCTAAATCTTTTGTTTCATAATTTCTAATCAGCATAAATCTTTACTCCTTTTAGATTCATATCCTTTTACAAACAAAAAACTCATAGAAGTTAAACTATGGGCTTTCAAAATCGAAAGATAGTTTGAAGTACATATCTAGGTACAAACAAAGTTAGACTGACCTTTTATTATTCGTGTAAGGTCTACACATTTGAGGTATCTTTATTCTACAAAAATTATCCAACGAATAAATTAACAAAAATTGTTAACAAATGAATGCAAAAACAAATCTAAAGCTCTAAAGCCGTTCTATTTAAATATATAGTCCCGTAGCCCCAGATTTATTATTGATTTGTCTAATTTTTGATACACAAAAAAACACTGATTGAATGCCGTATGCTCTTCCGTGTATTGAACCCGCTAAAACGCCAGGTGGGTGTTCTCGCTTCGCATCAGCTTCCCCTACTTTCGTTCGAGGTATTACGCTACCGAATGTCTCATGAACCCCTATGCAATACAAATATAGTCGGTCAAAAAAATGAAAGAGCTCGCACATTCCAGTGCTTTTTCTATGATTCTATAGTAACACTTTTTATCTTTTTTTTCAATAGAAAGCGGTTAAATTTTGAATCATAAATTGTATTAATAAAAAATCATCATCTCTCCCAAATTTTATTTTTTATAGTGATTAATAACCTTTTCGATTTCCAAAATCAACTTTTGATTGCTTAGACCAGTCACTTCTTCAATGAGCATTGGGAGTTCTGTTATTTTTAGTTTTTCTTGGAGTTGAATGGCTTGAGCATCATTTTCATCATGGTAAGCAAAAATTTTTCCAACAATATCTAGATGATTTTGATAAGAAAGCTTACGATCGTTTAATTCTCTTATTGGACGAATAAAACGTTCATCATATCCTAATTTCCGGATAGGTGTTCTTGCCACGCGTGACACTTCATCAATAATTTCTGGATTAGAAAAGCGAGAAATGATTAGTTCATGATATTTAATTAACTCATCTTGCTTAAAATATTGAGCCCATTTTGCTAAAAGTAAAGCGCGTGTTTCTTTTTGAACTGCTTTTAGGATATTCAAAATTTCTTCATCCTGTAAACCTTCTAATATTGTTTTATAACCTTTATATGCGCTAGAATAGGCAACTGCAGCATGTCCTGAGTTTACAGAAAAAAGTTTACGCTCAATAAATGGTTCGAGGTCAGTTGTATAATGAACTCCTTCAAGTTTGATTTCTTTATTTTTTAAATGACTTGCATCTATTACCCACTCACTAAAAGGCTCTACCTCAACATAGAGAACATCTTTATGTTTTTGAGCAGGAACAATACGGTCAACTGCAGCATTAGGAAAACCAATAAATTTAGAAAGATAAAGTTTATCAGATTCCGACAGATAATCGGACACTTTTTCTTCCAAAAATTCAGAGCCCCCTATCATATTCTCACAGGCAATAATATCTAACGGGCTCTGAACCTTTTCTTCCTTACGTTTCTGAAGTCCTTTTGCAATAAGCTCAGCAATATAAGGCAAGACATTAGGACCAATCGCTGTTGTTAGAATATCAGCTTTTGCAATTGCTTCAATGACTGCCTCAGGATTCTCACTATTGTTAATACCAGAGACAGCTTTTACAGAAATTTTTTCATGTTCACTACTTGCAATCCCAATTTCATAGGAATGCCGATTATTAAGTTCGTCAATTATAGATTTATTTGTGTCAACAAAGTGAATATCAAATCCATTTTTACTCAAAATTTCACCTATGAAACCACGTCCAATATTTCCTGCACCAAAATGTACTGCTTTTTTCATCTTACTTACTGCTCCTTTATTTAGAAAGTAAAAGTTCAAATAGAATCCTCTAAAATCCCTCTATATAAGCAATTGTAAGCTTTTACATTATGCTGGTAAATATAAAAAATGGCACTAAAAGCTGTGCCATTTTTTAATTAATTTTCAAAGTATTTTGCAATTTCTTCGATTGTTTGAGCATCAGCAAGTTTTACAACATTGTCAACGTCCGCGCAAAAAATTGAAATCTTTTGAATCAGCTCAAGATGCTCCTCTTTAATCCCCGCAATTCCAAATAGCATTGTTGCTATCTTAGGATTTTCTACTGTTCCAAAGTTTACACCACGAGGAACTTGAACAATGGCTACTCCTGTTTTTAAAACTTCTTTTTTTGATTCATCAGTTCCATGAGGAATTGCAATAAAGTTTCCCATATAGACTGACAATTCTCTATCTCGTTCAATCATCGCTGAGATATAGTTAGGTTTGACATAACCTCCATCAACCAACAAACTTCCACAATATTTTATGGCCTCTTCTTTATTTGAAAAGTTTTGATTAATTTTAATCAGACTTTTTTGAATTTCCATTTTTAAAATTACCTTTCTTGGTTTACTAGGTTTACAACTTATGTAAACCTAGTCATCATAATGTTTAACAGCTTCGATAATTATCTCTCTTAGTAACTCACTTACAATTTCATAATTTCCGGAATCGTATATCCTAGTATAAAGCTTGTTTTCAATAATTGAACTTGAGATTTTACCTAATAAAAAGGAAACATACTCTGGAACTTCTGGAGGCGCTAATAACAATAGAACTCGTCCAATTTGAATAGCCTGATGATCCATTGCTATTCCTTCAATTGGTTGACTTAAGTCAAAGATTTTAAACATTGGACTTGAGATTGATGAATGAACTGCGTGAAAGAGAGCAATTTTTGTTTCTGGAATTGCTAGATGTGTTTCTTTAAATCTTTCTTCCACCAAATGAACGAGTTCTCCACTATCCTCTGGGTTTACTCTCTGAATAATTTGTTTTACAGTATCATGTAATTCTGCCTTATTTTCAAGAGATAGGATTTCAAAAGATTTTAATATTTCATTGCCTATTGAAAATAAGTCATTGAGATTTAAAAAATTCTTTTCTTTTTCTGAATCAGAGGTAAGTGCTCGTGATTTTTGTTGAATTAACCTCAGCTGGTGACGAATATTTTCCAAATTCTTTTGATCTAGCATTGGATTGATGTAGAGGTAATCTAACTCTTTCTCTGTTGTAAAAATGACGTCATATTTTTCCTGAGTGATATGGATTGAACTTTGAATAAGTTCTATCTTTTTTAAGAAGGGAAAATTCTTTCTTAAATTACTCATGATAAATTCGCAAGAAATTCTTCCACGACTGCTGACAAGTGCCGCACTTAAAGGTAAAACTAGGTCACTGCGTTCAAGAGTCGCCACAAAGTGAAGACTTATAAAAGCAATTTCCATTTCTGAAAAATTCTTATCAAAGACCTCCCTTAATGATTCTTTGACTGTTTTATAAATTTCAGGATTATCTTTATTTATCTTTTTGATAAAATCATTTTCTTTTTTAGGAAAGAGGACTGGTAACATCTCTGATTCTTTGAGATGAGCATATAGTAAACCATATAAACGGTCATCTTTCCCAAATTCTATCTCAAGAATTGTTGAAACTTTATCAATGAGTTGGCGAATTTTATAAGAAAAATCGGTATCAAATTTTTCCATAAATAGCAGCTCTCTTCCAAAGCCAAAATATAAAATATCATAAACTGATGCAAGATAAGTGATCTCAGAAACAACAAATTTTGTTACTGGTAACTCTGTCAGTAACTTATTGACAAAGTTTAAGGCTTGCTTACTTGGTCTGCCCAGGGTTTCACTACTGACAGAATACCCCTCATCCAAACGCAGCAAAACAACTAAGCAAAAAAGTTGCATTAAAACTTTGACTTTGTCAGTCATTTTTTCAGGTAAATCTATACGTTTAAAAGCCTCATTAACTTGCTTAAATTTATTTAAATCTATTATTCTTAAAATTTTATTGTTAGAAAGTTGATTAAGAAGTAGTTCCTGAATGCTTGCTGAATTATAAATCACTGCCACAAATACTGGACGAATATTTTCTTCTGCCCCTTTAAGTTTTAAGCCACGATCTCGGATTAGTACTAGTTCATTTTCAAACAGAGCTTGCTCAATTTGCTTCAAATCACTAGTTACTGTCGGTTGACTAATTCCAAAATAATCTGTTAGAGAAGCGATAGATGCTTTATTTTCAATTAATAAAAGCAACTCACCATACAAACGTTCACTTATTGAATAGTCTATTAATTCATGAGCTTGAGTAAGTTGATTGATATCCCCTTTCAAAAAATAGCCTTCATCAGTATTTTCCAAACTGATATTTTCTGGTAAAGACTTTTGTAAATTGTTCAAATCGCGATAAAGCGTTCTGCGACTTGTATCTGTAATTTCCATCATTTCTGCTATCGTAAGCTTTCCACGTTTCAAAAATGTCTGGATTAATTTTTGCTCACGACTTGTTAAAAACATAAAAATTCCTTTTTTAAAATTCTACTCATAACTAGACTGCCAATTAACAGCTAGTATTTTATTTGTTCATCCGTTTCACCATATTGATGTATTCAGGAGTAGTAATTAATGACTCAACAAAAAGATGTTGAGCATTTGGAGCTTCGTTTTTTACACTTGTCGTAAATTCTTTTGTTGAAACAATCATGATATTTTTGGCATTAAATGCTCCTAAACCAATAAATTCAACATCAGAAATAGGAATTTTAACACCATGCATCTGGAATATTGCTTTTAATGTTTCTTTGCCCATTGTATTTGAACCAATATGTAAATCATCATGAGCAAAGACAACTTCATCAATTTGGTTCAAGTCTATCTCATTTTTACTGACAGGTCTGTCAGTAATTATTGTTTGATTTGTATCATTATCAGTAGTCAATAAACTACTGATAATTTCATCATAGCGAGGTGAATTGAGGAAATTAGCCACTGAGTATCTGATTGCTTCAGGAGCCATTATCGCAGCTCGTGGAGCAAGTTCATCTTGTGTCACAACAATTGTGTCAGAACCTGCTTTTAAGTTAGCTATAGCGACATTAGTAACATCTTGTAGCAAACCTGCTTTCTTAGCTTTATTCCTCAAAATAGAGGCTCCCATTGCTGATGAACCCATTCCTGCATCACAAGCAAAAATAATATGATTAATCGTAGAGAAATCGACTTGGTCAGTAATATTATTGCTGACAGAAACTTGTCCTTTACTGACAGCTTTATCTGCAGCTACACCTACTTTTGCATTCTCAAAAGCAGAATCATCAATCATTGATTTATCTCGCTTTAAAATAAAAGATGCAACTAGAAATGAAACAATTGCTGCCACAGCTATTCCTGACCAGACACATAAGACATTTACAAAACCACCCGCTGATTTAGCTGATGCCATTCCTGTGATTGCAATAATTGAACCAGGAGAAGCAGGAGCCGCAAGACCCGAGCCTAGTAAATTATTTGTCAAGGTTCCTGATACCCCACCTGCCATCACAGCAAAAAAGAGCGCAGGTTTCATCATGACATAAGGAAAATAGATTTCGTGTATACCACCGACAAATTGAATCAAAATCGCACCAGGTGCCGTCGCTTTAGCTGAACCCTTACCAAAAAGCATAAAAGCAATCAGAATTCCAAGTCCTGGTCCAGGATTCGCTTCTAATAAAAATAGAAGTGATTTTCCATTTTCAGAAACTTGCTGAATTCCCAATGGCGATAAAATCCCTTGATTGATTGCATTATTTAAAAATAATATTTTTGCTGGCTCAATAAAAAGATTAGCAAGGGGAATCAAATGATTAGCAATTAAAAAGTCGACCCCATGTCCCATCACGTCGGTTAACCAAGCTACAAGTGGACCAACCACTTTTACAGCAAAAAGTGCAAGTCCAAATCCAACTAAACCAGCTGAGAAATTATTAATCAACATTTCTAGACCTGCTTTAATATGCGGTTGAACATAGTCATCAAATTTTTTTATTACCCAAGCACCAAAAGGACCCAAAATCATTGCACCTAAAATCATAGGAACGTTTCCTTTAGTGTTTAGACCTCCTAGAGAAAGACTAGCTGTGGCAATAATTGAACCGAAAGTCGCAATTGCACCAACCACTCCTCCACGATGTTCATAAATATTTTTTCCACCAGTGTAACCAATCATTAGGGGAATAAGAAAAGCAAGCATCGGACTAACCATTGCTGCAAATGTTTTATTAGGGGTAAAACCATCAGGAATGAAGAACATCGTCAACACCCCCCAGGCAATCAAAATAGGAATATTTGGCATTACCATATTTGATAATGCGGTACCAAGTTTTTGCACTCGTACTTTTAAGTTTACAGTATCAGTCATTTCAGACTCCTTTACATAGTAACTAGTATAATTATATTGTAACCGCTACCAATAAAGCTGTAAATAAAAACCTTGACACAAAAAGGCGTGCCAAGATTTATTGATGATATTTATAAAATAAAAAAAAGTCACCCTTAGGTGACTTAGTTACTGCGGATGTCAGACTCGAACTGACGACATCATGATTAACAGTCATGCGCTACTACCAACTGAGCTAATCCGCAATGTAAACTTGGCATCGTCTTTATCTCCCAGGGGGCAACCCCCAAGTACTTCCAGCGCAAAAGGACTTGACTTCTGTGTTCGACATGGGAACAGGTATATCTCCTATGCAATAAATACCAAATATGGGAATTCCAGGATTCGAACCTGGGACCCCTGCGTTATCAACACAGTG